>NZ_DAMAUC010000018.1:0-89922 GCF_032079385.1 Anaerocolumna sp.
TGGATAACCTATATTAGGCAAAGCGTACGTACATTAATAACCTAAATTTTTATTTGCATCCCTTCAGATCATTATATAAAGAATTGAGTAAAACGCCTTCATAATCTTGGCCTAATTCCCAGATCATTGCTCCTCCCAGCCCTTTGTCTTTTATGTATTTAGCTTTATATCCAATGGACTTTTTATTATCGTAAGAAATAAAGGTGAAGCCGTCAAATAGCCAAGGGACCTTTGATTCTTTATGAAAAAAATGTACAAAGTTCGGGTCATCTATGTAATTTTTTACGATGTCACTGTAGCTTATAGAATTTCCGTGGGAAAAAGGTTGGTATAGTCCATAATTGATATCGGGCACATCCTTGTACTCGTATCCGTAGAAAGGAATTCCCATAACCATTTTATCTCTTGGGAAGCCAGTTTTTATCCAGTTAGTAATGCCTTCATCAACACTCCATTTATATTGGGGGGATCTGTCACTATTAGTAAAAAGAGGTGCATTAAAGTCAGTGAATTGATCACGGGGTCCATGAATATCATAGGTCATAACATTTACATAATCTACATATTCTGCTAGTTTATCCAGTTCTATATTATTTAGGTAATCGTTGTTCGTAGCTCCTGCAAAAGTAAGCAGATAATGTTTTCCATCTATTTTTCCCCTTTCATCCAACTTTTCTCTTAATTTCCGCATTAAAAGGGTGAAGTTTTGTTTATCCTCCGGTCTGGTTTTATTGGTGGGCAGACCTCCCCCTACGGGATACTCCCAGTCAATATCAACACCATCAAATTTATATTTAACTATAAAATCAATAACGCTATCGGCAAATGTGTTTCTGGATTCTTCCGTAAGAGCAACATTCGAGAAGTCTCCTGACCAATTCCATCCGCCAATGGATATTAAGGTTTTCAGCTCAGGATTTATTTTCTTTAATTTATTTAATTCCTTAATATTTTTTTCGTCTACATCTGGATAGCCAAGTTCTATTTTTAGGTCATTTCCTATATTGGCAAAGGCATAATTGATGTGTGTTAGCTTTTCTGCATCGATATCTTTGGGAGAAACTGTTTTATTCCAGGCTGCATAATAGCCTACTATCTTTTCAGGTTTTCTTACCCTGCATCTTTCTATTAGCCAACAAGTTATTATGATAAGCAGTAATAGTATTAAACTTATCACTTTGGATGAAAAAGAGGATTTAAAAGTTTTTTTATTTATTTGCATATTGCTCCCGAATAATATATTAATTAATATTTATATTATATCTATGAAAATATTTTAATATTATTTAATAAATCTATAAATATTCTATTCATTCATCTTTTGTGTAATAAAAAATGACTATCCAATACCTCTGGGGTTAATAGGATAATCATTCTTTATTACATTTCTTAAAAAATAGGAATTTTATTTTAGCTGTTTATTTTGTTATGAATACACTGCTTTATAATTTGCAGGTTTTCCTCTGTGGCCTCTATTCCATCTATGACGGGAGGTTTGTATTTATTATTTAGAATATTTCCTTTTATGACATACTCGTACCAAGTTGCAGCCAAAGCATATCTTCCATAAACCAAATGCATATGGAATCCATCTCTGCATAGACTTTGCCCGCCATTTTTATAGTCAAAAGGAGGCAATGTTCTTAGTTCCTGAATCACCTCTCCAAAAGGAATAATATCTAAGGATAGTTCATCAGCCACTGTTTGGTAACATTGAATCAACTCCCTATACATAATATCCTGATTTTTTTGGTAATAGCTAAAATGTGCATGATCGGAATCGATTTCATAGGCCCAGGTCTGATGGATTAGTTGCTTTGCATTTGGAACATGTTCTTTGATATAATTGGACAACTTTTCTATGTAAGGACGATAGGTATCTATCAGCCCGCTAAAGCCACTGCATTGCTGCATGGTTACTACATCCCATTCTTCTTCCACTAAGGTTTCAAGTATGGAAGCATATTTTCCATTAAATGTGCCATTTAATTGATATTCGTAATCTTTTTTATTCTCAACTATGTTATTCCAATGGGTCTCTAAAGAACAACCACCTATATAAAGATTAACAAGTTTTAATTCTACTCCACCACTCTTTGCTACATCATACAAATAGGTAGTAGAATCTTGAGAAAAACTATTTCCAATAGCCAATATTTTAAGCATCTTTTCACTCCCTTGTATTCTTTAGTAAATCAATTTGCGAGATTTAAAGTTACTTCGCAAATTCTACAAGTTAAGCATAGTATCAATGCCATTATTAGTCAAGATATTTTATCCTTTCCTAAGGGATATTGAAAACAATTTTCTCAAACTAAGCCTAGCCCATAACTGCAAATAAATAGATAAGAGGGATATTAAGAAGCTCATTTGCTATACATTATTGATTTTCCTTATCTAAGGTCACTCATAGCATACGGATTTAATATACTCCTACGCCCCAATGCATACTGTGGTTGTTTCATCAGATTGTTATATACAGAAATTAACTGTTTACCTACTTCTTTTATATCTTTTTCCTTTGCCATTTCATATCCCTGCTCTACCAAGGATGGCAGAGTATGATTTATAATTCCCTGGATCTTAGCTTCAAATTGAGGTAAGTCATTTCCGGTATATATATTTTCACCATCTTTAAACCAGCCCTGATAAATAGGTATATCACGTATTAATACGGGGATTTTCATGGATAAGGCTTCTAATAATACGATTCCTTCCGTTTCTTCATGGGTCAGGAATAGGAATAAATCACTTCCGCTATAGGCATCTTTTAACTCTTCCCGATTTACATAGCCGGGGAAATACAGATTTGGCAGTTTGGTTTCCACTGCTTTTTTAACATCGCTTGTTACCGTGTTTAGATTGGTATATCCAAACCATACGAATTTATATTCAGGCATTGCCTTTGCCAGTTCTACAAAATCTAAAATACCTTTTCTCTCAATGTATAATCCCACTGAAATAATTATTTTGTCCTGTTCGTTAAAATGATATTTTTCACGAAAACGTCTGCCGCCTTCCACGTCTTTCTTAAAGAAGTCTAAATCTATACCATTAGAAATATTAGTAATGGGCTTTTTCAAACCATATCCCTCTAATATGCTTTTAGAATACAAAGTTGGTGTTATGATAACATCTCCGCTGCTGTAGCATTTCATCAGCCATTTTTTAAAAAGAGGTGAGATAATATTGGAACCGCGAAATGAATTCTTAAAATCTTCTTCTGTAGAATGGGCATGATATACTACTTTTTTGCCTTTTGCCTTAGCTATTTTAGCCATAAAATAAGAGCTTGGAAAAACAGTATTAATATGTACAATATCATACTCATTCTTTTTATTTGTTGTATATGCAATGTGATTTTCTTCCAAGGCTTTGATTTGATGATAAATTGCCCTTCCTACGCCGCTTTTTTCGACCATTTTAAGATGATCGGAATGTAATAATATTTTCATATAACCATGCTCCTTCCAAGACCTGAAGATTTTGTGGACAGCACAAATCTCCTCTTTCATAATTTTATTTGATAAAACTTAACAGATACTGGCCAACGCTGGTCAGTCCCAGACTATAAAGGGCAATTGACATTGGCTTACCAAGTAATATAATTGCCACGAATTTTTCTAATTTCATTTTTGTCAGGCCTGCAATATAGCAGAGCAAATCATCCGGAGCTACCGGGAAAAATATAGCCAATGCGAACATGGTGTCAAATTTCCTTCCACGATCAATCCAGCCAATATATTTGTTATAAGATTTCTCTCCGATAATACCTTTTACAAAATCCTTTCCGTACTTTTTAGAAAGTAAAAATACAAGAATGGAACCAATGCATATTCCGATATAATTATATAGGAACCCAACCCATGGTCCAAATATTACGATTCCCGCAACGCAGCTGACAGCCCCAGGTATAATGGGCACTATCACCTGGGCAATTTGAATTAAAACAAATATCAGACCTGACCACATTCCGAATCTTAGAATGAATTCACGAAAAGATTCTGCCGAAGAAAATAAACCGGTTTTATATCCATAAAGAATAAAAAGGCAAAATACTGCCAGTCCTATCCATGTGCTGAATTTGAGTAAAATATTTACAAGCTTTTTTCTCTGCATTTTATACCTCCAAGTATGAAGTATTTATCATTCATACTTTATCACTTTATATTTATTCTTCTATTTTCCATAGTATATAGGACATATGTAACTTTTAAATAAATATTATGTTATATTAATTTCTTGAGTTTATTCCAGCCCAATTATTTATAAAAAATCAGGGATTTATGTTGTTTCTATTCACCCCATTGGTGTTCTCTATTAATAATAACGACATTGTCGTCTAATAATCTTCAAAAAGATATGTATTTATATCCCCCATTAAAAATCAGAGCAAAAACCGGGTATTTTTTAACCTGATTTTTGCTCATTAAATTAATATAAATTTTAGTTCTCTTTCTTTATTCTACTATTTGATGATTTCTAAAAGTCCCTTTGACAAGTGGAATAATTAATAATGATATAATGATTGAAAAGATAATGTAGAAGGTTGCCGGCGTGAATACCTGTCCCAGAACTTCAAATAAATACACCGAAAAAATATTAGGAAATTCAGTAGCCTTAGCAGGGAAAATCTGAAGCAATTGATACAATAATCGTTCTTTGGGTGATACATGAAATAATCCCGGCAAAAACAAAAGCAAAAATGACACTGTAATAACCAAAAAAGAAGAATTAAAACAGGATGAAAGCAGCATGACTAACATTCCAAAAAGTAAAATAACGAAGATAGTAGTAACAATAGCAATCAAGCTTGCTGTTAACATAGTAAGAGGATATGTTGAATAGACACTTAAAGTTTGTATTGCCATATTTCCTCCATCAAATCCATGCAGCAATAACATTAGCAGCAGAAAACCAAATAGCGTAAGAAACGATGCGCCTGCTATAAATGTCACTCCTGTAAATAATTTTGCAAAGATTGCCTTGCTTTTACCATGTTTTGAGGACAATATAATCCGATCTGTTTTTAAATAATATTCGTTTGCAAAAATCGGTGAGAGGCAAATTGCAATAGTAATCATTAAAATCAATGCAATAACTTTTAAATATTTATTAAAATACAAATACCCATCATAATGATCGTTGTAGTAGTTTTTACCTTAGAAAGCATTTCAAAATGCTTTTCTCTTTCTTTTTGAGACAAACCGGATAAACTGTTAATATGTTCCGTAGAAGCCTGATTTATGGAATTATAAAAGTTTTCCCCCTCCTTAACTGTAAGTGTATCGATGGGTTTTACTTCACTAGTATTGATGATTTGGAATCCATCGGTACCAAGATTATTCGTATTTACCTCATATATACTATTTATGATGTCAGCCGCTTTTTCATATGGCAATACATATTTTATATAAGAATAAGATTTAGAACCTACACGTCTGCCGTGATCAATATAGTAGTTTTCATCACTGAATATCATAATCGTATTTTGTTCAATTACTTCCTTTATAAAAGCTTCATCCATTACTCCTGCTTTAGAGCGAATTACCTCTCTATCCAATTTCATGGCTTCAAAGGAAGATCTTCCACTGCTCTCGTGCCAATAAAAGTGACTTTTAACTGATAAGAACGCTAAAAATGCAGCAATTATAACAAGCAGCAATAAACTAATTATGGTGCTTTTCCTTTTAAAAAGTTTTTTATACTCAAAACTTACAATGTCAAAAAAATTACTCATTTTGATTCACCTCACTAAAATAATATAAATATAAATCTTCCAAGGTTGCTTTTACACAAATAGAATTCTCATAAGGCTTTTTATCACATACCAAGCGTAAAAATGTTTTTTCATTCTCTTGTCTTATATTGATAATCGGATACAAAGTCATTAAATCTTTTGCTTCTCTATTATCAATGGTACATTCAAAAACCTTGCCGTCAATCACTTTAATAATTTCATCTAAACTTCCAATATGGATTAGCTGACCATCTTTCATTATCAAAATTTTCCCGGCAATATTCTCAATATCAGAGACTATGTGAGTTGAAAGCAGTACAATTCTATCTGTCCCCAGCTGTGAAATTAGATTCCGGAAGCGTACACGCTCTTTGGGGTCAAGCCCTGCAGTTGGCTCATCCAAAATTAGCAGCTTAGGATTATTAAGCATAGCCTGTGCAATTCCAAGTCGTTGTTTCATACCCCCTGAAAAGGTCTTGATCTTTCGCTTTGCCATATCAGATAGGGAAACAAGTTCCAGCAACTCGGCTGATTTCTCTTTGGCTCTTTGTTTTGTTAAGCCTTTCAAACTTGACATATAACACAAGAATTCCATTGCCGTAAACTCAGGATAATATCCGAACTCCTGAGGTAAATATCCCAGTGCATCCCGGTAGTCCTCATTTGTTACATCCATCCCATTAAATTGAACCTCACCACTTGTAGGTTTTAATATACCGCATATCATTCGCATTAAGGTTGTCTTTCCTGCACCATTGGCACCCAAAAGTCCATAAACACCTTTTGTCAGTGTTAAAGACATTCGATCCACAGCAATTTTATTTTGATATTGCTTCGTTAAACGATCTATTGTAAGCTCCATTGTAATTCCTCCGTTTTTTTAATAAGTTTAACTACTTGTAAAATCATCAGTACAAGCAAGGCGAAGAATACCATATCCCATAAGTGAAAGTATCGGATAGTAAATACCGCCTGATTTGAATACATTAAAACACTGTTCAGCACACTGACAAAGCAGCTGATGCCGCCACAAATATAAGACGTATCTCTTGTCTTTACATAATTGAGTACGAATAATGATAAAGTACAGGTAAACATAAAAGGAACCAGCATATAGATTCCCAAACGCCAAAAGCTATAATCTGTTCTTCCATTCAGTAATAATAAAAGTGTAATAAGTACAACCGCATTTAGCCCCCCCAATATCCCCAAACGTACCAAAACAATATCAGAAAGGCTGTATTTGCAACTCATTTCAAGTTCTGTCATATGATAAGAGGTACTGCGGGATATCTCCATAACTGCAACTAAAACTATAAACGGCATCACCGAAGAAATAATCCATAATAATCCGAATATATCATCAACCTGGGCAAATTTTAATCTAAGTAAGGCACCCATTACTAAAACAATTGAGGTAAGCCAAACACGCTTCCGGATATAACCTATTTGACTCAAGATGAAACCACTATATTTTATTTTGGGGAAATTAATCCTTTGCAAAAATTCTCTTTTTCTCACTGGTGATGGGGTATCAAATGCTGCCTGTATTTGCATTTTTAGCTTTTTATTCAAGAAAAGTCCTCCTCTCTTAAAATGAGTTTTAGTCTATTTAATGCGTTATTTATTTTACGATAGATACTAAATCGTGAAAAGCCTGTAATACTGCTGATTTCCATCATTGACAGTTCATTAACAAACCGTAAGAATACAAGTTCCTGCAAGTCACCAGGCAGGGCACTGATGGCTTGTTTTATAGTTATACTAGTTTCAAGATCTTCCAGTGTATTTTCTGATGGAATATCTTCATCTAAAAGCAGCATTTCTTGTTTTGTATATGTATCAATACACAGATTTTTTGCAATAGTATAAAGATACGCAAGGGGTTTCCCGCGGCTGATATAGGAACTTTGACTGAAAAACTTAAGAAAGGTCTCCTGTGTCAAATCTTCCGCCAGCGTTGAATTTTGTACTTTGAAATAGCAGTATTTATATATTTTATCATATTGGTCCTTGAGCTCTAAAGACACACGAAAACCTCCTTTCATTATGAATAACGATTCATTGGTGTATTATGTGCGGGTAAAATAAATTTTCTTTTCTATTTCTTTTTCTTTTTCTTTTTCTGTTTCTTTTTCTTTTTCTGTTTCTTTTTCTGTCTTTTTTTCTGTCTTTTTTTCTGTCTTTTTTCTATGATTGAATTAAGCCTATGTCAGCGATTATATAATTTCCATTATACCATGAGTGTAGTAATTCCATATTAGATCTTCAGAACAAAAAACTGTCATTCTGGAAACATAAGTTCAGCAAAGCTGAATTTCACGCTTTCAAAATGACAGTTTTTCCAACTGCTTATCGTCAGTTATAAAGCAGCTGTCTTATTAATAGTCAATCCTCATATTTCAGAAAATATAAGCATATTGTCGGGCAGATTTTGGAGACAATTCCAGGTTATTATAAAAATGATTACATAATATTTATTTCATAATCCAGTTTCGGATCATTTACAATAGTATCTTGCATTGGACATTTAGCCTCTATTGTGTTAATAAAATTCTTAATTTCATCTTCTGTATTGTCAGCACTAATAAGGTACTTTGTTTTAATACTGCTAAAACCAATTTTGGCATTTTTGTTTTTTCCACTAAATCCGTCCGAATCCATTTCCCCTTCCATTTTAATATAAAGTTCTTTTAGCTTTATATTAGCTGATTCCGATAATGTTCTTGCAACCATACATTTGCAGCCTCCAAGTGCGTTCAGAAACACTTCACCAGGGCACAATCCTTCATTATTGCCACCGGCTTCTTTTGCTTGATCCATGGTTAGTTTAAAATTTCTTGCACGGCCTTCTACTTTTAACTCATCCATTAATTTTAATTCTGCATTTATATTCTCTATCGCCATAATAAGACCTCCTATTGGATTATTATCTATTAATAACGAAAGTGTTATTCTTAAAATAATAAAATAAGGATTTATTATAAAATATAAAATAAAGAGAACGACAAGCTTTTTCTAATATAATGTATATCAAAAAGGTGAAGAACTCCAATATGTATTGGTCGCCGCTTCACCTTTAATGATCTATAATCAGCTTTATATCCAACAATTTTAATGATTCACCATAAAGATATAATTAACCGGACCAGTCAAAGCATCCTTTTTAGGAAAGATGGTAACATAATACGTTCCGGTTGTAAGCACACTATCGATGACAGACATTTCTGTATCATCTATCAGTTGGGGAGATGCAACTTCCACTACTTTTCCACCTTCATCCATGATTGTAAAATATACATCTTCCATATTTGCTGATGTGTGAACTCCGGCAAATCGAAATTGGGAAGGAGTGGATAATTCAAAACGATAATAATCAATTTCATTTGGAATAATTGTTCCAGAAACCATAGCTCCAAACTCTACTGTTTGACAATTTTCTTTACTGCCGCTAACGGTGGTATCTTCATATAACAATAGAGATTTTGAGGTCTCTTCATAAAATTCCTCCACAGTCATTGGATTGGATGTATTAACCTGATAAATCTGAGGAAGGTAAATAGCAAAATTTAAATTTTGTCCGTCCACTAAGTACATAGTATTGATCCCAATAACTTCCCCATATGCATTCAGTAAAGGCCCTCCGCTATTTCCTTTTGACATAGCAGCATTGGTCTGTATATAAGTGATTCCCTCTAATTTGCGTAAATTATTAGTTACTATGCCATCGGAAAAGGTATCGGTAAGTCCTAGTGAACTGCCGATGGTATAAACGGTTTCTCCAACGGTTATTCCATGCTGGTTATGCTTTAATATATCATTTGTAGTGGGTATCCGAAGGATTGCTAAATCCAATTCTTCGCTATATCCTAAAATATATGAAACATCATAGTTTTCTCCATTACGCATATGTACTCTAATACTACTAGTATCTTTAATGACATGGTAATTGGTTATAATAGTTCCATGATCAATAAAAAATCCGGTTCCCAATCCACGATTGGTATTAATCTGAACGGTAGATGAAACACATCTTGCATAAATTTCTTTTGCAGATAATTCATTTTTATCATCTTTTATAATGTCTTTTACCGTAACGCGAATTTTTAATACCTCATTTGTTTTGCTGGAAGTAATAGTTATGGTTGTTGTACCCTTTCCTTTTGGAATAATGTCTAGAGGTGCATTACCCTCTGACCATTGTCCCAATTTGTAATCCGCAATCTTTGGATTCTCTGTCTTAATTATTAAATTTTCTCCTGATGGATTATCAGAAGATAGGGTTAACTGAACTGTCTCATATATTGTAATATCCGTAGCACTGGCATGAAGCTTTTTATCTGCTACTGTTATATGGCACTGGTATACCTTCCCGCCATTTTTTCCTGTAACGGTGGCTTTCCCTAGTTTTTTTGCCAATACCAGTCCCTCATTATTTACAGTGATGACAGAAGAATCGGAACTGCCCCAGCTTACTTTCCCGGCAGAGCCTTTAATAGAAAGTAACTTCGTATCCGCTATCCCTATCTCTAATTTTTTATCACTTATATCCGTATTCTCAACGGTTACCTTGCAGGAATAGTTCTTAGAACCAACAGCAGCCGTTATAGTTGTACTGCCCTTCTTTACTCCCGTTACTTTACCGGTATCGGAAACCGTGGCTATCTTTTTATCCCCCGAAGTCCACTTCACCTTGTCCTTTGTCCCATTCACTTTCAAAGAATACGTTCTTCCCACATACAACGTAATCTTTGATTGATTTAATTTGACAACCGCAGCCTCCACAATCTCATAATTCATAAGTGGCAAGCTTACAGGAACCGCCAAAAAGGATGTTGCCAGAAAGACTGTAATAATAAGCTTTTTTATCTTTTTCATTTGTAACTCTCCTTATACAAAATGTCATTAACAATTCTTTTAATATTATAACTTACGAATCCCTATAAAACAAATCATCTACCTAATTGATCAAACCGCTTTGCCCACTCTGTTTAAATTAATCTTAGAGAGTAGGGGATGATATATGTTTTATGTGACTTTGGTAAATTCGCCATGGTTCTTATACTATAGGAATCGCGCCAATCCTTAAAAATGGAGATGTCTGAGGTGGCAGCGCCACCGAGTTATCCATTTTCAAGGATGCCTTAAGCGATTACTATAGTATTAGAACCATCGAATTTCCCTACGGAACATAAAACATATATCATCCCCCTACTTTCTAAGATCTGAATAACCCACCTTGGGCAAAGCGTCCTAGCACATTATTCCACACTCTTTAAAGATTCCACCATATCAATTTTTCTCAACCTATAAAACATAAAGTAGTTGACGAACCCAGAAAATCCAAAGGTTAATAAACCGCTAAACACATAGCTGATTCCTTTCATTTGCCGTCCAAACATAATAGTATCAATCTCTGCGGTTAATATAACAAACCGGTGAAGAATAATTCCAAGGAATATACCTACAAAGACTCCAACGGCAGTTAATATGATATTTTCCCGGTATACATAAGTTGCAACTTCTATATCTTGAAATCCCAGAACTTTTAATGTGGCCAGTTCACGTTTTCTTTCGTTTATGTTGATATTATTAAGATTGTATAATACAATAAAAGCTAACAGTCCCGCTGAAATAATCAACACATACACCACTATATTTAAGCTGTTTAGCATATCATGAATCTGATCCTGCAAATAACTGGTAAACAATATGGAAGATACCTGTGGGAAATTAAGTACCTGGGAGGCAAACTTCTCCTCATATACTGCATCCTTATTCAAAGACTTTAAATATATCTTATTATATTCAGGAACTCTGCCATATAATTTTCCATAGGTAGACGGTGACATGAAAATATAATGAAGCATATAGTTTTCAACTATATGGGATACCCTAACCTCTATACTGCTAACCTCTCCATCTTTTATGGTTATGGTGTCGCCTGTCTCCACACCCAGTAAAGATGCCAGCTTTTCGGTGATAATAACACCATCTTCTTCTAAATCGTAGTTTTCATAAGTTTTTCGGTTTCTAAACTCTATAAAGTTTTTAATATGTTCTTTATCCTCAGGCACAATCAGTGTAACACTCTTTTCCTTACTTTGATGACCTGCATCCACGGTTTTCTCATTTGTTTTTATAAAATCTTCCACATTAGAATCATTCTCAAGGAATTCATAAATGTTCTTATCCGTATCAGAATCATTATCTACTTCTTTTTCTTTTAATGTTATGATGGAATCCTGATGCCAGAGATCAACATATTGAACATCCGACATTGCGGATATGGAATCTTTTAATCCAAACCCTACTAAAAGCAATGCCATACAGCCACCTATTCCAAATACAGTCATAAAGAAACGTTTTTTGTATCTTAACAAATTTCGAATCGTGGATTTGGTTGTAAAGTTAAACTTTTTCCAGATCCACGGAATTCGCTCTAAAATAACTCGTTTTCCTACCTTAGGAGCTGCCGGGCGCATTAACTGAGCCGGTGATTCCATAAGCTCTTTATAACAGGCAAGGTAAGCAGCCAAAGTAGTGCACAGTACTGCGATTATGGTAGATAACAGCCCAAAATACATATTATAAGGAGTTATAACTTCCGGTATATTTTGATAAAGAATTCCATAAGCCTTAATAATTACTTTTGGAAGTAATTGTTCACCAGCCAGCACCCCAAGAAGGCTTCCCATCATACTGGCCAGAAAAGCATACATAATATATTTGCCGGCAATCGATGTGTTCTTATAACCCAGGGCTTTATAAGTACCAATTTGAGTTCTTTGCTCTTCCACCATACGAGTCATAGTAGTTAAACTAACTAAAGCTGCCACTAAGAAGAAAATAGCCGGAAATACTTTTCCAATATTGCCGATTCTCTCAGAATCCTGCCCATATTCAACATAGGTTTGGATGCTGTTCCTATCCAGTACAAACCATTTAGGAAATTCCACTTTACTTAATTTTTCTTCAGCCTCTGCAATCTCTTTCTTTGCATCCCCTATTTCCCGTTCTGCTGTTTCTTTTCCTTCCTCATACTCTTTTATCTTATCCGTCAGAGTAACTTTGGCATCCTGCAATTCCGTCTCTTTCTCTGACAGTAAAGACTCTGCTTTTCTTATTTCTTCTTCCCCATTGCGTATTTCTTTCCATCCTGCTTCTATTTGTTTTAGCCCTTCTGTAATCTTTTCACGATTTTCTGCAAGGGTCTTTTCTCCGGCTAATAGTTTTTGTTCCTCCTGGTTTAATACTTTACCTGCTTCCTTTAATGTTTTTTGCTGTTTATCCAGCTCCTCTTTCCCGGCATCTAGTTTAGACTTGCCCTCCTGCAGCTGTTTTTTCCCTCTATTTAGCTCATTCTGTTTCTCTTTTAGTGCAGCTTCCCCTGCTAAAAGCTCCTGCCATTTATCCGGATATAAATCTTTATAGGGTCCTAACTGTTCTTTTTGGGCAGCTAATTCTGTCTTAGCTGTATTTAATGTACTTTGGCCTTTATCCAGTTCCTGTTTTTTCTCTTTCCATGATTTCATGGAAGTGTTCCAGGTTCCATATGCAGTATTTAGGGTTTTAACACCTTCTTCATACTCTGCTTTCTTAGTATCAAATAACTCTTTACCTTTGTTAAAGTCGGCTTCTGCCTTAGTAAGCTCTTTCTGCCCTTCCTTTAATTCCTTTTCTTTGGTGGACAAATTATTCTTATTAGTTTCTAACTCATTCTTATTGGATCTTAGTTCCTCCCAAGCTTTTTTTATCTCATCATCACCATCTGCAATCTCTGTTTTTGCATCTTCAATTTTCTTTGCAGCATCTGCCAAATCTTTATTTACTTTCGTTTCGTTATCTGCTAATTCTTCTTTTGCATCTGCTAATTCCTGCTTGGGTTCATCTAGAACTTCCTGATAACGGGCCTCTTTTCTGCTTTCTGCTATCTTTTCAATATTGTCCGCTACCGCCTCTACTGTTTTATCATATTCTGAGGTATAACTCATAAGCTCTTTGGCTTCTTTCACGGTAACAAAGATTTCTGTGTATGCCTCCATGGTAAATGCATCTTTTGGTACTACAACAAAATTATTAACTTTTCCATTTCCAATAGAGCTGCTGCCCCGGTCAAAAGATAAGTATTTGGAACTTGATCCTACCCCCACTATAGTATAAGTATTTTCTTTAAGACTCTCTGATAAGTCTTCTTCCGTACCCGATGCAAAATGAAGGACATCTCCTATTTTAAATCCTGTAGCCGCCAGAAATCGTTCGTCTACCAGGCACTCTGTAGTCGACTGAGGCAGCCGGCCTTCCAATACTCTAATCTGATTTATGTGGTCAGTTTCAGACATGACTTTAAGAACCATTTCTATTTCCTCGGAGTCTAATAAAACATCCGCAGAATAAGAAGGTTCCACGTTCTCAACTCCGTCTATCTTACTGATTTCTTTTACATCTTCATCGGTAAGACCTAACGTGCTTAGTACCCGGATATCCATTAAATTGCTGCTGTCATAAAAACTGTCGGCTGATATTTTCATATCCGGCTGGGAAGCACGAATTCCGGAGAAAAATGCTACGCCAAGTGCGACAATTAGCATAATGGATAAAAACCGGTTTAAACTATTTTTTATTTCTTTCACAAAATCCTGCCTGATTGCTTTTCGCTTTTTCTTATTATTTTCCATGATTCACTCCACTACTCAAGATGTCTTACCATTCTATTGTTTCTACGGATATAGGGTTATCATTCACTGTCATACCGCTCACTCTTCCGTTCTTAATCTTAATCACTCTGTCTGCCATTGGTGCTATAGCTGAATTATGGGTGATAACAATCACTGTCATTCCATTTTCCCTGCAAGTATCCTGTAATAATTTCAGTATGGCTTTACCGGTATTGTAATCAAGAGCTCCCGTTGGTTCATCACATAATAACAGCTTAGGATTCTTAGCCAAGGCTCTGGCTATGGATACTCTCTGCTGCTCACCGCCGGATAATTGTGCTGGGAAGTTTAATAGCCTTTCCCCAAGTCCTACTTCACATAAAACAGCTGAAGCCTCCATAGGATTTTTACATATTTGGGATGCTAATTCTACATTCTCCACCGCCGTAAGATTCTGTATCAGATTATAGAATTGAAATACAAAACCTACATCATCTCTTCGGTAGTTAGTAAGTTCTTTCTTACTAAATTCGCTAATATCCACTCCATCCACCATAATACTTCCTTCACTGCAAGAATCCATACCCCCTAATATATTCAGAACCGTAGTTTTTCCTGCTCCGCTGGGTCCTACAATTACAACAAATTCACCTTTATTAATTTCAAAATCAATTCCATCTACCGCTTTAATGATAACTTCCCCCATGCGGTAATATTTCTTTACATTCTTTAATTCTATAAATGAAGACATACTGCTCTCCTATTCTAAAAAATTTCAAAGTGTAGCTATTGTTAGGTATTATACTACGTTAGCTTCATGAAAACCATTATAAATTTATGAACTTTTTGGAAATTTTTTTAAAGATACTTTATTTAACCTCGTCAAGTAGTGACAATGAAATTATGAGCAAGTAGCGCAAACGGATTGCGAATATCCCCTTTGACTTCTTTTATAAGTTTCTTGTCTAGTAACAAAAAATATGCTACAATCTCAATTAATCGATGAAAAAGTACCACTATTTTAAATTTTATTTTGGAAAAGGGGATTTATCTTGAAAAATACTAAAAGAGTTTTGGCTTTGATTGGAGTTTTATTGTTATTATGCATACCTGTTCTCCTTGTAATAGGTGCTTTTACTGCTTCACCGGATTCTACAGCACTATTTAAGGCAAGTATTTTCTGTGCCATTGTTGTACCTATTATGGTATATGCTTATATACTAATTTACCGCGTAATTAAAAAGAATAACAAGGAACAGATTGAAAGCAAGCAAATAGATAAAAAAGATGGCCGGAATTGACAACCATGAAAGGCTATGATAATATAAAAGTGCTGTACGACTGACGGAAGTGGAATTAACCACGGGGAGTACAGCACTTTGAAAGCCGACCGTCTGGGCATAATGCTTGGAAGGGTGGGCATTTTTATTGCATTCCGATGTTACAAGATAATTCGGATTAAATTATGAAAATCATGAGCAGAGTAGGATTTTGTGCGTAAATCAATGATTTGCAGTGTCTTCTGAACGGGGAGTTGTCAGAGGAACGAAAAGCCTTTAAGGCTTACGGTACAAAGTTCGCATCCCGCTGCTACATAAGGAGAAGCGGTGTTATTATATATAGTACCTCTTGTTATGTAGCTGTGCTGCATAACAGGAGGTGTTTTTTATGATTGCAACATAATGTATCAATTTAGCCATAAACTTTCAACAATTTGTTCCAATAAGAAAGGAGAAGTTAAATTGAAAAATTCATCTTTTTATGTGCGCCGCATTACAATATCTGCGGTATTTCTTAGTATTTCCCTGGTTTTGAAAACCTTATTTACTTTTTACATACCCATGTTTGGGCAAAATGGAATGAGCATCAATATCTCTGGTATATTCTCCATAATGCCGTCCATTTTATTCGGACCTGTATATGGAGCTGTGACCTCCGGACTTTCTGACCTTTTAGGTTATCTTTTAAAACCAATGGGGACATATATTCCCCTTATGACCCTGGTGGTAGCTGCCGGTGGATTTATCAGGGGTGTATTGTGGTCTGTTCTGGGCAATAAAGACAGTAAGAAATTAAGAATTGCAATTGCAGTATGCTCGGTATTCCTTTTAGTAGCAGGTATCTGCAACATGACATTTTTGTCTGCCGATGGCATTGATAAAAATTTTTACGAACACGTACAAAAGGAAGAAATAAATACAGATAATATGCACCTTGTCAGCAAAATGCTTATCACAAGAACCATTGACACAAAAGACCCCTCGGGGAACCTGAGTACCTATATTACTTTCGTAACAGCAGGAATACTTGGCAGTGCTGTTCTTGGAATCCTTTTATTAACTGCGGACCTCTTTATCTCAAAGAAGTTCCTGCATGGCACAGGCAAAGGACAAATTCCTCAGCTTCTTATTACTATGGTCGGTTCAGGTCTGGTTGTAACTACTCTTAATACGGTAGTATTGCGTGAAACAATTTTTACCGCATGGAAGGTGCTGCCCTTTGCAGTAGTATGGATACCCCGTGTTATAGAGGAGATTCTCGGAAACACTATTAAGGCATATTTTGTATCCATACTATTGGGTGTTTTCCGGAAACAGCCCGGCTTGAATGAGCTGACTGATAAGCCCTTGTAATGCGTCCAAAGGAAATCCTCAGTTACATCTGACCATCACGGTTCAGTGGCTTGATCTTTTCCTCTCACAAACGGATAAAAACCATTCCTTCTGTTTATGAGAGTAAAGATCAAGCCACTATTTCATTTTGCTAATCTTCTATGCTTAACGTAGCCGAATACGAAAACACCCATAGAAATAATTATTAATATTGAGTATATCAGGATATCCCAAATATCTGTTACAGACTGTTCTGTGAATTTAGATACAACGCTGTTAATCCACAAAGATATGGGCAAGCCGGAAATTACTGCAAATGCCGCAGCTATATATCCTGGTAAATTACTTTTACAAAATAATAAATAGATTTCCCAGAAATAAATCAGTGCAATGGCAGAAACCCGAATACCGATTGGTAATATTAGCCCAGCAATGCCGATAACCCGTTCCAATGCAAACAAAAAAGGAATTATTAATAAACTAAGCAATATAAGGGATATGTGGATACCCTTTTTACTCCATATTACAGTTGGCTCTATGATTGACCACACAAAAATAATGGAGGTCATTGGAAATAACGCCCAGGTTAGCTTTCCATTGATTGCAAAATTACAGATTGTACATACAATAATTCCAAGTAATAAGATTGCAGAGGTAATTATTGCATAAATCACTCGTACATCTTTGGATTTGTTTTTCGTTGCAGTATCCGCATATTGGATAGTTGTTTCTATAATAGATTCCACCTCGGAGGAAGACGATTCCATCCTTTTCCCGTTCAATAGTTCGTTTATCGTAATACCCAAGATGTCACAAAGGACAGGTAACAAAGAAATATCAGGACAGCTTAATCCACGTTCCCACTTTGAAACAGCCTTATCAGTAACGCCTAGCTGTGCCGCCAGTTCCTTTTGCGTCATTTTGTTTGATTTTCTTAGCTCTGAAATAAATTGAGACATTTTCCCATTATCCATATTCTCCAACCTTTCTTATATTGCTTTATACGAATATTTTAATTGATGTTTTTCATATAAGCAATAGACTTCCGGTTGAATACAACAAAAGAAACCAGCGGTAGAGTTAACAAAGGCAGTAACAAATCTAAGTATTGCAAATTACTGCCGAATATTTTCTCACTGACATGGAAAGTGTCCATTGGAACAGCTTAATTAAAAATGTTTCCACATTAATCTCCCCTTTCCTTTATCCATTTCAACAGTTCATCAAGTTCACTGTTCTTTATCTTCTTGCCATCATACAGTGTTGTCACCAGACTGGCAAATGAATTGCCATGAAAGCGTTCCATGAAGTCACCAGTTTCAAATTTCAAATATTCTTCTTTGCTGATAATCGGAAAATAGGTACGCTCCTTTTTGTCAAGTATTTAAAAAATAATTTCGCCTATTAAATTTAGAATCATTTATTCTAACTCCAATAGGCGAAATCCTGTTAATTTATCTTAATAATTTTGCCAATTCCCCTTCATAAACCATATGAAGTTCATGCAGCGCTCTTGTAATAGCTACATATAAGAGTTTTGCATCTGCATCGCTGGCTTCATAACTATTACAATCCGGATTCCATAAGATAACAGAATCAAATTCTAAGCCTTTTGTCATATGAATGGGAAGTACCATAATGCCATTGGAAAAATTCATATCCTCCATATTTTCAGTAAGTTCTTCCACTTCTATATACTTATTTAAGTGCTCATATACTATTCTGGTTTCTTCTATAGTACGGCAGATAATTGCAATAGTCGTATAGCCGTCTTTATGATTTGTGTTGATAATATGGATTACTTTTGACAGCATCTCCTGCTGACCCACAGTCTTGGTAATGGATACCTCTTTTCCATGTCTTATAACCGGTTCTATATCATAAGTTTTAAAAGTACATTGTCTTAAAACTTTACTTGCAAAATTGGAAATCTCCACCGTATTACGATAACTCTTAGCCAAAACGTAAAACTTGTCTTTATCCGGATAGAATACTTCTTCTTTCAAGGTTTCCCAATCATTCATACCGGTATCATAATATATATTCTGGGTTATATCTCCCATGATTGTATAAGTACAATCGTGAAATAATTGTTTCATTACGTAAAATACCGAAACACCAAAGTCCTGGGCTTCATCTACTATAATATGGCTGACCTGCTCAAAATCAATGGTTAATTTCAGCCTTTTTTTAATGTATGCGAGCATGGCTAAGTCGTATAAATCAATCATCTTTTTATCAACGTTATCCATGAGCAGCCGGATCACTTGTTCTTCCGGTATCTCGTAATTCAAATTTAGATAATTCTGTTGATTTAAAATTAAATCCTGTAAAAAATTTTTATAAAGTTCAATTAGATTTATTTTCATACTTTTCTTTCCAAAATAATCTTTAAACTTTTTTAATTCAATACTGATGGCTTCTTTCTCCTGCTGCTCTCTTTCATTTACCAGCCGTATTTTGCTGCTTAATCTCTTATTCAGTAAATCAATTTTTTCTTGTAAAGGTTTATCTTTAAATATATCCAGGAAACCTATAATTTCAGATTTTGAATAAACTTCTTTGTTATGGTATACAATGGAATCCAGCTTCAAGCTCTTTATTTCATAATCATTTATATATGTTTCCAAGGCTTTGATAAAGGATAGAGAACCTTTAAATTTGTTTAGCGCAATCTCTTCCCCGGTCTTTTTCATCTGGGATTGCTTTGAGAAATTATCTTTTAATACATATTTATTTTTCTTTATATCAAAATCTTTGTTTAAAAGTATGTTCAAGAATTCTACCATAGTCATTTGATTAATATTATATACATCAAGGTTAGGCAGTACCCCTGTAATATAATTTAATAACATTTTATTACTGCCGATTATATAGAATTCGTCGGAACGAAGCTTTTCTTTGTAATTATAAAGGATGTAGGAAATACGGTGCATGGCAACTGTGGTTTTTCCGCTTCCTGCTACTCCCTGAACAATTACATTATGCCATGGAGTGTCCCGAATAATCTCATTTTGTTCCTTTTGAATGGTTGCAATGATTTCCCCTAATACCACTTCTTTATTCTTACTTAGGTACTTCGTCAGGAATTCATCATTTGCAATAACATCCGTATCATAATAGTCTATTAGTTTACTATCACCTATTTCAAATGTTCTTTTCAAATTTAGTGAGATATAAATGGGATCTCCATACGGTGAAAGATAGGAGCTTTCTCCCGTTTCACTGTCATAATAAACACTTGAAACAGGTGCCCTCCAGTCAACAACCACTATATCGGTACTGCTTCTACTGACTCCGTTCTTCCCTATATAAAGAGAATATATTTTATCCTCTTGAATTCCTTTATCAGAATCTCCTGTTTCATTCTCTTCATGTTCCACATAGTCAATTCTTCCAAAGTAGGGTTTCTCCAGTGCGGACAGGTTTTTGTTTAATGCTCTTTCCATATCTGATTGCATACTAAGTCCAATTACCAGATCATTATGGAGTTCCGGATTATTGGAGCGGTAATTATCGTATAATTCCTTAGTTTCTTCCCGAATTATCTTTAACTTTTTCGTATAGCCATCAATGTTATTCTGAATAACAGCCACACATTGTTCTAAATGATCCTCTTCTTTTTTCCACTCACTTCTTAGCTCTTCATGTTTTTCATTAAAACTATTGTTGTCCATTCTTCCTTCCATGATACCTCCTTAAGGTCGTTAGCGAACTAATGGTTTAAGTTCTTTATTTACTTTTTCTCTGGGTTACTGTTACATAGTACTGGAAATTTAAAATAAATACTAGACTTTTTTTTCAAAGTATGTTATGCTGTAAAATGAAGTGTACCTAAAAATAAGCATCTAACTTTGTAATAGTTTTCCAACCATTGGTATGAATGGTATCTCAATGAATGAACGTTGATGTAACCGTTCTTTTTTTTGCAAAAATACCCTATGCAATATAGATAATTATTAAAAACAATAAGCTGCCATTCCAAGCTACAGACAATCCCAGTAGAAATCAAAGAAACTTCACAGAACTTAGATATACTAAATTCCATATAGGAAGAAACTCGCCTTCATAATGAGGTTCGCAGCTTATAATGACAGCTTTTTTAACATAATGATATTTAATTCTTTGTTTTGTAAGACGTAACTTTTAATTTCTCTCACTATAATACTTATTTATATCCCAAATCCTTCTCCACTTCATGAATGGTCTTAATATTCTCACTTTCATAATCATTTAAAATAGCCGTATCAAATTGGTCTGCTGTAAATCTTGGTTCATACCATAACTGTGCCTTAAAATAATTATTTAAATCTTCATTTTCAAAGATTCTTCCATGTCGTGCATATATCTCATTCCTTGCAACCAATAAAACATTTTTGCTGCAACCTTTAAAATCTTCTTTCTTATAATACTGTTTGTCTGTATCAAATATTGGGTTAATTATTACTGTAATATCAGTAGTAAGCAGCACGCTTTCTCTATAGCCTATTATTTCACTATAAAAAGAACAATTCTCCTGATAGGTGTCTCTTTCTTGTACCTTTGCAATGAATTTCTCTTCGGACATACTCTCTATTTCTTTATAGTAATCCTCATTTACACTGTTTTCAGCAGAGATAATTTCTTTGTTCTCATTTTGTTGACTGCCAGCTTCCTCCTCAACTTTTCCGCTATCATTCTCTTCTATAATGTTATTTTGAGATTCTTCTTCCGGTCTTTCATCCTTATCATTCATAATTTCTGGTAAGTCTTCGTTTGTTATAGGAGAACTTGATTTAGTTTCTGTTTGCTGATTTATTTCTTTATCCACGATAATATCCTGTTCTTTTAATCCGTATGATTTACTGCAGCCAACTAAAATAAAACATATCCCTAAACCCATTATTAATATTTTTTTCATATGAATTCACGCTTTCATTTTCTTATATTCTATATATTCTATATATTTTTATATAGACTTCCTTGTTACGACTAAAAAATAGTTCTCATCCTTGTTGTCAAATAAATGAATTACTCCTCAGCCTCTTCCTTTATTCTCTTTAGATGTTCTATGATTTCTTTCTCATATCCTTGCTCGGAAGGTTGGTAAAAGACTCTACCCTTTAGTTCATCTGGCAAATACTGCTGTTTCACATAATGATTTTTATAATCATGGGCATATTTATAGCCCAATCCATGTCCTAATTCTTTGGCTTCTCCATAATGAGCATCCATCAGATAGGAAGGTATGGAGGCCGTTTTTTCATTCTTTACGGTTCGCATTGCCTCTCCAATTGCCACACATGCCGAATTGCTTTTCGGAGCACATGCCACATAGGAAACCGCCTGAGCTAATATAATCTGAGCTTCCGGCATACCAATCCGTTCCACTGCCTGTGCTGCCGCAGTGGCAACTACCAAAGCATTGGGATCCGCATTGGATACATCTTCTGCAGCGCATATCATGATTCTCCTTGCTATAAATGTAATACTTTCTCCTGCATATAACATTCTTGCCAGGTAATAAATAGCTGCGTCCGGGTCCGACCCTCTCATACTTTTAATAAACGCCGATATGGTATCATAATGATTATCTCCGGTTTTATCATAACGGATTACTCTCTTTTGAATACACTCACTTGCAACATCAAGTGTTATATGAATCTTCCCATCTTCTGAACGTTCTGTAGTTAAAACTCCTAATTCAATAGCATTTAATGCAGATCTGGCATCTCCGTTAGCAATATCGGAAAGGAAATCCAATGCCTCTTCATCAATAACAGCATTATAAGCACCCATTCCTTTTTCTTTGTCTGTTAGTGCTCTGAGAATAAGCTTCATTATATCTTCCTGCTCTAAAGATTTTAATTCAAATATGATAGAACGGGAAATAAGAGCGCTGTTTACTTCAAAGTATGGATTTTCTGTCGTTGCTCCAATTAATACAATGGTTCCGTCCTCCACAAAGGGCAATAGATAATCCTGTTGTCCTTTATTAAAGCGGTGAATTTCATCAATAAACAGTATTGTTTTCTTACCATACATGCCTATATTGTCTTTTGCTTTGCCAATTACTTCTTCCATATCTTTTTTTCCAGCAGAAGTGGCATTAATCTGAGTAAAAATAGCACTGGTAGTATTGGCAATAACCCTTGCCAAGGTAGTTTTTCCTGTCCCCGGCGGCCCATAAAAGATAATGGAGCTGATTTTGTCCGCCTTGATTGCTCGATATAGCAGCTTGTCTCTACCAATAATATGGCTTTGCCCTACTACTTCTTCCAATGTAGTAGGACGTAATCTGGAAGCCAATGGGGATTCTTTCTCCATGGTATTACTTCTCATATATTCAAATAAATCCATAACAACCTCTATTCCGGCGCCTAAGCGCCTTTTAATAGCACCAGCACAAATTACCGGTTACTAATCTCTATTCCAGTGCTTTGCACATATTTATTATTGTATTAGATAAAATATTTTTCGTCAATCTATTCAAATTTATAAGAATTCAATTTAATCTAAGGTTTAAACATGAAGATTTCCTGTGAGCAAAATACCACTAGTCCCTTAACTGACGGACTAATTTATCTGCCTGTCTGCCATAGCTTCATCAAAAATTTCTGCCATGTCAGACTGCTCACCATATTCGAAACCTATCCTTCCATCATATGCCATGGAATCACAGGAATCGGTAGCGATAAATATACGCAGAGTTTCTCCATCCTCACGTGTAAATTTTATTAAAGCGGTGTAAGGACAGCCGGAAAAACCGTATATCTCCTTGCTGTTAATTGCTCTATCCATGAGCTTTGACAACACATTAAGCTTTTCAGAATCATTTACAGTTTGCAATCGCAAATCAGTGGTATAAGAACCATCGGCTTGCTCTACTCTTTCCGGGAAATCAATATCAGCACTTTTTAGGGGAATTTTAAACCATTGTGCATCAAAGCTTCCATAGTCTGTATCCATAATATTTCTTATTTTTCCCATGATAAAGCTATATACAGCTTCGTTGTATTCAAGGGCAATAAATTCCTGCTTCATAGTAGACATGATATAGCCTGCTGAATTACTATTGCCTACAAACGCATATTGATTCCCATCTATATGCAGTTTGACCCCCGTTGAGTGTATAGTTATGTCCTCTCCATGCAGATACTTCCATGCATCCTGCTGTGATGTTACAGTATCTATAACCTCCGAGGAGGAGAACAGACTACTAATTTCTTCAAGTTCATTGTCGTTTATGTTGATAAAACAGGAATATGGCGATGAATAAAAGCTTATGGTATCCTCATCTTGATAGTAAAATTCAATGCAGGGACGATCTGGGCTATATAACGATAAACCTGTATTCTTATTTATAAAATCCAGCTGTTCTCTTCCATTTTGAGTAAATGCAAGAATGAATGTCTGATTTGCGTATTCGCCGGAGCCTTTGCTTTCACTAAAGCAAAAACAGTCAAGGTCTTCCTTTCCAAAAGGTAACTCAAGAATATCATAGCCTTCAAGTTTATATAAAATATTTGAATTATTATCCTTATCGTAATAGCCGATTTGAAGAACCTCGCTTTTTGCACCGGATTCTGAATAATAACCTATATCAATGCTGCTAAAATCATCATATATGGGAGCATCCTTACGCCGACTGGCCAAGTAATAATCCATGCCGTCTCCTGCTGTCCGTCCTATGATATCATAATGTCCCATCAGCATCTCAGATACTTGCTGTGTTCTGCTTTCGTCCATCTGCTGAAACGAGGCACCATTAAGATAACTTTCAACAAGAGTAATATACTCTTCCTGGGGAGTAATTGGCATTGGCTCCGATGTTGCACCCACTGACGTTGGAGATGTAAAATCTAAGTGCTTATCGCTTTCAGAAGCTGGCCTCGTACAGGACATTATCCAAAGTGTAACAAATAGAAATATAGCAAATAAACAGGTTTTTTTCATATTTTAGGTCCCTCCCCAAGTATAGATATGAATATTTAACTTTAGCTGGCATGATGTGTTGCTAAAGTATTTATTTTCCATACTATTTTACCAAATAAGCCCAGACATTACAAGTTTATTTTCACCTCCTTCTGCGTTTCCTTTTAAGAATATTATACGCCATTTCACAAAGCATGCGATGCTGGTGCTGGCTCCACTGAGAAAATTGTTCCGCCAGACATTAGAGTTACTCTAAGAAGCTGACACGGAGTACGTTACTCTGTGCAGTCTCTTGTAAACTGTACTCTATTTATGTTAGAATAACAATGAATAAAATTTTGGAGGTATTACATGACAATTCCACAAGACCCAATGATATTATTAAGTTTTATCAACACCTATTTAAGAGATCATTATAAAAGCCTTGATGATTTATGTAAAAGTCTGAACATAGATGAGACAAGCCTGAAAGAAACTTTAAGGGGAATTCAGTATGAATACGACCCTGTTCAAAATAAATTTATTTAACGGTTAACCAAAGACTACTATTAATTTCAGCAATTATAAAATTATTTACTAGGAGATGATTATAATAGATTCCTTTCGAATTGTTTACCAGGGCGGAACCGGTGAAATCACAGAGAAGAAATCCAGATTTATCGCCACCGTTGTGCCGGTGAATACAGAAGAAGAAGCCATCACATTTATAGAACAGACAAAGAAAAAATATTACGATGCCAATCATAACTGCTTTGCTTATGTTATTGGTGATAATCATGAAATACAGCGCTGCAGCGACGATGGGGAACCGGTCAGGACTGCTGGCCGTCCTATGCTTGATGTATTACTGGGAGAAGGTATACACAATGCTGCCTTAGTTGTAACCAGATATTTCGGAGGAACCTTACTGGGCACCGGTGGTTTAGTAAGAGCTTATCAGGGTGCTGCCAAGGAAGGTTTAAATAACAGTGTTATTCTGGAGAAATTAGACGGTATCCGGCTTCAGATCACTACCGATTATAATGGCATTGGCAAACTCCAATATATTACCTCTCAAATGGAAATTACAGCATTGGATACCGAGTATACGGATATTGTTGTTATGACCAATTTAGTACCTGTGGAACTTTATGGGCAATTCGAGAAAAAAGTTATTGAAGCAACCAATGGTAAAGCAGTCATAGAGAACTTGGGTAATGTTTC
This sequence comes from Anaerocolumna sp., assembly GCF_032079385.1. Lineage (NCBI taxonomy): Bacteria > Bacillati > Bacillota > Clostridia > Lachnospirales > Lachnospiraceae > Anaerocolumna > Anaerocolumna sp. Next base: position 26,127 of record NZ_DAMAUC010000018.1, read on the forward strand.
TTATGCAATAATGAATCATTCGGTACTGCTATTATAATGCATAATTTGGGAATACTAATTGTAAGATGTAAGCAAATTATCAAGATTCCTGTAACAGCTTAATGATTTAATATATTATGAAACGTTTAAAAATGTTTTAAGATTCATGTCGTCAACAAATTTATCTTTATTTTACATTATATATTTGATATAATGGCAGGATAAAGGAGGTTTTTTATGGACTTTAGTAGAAAAGGAACACAAAAAAAACAACAACAGATAAAATCTACTTCTAGAAAAGTTGCTTCCAAAGCGGGAGTGTCTCTTTTTAGAATAGTATTAGTTGGTATTGTATTTTTGGCTATAGTAGGATCCTTTGCTGGCTTTGGTATATTAAAAGGACTGGCTGACAGTGCTCCGGACATTGATCAGATAAACGTTGAACCAAATGGCTTTACAACCAATATATATGATAGAGACGGTAATCTTATTCAATCTTTAGCTGGTGCAGAATCCAATCGTGTATATGTAAAAATTGATGAAATTCCTGAAGTGGTTCGCAATGCTTTTATCAGTATTGAAGATGAAAGATTCTATACCCACGATGGTGTGGACGTAAAAGGTATCTTTCGTGCATTTTTCTCTGGTTTAAGCAGCGGAAAATTTGACGAAGGTGCCAGTACCATAACCCAGCAGCTTATTAAGAACCAGGTCTTTAACGGCGGTGCGGAAGATAATTTTGCTGATCGTTTAGTAAGAAAGGTTCAGGAACAATATTTAGCTATACAGCTGGAAGATAAATTAGATAAAGACCTTATATTAGAATATTACCTGAACAATATTAACCTGGGTGCAGGAAGTTATGGTGTGCAGACTGCTTCCAGACGTTACTTTAATAAGGAAGTGGGACAACTTAATTTATCAGAAGCAGCTGTTATTGCTGCCATTGCCCAGTCACCGACCTATATGAATCCAATTTCCCACAAAGAAAACAATGCGAAACGTCGTACTGAGGTTTTAAACAGCATGCTTCGTCTTGGACATTGTACTGAAGCAGAATACAACAAAGCGATAGAGGATGATGTTTATTCCAGAATTCAATCTGTTAACGAAGAAATAGCAGATGAGTCTTACTATAGTTATTTTGTAGATGAATTAATTGAACAAGCTCTTGAAGATTTACAAACAGAAAAAGGATATACTTATACTCAGGCAAGTAAAGCTTTATACAGTGGTGGTTTAAGTATATATACTACGCTAGATTCCGATGTACAAAAAATATTAGATGATGTGTATTCCAATCCGGATTACTTCCCTGCAGTAGGTTCCATCTCATATTGGGAACTAAACTACGCGTTATCCATTGAAACAGCCAAGGGAGAAACCATACATTATCATCTTAAAGATTTAAAAGAATTTGCAGGCTCCACCAGCAAATACTTTACTTACTTTTCCAAAAAGGAAGATGCTTTAAATCTGATTAAAGATTTTAAGGAAGCTAAGCTGAAAGAAGACGATACGATATTAGCTGAAAATACCAGTTTAATATTACAGCCTCAATCTTCCATGGTTATTATTGATCAATCCACCGGTCAGGTAGTAGGACTCATAGGCGGGCGTGGTAGAAAGACAGGTAACAGAACTCTTAACCGTGCCACTAACACAGTAAGACAGCCCGGTTCCGTATTTAAAGTCCTGTCCACATATCTACCTGCTTTGGATTCAGCAGGAATGACATTGACAAGCGTTATTGATGATGCCCCGTTCCAATACCCAGGCACATCAAAGTATGTTTCAAACTGGAATAAAAATGTTTATGAAGGCCTTACTACATTAAGAAGAGCAATATACCGTTCCATGAACGTTGTTACAGTTAAAACATTAAATCAGGTAACACCACAAGTTGGTTTTGACTATTTACAAAAACTTGGATTTACTTCCTTAGTAGATACCTGGACGGATAGTAATGGCAGACCTTTTTCCGATATTAATTTATCCACTGCACTTGGCGGTATCACAAAGGGCGTATCAAACCTTGAATTAACGGGTGCTATGGCTGCTGTAGCCAACAGTGGTATTTATACCGAGCCTACTTTCTATACCAAGATTTTGGACCATGACGGTAAAGTGTTATTAGAGAAAAAACCTGTTACTCGTCAGGTTATGAAAGAATCTACCTCCTTCCTTTTAACAAATGCAATGGAAGACGTAGTTAAAATAGGTACTGGTACAGCTCTTAGATTCCCTAAGCTTCAAATGCCGATTGCAGGTAAGACAGGTACGACCTCAGATGATAACGACTTATGGTTTTCCGGATACACACCTTATTACACTGCTACTATATGGTCCGGCTTTGATAACAACCGTCCGCAAGTTGATAAGAGCTATCATAAACGGATATGGCGTGATGTAATGGAACAAATTCACATTAAAAAAGAACTTAAAAATGTTCCATTCACAATACCGGATTCTATCGTTACTGCTCAAATATGTACAAAGAGCGGTAAATTAGCCGCAGAAGGATTATGCGATCATTATATCGGAGGTTCTACCGTAAAAACAGAATATTTTGCAAAAGGTACTGTTCCTACAGAAAAATGTGATATTCACGTAAAGGCTACCGTATGTAAAGACTCGGGAAAAATTGCAACAGAATTTTGTCCTCCATCTTCTACAAAGGAACAAGTGTATTTAGTAAAAGAAGAAACTCATGCTACACATGATACTCCAAATATTTTACCGACAGAAACTTGCGATGTACACACAGCTGGAAATTCTGTAAAACCGGATTTTCCGGACTTCCCAGATTTTCCTCCTACCGATTCTCAAACTCCTACACCACCTCCATATCCTGATGATGAGAACGAGAATGATGAGGATACCATAGAATCTGAGTTTCCAGATATCTTTAACTATAACTATTAAATTAATCACCAGAAGGGGCAAATATTTTGCCCCTTCTGTTTTAAGCTAATCTATATTAAAAGCAGTCAATACACCTTTCTATAGTAATTAAAAAACCATACGCTTTCAAACACATCTATTATATGAGTTAACAAGTTAATTGGATTCATCTTAATATTAAGGTATACCGCACTGCTTGAAATATCTGTTTTAACTTTTCATCTTTGGACTAAATATAAGTGAAGCTAAATACGCAAAAATTAGTGCTGATGAAATACCTACGGCAGATGCTGTAAATCCACCCTTAAATACACCAATAAACCCCTCTTTCATAATACCTTCCTTAATTCCTTTAAACAATACATTACCAAAACCAACAAGTGGAACCGTTGCACCTGCACCTGCCCATTTTGCAAAAGGTTCATAAACTCCAATGGCTCCAAGAAGCGCTCCAAGGCAAACCAGAATTACCATAATTCTTCCTGGCATGAGTTTCGTGTTATCCATAAAAATTTGTACTACTGCACAGATTCCTCCACCTACTAAAAATGCTATTAAATAGTCCATAATCTACTCCTATCTACTTGCTTAGCAAGTTTCCAGTATAACACCGTGAGCGATTCCCGGAATGGAATTACCTTCGTTAAAGCTTACGGTAGACTGTAAAGATCCGGTAGGTACAAATAATACCCGATTCCATTCTCCACGTCTCATTTTATACAAAATGTATCCTGTCAGTGTAATAGCGCTGCATCCGCATCCGCTTCCGCCTGCATGGGTATCCTGAGATTCCTGATCAAAAATCTCCATGCCACAGTCCATATAATTACTGCTAATATCAAAACCATCCTGTTTTAATAAATCTATTAAAATATCTTTACCCACACATCCAAGATCACCCGTAATGATTTTATCATAGTACATTGGAAGTTGATTTATGTCTTTTAGATTTTGTGATATAGTAGTATATGCTGCTGGTGCCATGCACGCTCCCATATTCATAGAATCTTTCAGACCATAATCTACAATTTTGCCTACTGTTATACCTTTTATAACGACATTTTTTTCTTCTTCTTTATGCTTGTTTTTATCTTTTGATTCATTCTTACCAATTACTACTGCTCCACTTCCTGTTACCGTCCAGCTTGCCGAAAGAGGTCTTTGATTACCATATCCCAAAGGAAATCTAAATTGCTTTTCAGCACCTGCAAAATGACTGGAAGTGATTGCTATTACTTTATCAGCATAACCTCCATCTACTAAAATTGCTCCAAGGGCCATGGATTCACCCATAGTGGAACACGCTCCATATACTCCAAACATGGGTATTTCAAGGTTGACGATTCCAAAGGACGTAGCAATTAATTGTCCCAGCAAATCTCCACCTATTAAAAAACGGATATCCTGATTCGTTAAGCCTGCTTTTTCAATAGCTTTTTCTGCTGCCCGTTTCATTAATCTGCTTTCTGCATCTTCCCAACTCTTTCCACCTGCCATAGGATCTTCTTCAATTTCATCAAAGAAACTTCCCAGAGGACCTTCCCCTTCCTTCTGTCCGGCAATAGAAGAACCGGATAAAATGAGAGGAGGATTTTCAAAAAGTATACTTTGCTTTCCTGCTATTTTATTTGTAGTCATATTTTTATCAGACATTTTAACCTCGATTCCAGCGCTTCAGCGCATTTCTAATATTCACACTATCCCTAACTGCATTAAAATGTAATAAATAATACCTAGAATCCAAGAAGAAAAAATACCATATAAAATAACCGGTCCTGCTATGGTAAAGATTTTACATCCAATACCGAAAACATGTCCTTCTTTCTTATATTCTACTGCAGGAGCCGCTACAGAATTGGCAAAACCGGTAATCGGCACAACCGTTCCAGCACCGCCAAATTTAGCTAATTTAGGATATATATTTAATCCGGTGAGCAAGACGGATAAAAATACTAAGGATAATGTTGTATAGGCGGCGGCTAAATCTTCCGATGCTCCCCAGTATTTATATAAATTACTAAAGCATTGTCCTATGGTACAAATGATTCCTCCCACTAAGAATGCTTTTAACATGTTAAGAAACCAGCTATGCTTTGGAGTCATTTTCTTAACATACTCATTATACTTTTCCCCTTTTGTATCCTGATCATGTTCCATTACAACATCTTGAGCACTAACATCTTGAGTATTAACATCTCCTGCATTGATATTTTTATCATCCATTCTGTATCAACTCCTTTGATTATTAAGATTATGCTTTAAAGTACATCTGATATAAACTTCCTAATGCCTTTCCTATGGCCATGCATAATAGAAGATACGAAGTTCCGGTCCTTAATTTAATTCTCTTAGTAAATACCGGGAATACTTTTGTAACTTCTGCTAAAGCAACTGCCATACACCCTACATAACATCCTGAAAATATCCCAAATATTATAAGTCCCACTATTCCAAATGGGAGGGAAGGTTGAAATAGTATTACTATATTACCAAGGGTTGCACCCAGAACAACAAGATCCTCATACAAATGTATTTTATCTGCTGAATCTGTGTGAGTTGCTAACCGATTAATTACTCCGATGGTGGTAATAAATGCAAATAACCCGCCGGCTACGACTACTCCGGAAGCGATACCAATTATAATTAGTACTATTATTTTAATCAACATCAATTATTTTATCCTCCCTACTCGCATTGGCTATAAGTGTTTTATCCAGTTCCTCTTCATATACACGCATTTGAACTTTTAATGGAGTTGGATCATTGCTTAATTTAACCTTAGAAAAATGATTGTAAAATACAATGATCCCTATGGGAATTCCAATAGAATAGCTTATTTCCAATATTGTTCCACCCTCTTTTTTACTGCCCATAATTAATTCATATATTTTATTAAAAACTTCATCCACACTGACATCTGTATTAAAAGTCATAATTGCAAAGGCAGAACCAAAGAATATAATGAGGGAGACCATTATAATTTTTAAATACTTAAGTATTTTTTTCTCCTTATTAGGCGGCTGATACTGTAGGATAAAGTCAGTTTCTCCTAGATTAACAACCTGTACTTCGGGATAAATAGAGTGGATCATTTCAATTATTTTTAATATTGAAAAAACATACTTTGTTGCATCGTTATCCTTTATAGCCAGAATTACCTGCTTTTTTAAAACATTCACCATATCTGTATCTGTACTGTAAAGTTTCGCAATATCTTCAAGATATACCACTTTATTTTCCGACATACTATCTTTATCCACTTTAATATACAAATACTCATTACTCATAAGCAGCCTCCAAGCACTGATGAAAATGTTTATATAACATCACTGTAAGATTACCATTTCTAATTATTCTTCAAGAATACTCAAAGATTCTTTACTTCTCTATCCGGTCTTTCAATCTGAATATATCCATTTACCAAAGTACCTTTATATTCCACGTTTTTGTTCTTTTTTGGCAGAATGATAAAGACAATAATAACAAATAATACAGCTAACAGTGTAAGTAGCACCAATGCTCTTTTTAAATAAGCCATTTATTCATCCCTCTTTTCATTTTTTGTATTTCTATTGCTAAGCAATCAAACAAATTACAATTGTTTTTCATGTATCTTTAATTAATTTTTAGGAAAGGAAAAAGCATCAGTATTTACTGATGCTTTTGGTTTACTTGATTTTATTATATGTTTCGATTATTTTTCTATACTGGAAATATCTACATCATTTTTTCACGCATTTTTAATAAAATTTTCTTTTCTAATCTTGATACCTGCACTTGAGAAATTCCTAATTCTTTTGCTATATCCGTCTGTGTTCTATCCATAAAATATCGAAGCCTGATTAATTCCTGATCTTTTTCATCCAAAGACTCAATGGTTTCTTTTAAGGCAAGCTTGTCAATCATCATTTCATTTTCATCATTGGTTTGTTCTAATTTATCAATTAAGTAAATAGCGTTTCCATCTCCCTGATAGATGGTTTTGTATAAGGACTCCACTTCAGCTCCTGATTCCAGAGCCATTACCACTTCTTCTTTCGCCAGATTCATCTCTTGTCCGATTTCATCTATAGTTGGTTCTCTTCCATATATATTATTTAATTTCTCTCTGGCAATCCTTATCTTACCTGCAGTTTCCTTTAAAGAACGGCTTACTTTTATAACACCGTCATCCCTTAAAAAGCGTTTGATTTCTCCCATTATCATGGGCACTGCATATGTGGAAAACTTTACATCATAGGATAGGTCAAATTTATCGATTGCTTTAATTAAGCCTATACTTCCAATCTGAAATAAATCCTCCGGTTCGTGACCCCTGCACATAAATCTTCGGACGATGCTCCATACCAAACCCACATTATCCATAATTACTTTGTCTCTTGCTTCTTTATCACCCTGTTGGGATCTACGAATTAACTCAATGTTATCCACTGTTTCACTCCCTTCTAAAGGAATTTTTTACATCTTGTAAGCTTTCTTAATGAATTATTTTTTTCATTTTAACCATAGTCCCTTCCCCAACTTTAGAAATTACTTCTAAGTCATCCATAAATGCTTCCATAAAAGCAAACCCCATACCTGATCGTTCTAATTCAGGTCTGGTTGTATATAAGGGTTCCATGGCCTTTTCAATATCCTCAATACCAACACCAAAATCCTGTACCTCGATATAAACTTCATGATTACATATTTTGCAATATACTTTTATCTTGCCTTTACCATTGTTATAGCCGTGTATAATTGCATTGGTGACTGCTTCGGAGACAGCTGTTTTAATATCTGCAATTTCTTCAATGGTAGGATCCAGCTGTGCAACAAAACCGGCAACTACCATTCTTGCAAAGCCCTCATTTCTTGACTGGCTTTCTACTTCCAATATCATTTCGTTTGTATAATCCATACATATCCTCCTGTTAAAACCCCTTTATGCTAAGCATAATTTTTTATTGGTTTATTTTCTTATCTAATCATTAACCATACATAGTCGCGGTTTTCTATAATTAAATTCGGGAATTTATTTATTAAATCCGGGAATTTATTTATTAAATCCGGGAATTTATTTATTAAATTCCTCTACTGCATCTTCAATGGTGTTGAACTTGTGAATTATTTTATACAATCCGGAAAGGCGAAAAATTCTATCTACACTTTGATTCACCCCAGTGACAGCTACTTTTCCCCCGGTAAATATAATCTTTTTGTAGCGTCCCATAATTACACCGATTCCCGAACTATCCATAAAATCAGAACCGGTAAAGTCAAATACAATATCCTTAATGTTCTTTCCGGATATAAGTTTATCGGACTGCTCACGAATGGTAAGTGCGTTATGATGATCCAATTCTTCCATTAATTTAATTATCAAACATTTATTTACAACTTCAAAGTCCGCTTTCACCCCCTCCCGTAATTGATAAATCGACGTATTTTTTGGTTTTTCTTTTTTCTTCTCCATATTTTCCCTTCTTTGTGCATCATTTTACATTACCTATCTATAAAAAAAGACGCCTCTAATGAACACATTAGAGTTGTCTTTCTTTCAAAATCATTTTTTCATTTGTGCTGTATCGTACTATCTTCCAATTTCTCTTAGCTTACCATTGGCTTCACTTGCACGATTGCTGTCAGGAAAATTTTCAGTTACCATAGTATAATAAGTAGCAGCCTTTTCTAAGTCTCCTTTTTGGTGATAGGATCTTCCAATAAAATAGATTGCATTTACATTGTCTGCATTATATTCAAAAGACTTCTCTAATAGTTCTAAAGCTTCATCGTATTTTCTTGCAGTATACCTGTCATGTCCATTACCGTATAAGAGATCAGAAGCCTTCATAAAGGACACTTCCTTAATTTGATTATATATTTCTTTTGCTGCAGGTATTTCCAATTGATCCGGATTAACCTTACCTATACCATCTGCAACAGCAACATAATCCATATCATTTGGATTTCCTTTTGCTAATTCTGCTAAATACGTGGAAATTCCGGCAAATAAATTATCATATATAGCCCCATCTACCTCATTAGTCTCATATTCACTTAATTGTTTCTCCAGATTTTTCACTTCGTTCTGAAGGTCTTTATTTTCTTTCTCCAAGGAGGACAGGCTTTGTGTTTGCTTACTTAAAGACTCACTATACTCTATTTCAATTTTTTTAGCTTCTTCCAAAGCATTCTTTTTAACAGTAGGCACAATCAGAAAGAATAAAACAGCGATACCTATTGCAACACCGATAATCAGATTCACAAATGCCCAGACATTCGGCTTGTCTTCTTTATAGGTAGTAGTAGGAAATACAGTTTGTTCCTGAGTCTGTATTACTTTTTTGCTTTCCCTTTTCCCATTCTTTATATTGTCTTGTAATATATCAGAACTTTCATCCAATTCATGCAAATATCTTAAGGTTGTTGTATTGGATACATCTATTTTACTAGCTTTTGATAAAGCTTTCAGTGCTTTATCTCTCTCACCATTCTTTATATAAAGTAAGGCCAATAACTGTAAAGCCTTAACAAAATGCGGATTTAAGCTAGTTACTTTCTTTAGTTGTATAATAGCAAGGTCATCACTGCCTTGTTTAGCCGACTGCAAGGCTGAATTATATTTCTTTATGGTTTGATTTAAAGTTTCTAACTTAGTTGGATTGGATTGTAAGGATTCCATGTAATCATCTGCATCGTTATTCTCTGCTTGAAAATGTTTACTAATGACCCATTCACTTAGGGCGGAAACTGTTTCACCAACTTCATAATATACTAATCCCAATAAATTTCTGGCATTAGTATTTCTTTTATTCAATTCAAGGCTTTTTTTCAATATCAAAACAGCGCCAGATAAATCCCGCACTTTTGCTTTTTCTAATCCTTCATTATAATACATGTTGGATAGCATAATTACTTTTCTAAAAGTTGTCAAGTCGGTACCGCATCTTTCACAACGGTTTCTTTTTGATGCAACTATACTTCCACATTCCGGACAAATCATTTTTTATCTCCACCTAACCGTTTATTCTTGTAAAAGTTCCATTTTTAAGGGTTCCATAAAAACAAGTATAATGCCTTATAATTCTTCAATTCCTATAGTATCTATAATTGAAAAGGCATTTTCTTGCTAAATCTTTTAAGCTTGTATCGCTTATTTATCTTTTAGTTCTTTAATCATACTTTTTATTAAATCAGTAATATCTGCTAAGTCATTGTTTTGAATCACATCTTCTGCTTGTTCCACTTCTAAACTTGGTTGAAATTTTGCAATTTCTTCTTCAAAATTAATCATTTTATAACCATACTCCTTTCAAAGTCTGGATACTCTGTGCTTAGCACAAATCTCAAAAAGAAAGCTCGTCCTATCCTCTTATGGTCTTTACCTTTTTTTAAAATTATATTATTTCCTTTAATAATAACTATAATAGTGTGAAAAATCAAGATAATATTGCCATATTAAGTTTATTTTTTATAAAATTATAATAGAGGCAGAGTAATTCCTACCTCTATTATAATAATACCACCCTATTATGCAAGAAAAACTGTTCGATTCACTTCGACAGATTTATTTCCTAAAGAAACTAAGTCTCTCTGTTACTTGGTTCATCATGTTCGTGTATTTTTCTAATTTTTCCTTTTCTTCCGCTATTTTAGCTTCCGGAGCTTTACTTACGAACTTCTCATTACTTAGCATACCCTGAACACGCTTTAATTCGCCTTCTAATCTGGCTTTTTCCTTTTCCAGACGTTCAATTTCTTTTTCCGTATCAACCAAATCTGCAAAAGGCATATAAATAGTTGCTTGTGGTATAACTGCAGTTACTGCATCATCGGATATACCAGTCTTATCCTTTTGAATGAAAACTTCTGCCCCATATCCTAAAGTTGCAAAGAATACTTTACTGTCTTCAAAGATACTGCGAAGATTATCATTTTCTGAAACAACATATACATTTGCTTTTCTGCTTGGTGGAACATTCATTTCAGTACGAACGTTACGAATTCCTTTTACTGCGCCTTTTATGGTTTCAACTGCTTCCTCTTCTTTGGAATAATTCATTGCTTCATCATATACCGGCCATTCTGATATCATAATGGAATCATTCTCTGAGTTTGTATCTTCCATTTCTTTTAAAGTACAATAAATTTCTTCCGTTACAAATGGCATATATGGATGTAATAATTTTAAAGAGGTAATCAGAACCTGTTTTAAAGTCCATATAGCACCTGCTTTTGTTTCATCCGTATCGCTGTAAAGCCTTGGTTTTACCATCTCAATATACCAGTCACAGAATTCTTCCCAGATAAAATCATAGATTTTCTGAACTGCAACCCCCAGTTCAAAGCTCTCCATGTTATCCGTAACTTCTTTCACTAAGGAGTTCGCCTTGGATAGAATCCATTTATCCGCATCAGTTAATGCTTTTGGATCAATATGATCACTGGTCTTAGCCTTTTCCAGGTTCATCATAATAAATCTGGAAGCATTCCATACTTTATTAGCAAAGTTTCTGCTGGCTTCTACTCTTTCTATATAGAAACGCATATCATTACCGGGAGCATTACCAGTTATCAGGGTTAATCTTAAAGCATCTGCACCGTATTGATCAATGATTTCCAAAGGATCAATACCATTTCCAAGGGATTTACTCATCTTACGTCCCTGGCTGTCTCTTACTAATCCATGCATCAATACTTTATTAAATGGTGCTTTTCCGGTATACTCATATCCTGAGAATACCATACGGATAACCCAGAAGAAGATAATATCATAACCGGTTACTAATACGTTGGTTGGATAAAAGTACTTGTAATCTTCTGTTTCTTCCGGCCAGCCCAGAGTTGAGAATGGCCATAATGCAGAACTAAACCAGGTATCCAGTGTATCTTCATCCTGTGTTAAATGAGTGTGACCACATTTTGGGCATATAGTAGGAGTTTCTTTGGAAACTACTACTTCCCCGCATTTATCACAATAATAAGCAGGTATTCTGTGTCCCCACCATAATTGTCTGGATATACACCAGTCTCTGATGTTATCGGTCCAATTAAAATAGGCTTTGTCAAAACGTTCCGGTACAAATTGGATTTCCCCGGTCTTAACTGCTTCAACAGCAGGCTTTATTAACTCATCCATTTTAACAAACCATTGTTGTTTAATTAATGGTTCTACAGTTGTATCACATCTATCATGAGTACCTACATTGTGAACATGTTCTTCAATCTTAACTAATAATCCTAATTCGTCTAATTCTTTAACGATTCTCTTTCTAGCTTCGTAGCGATCAAGACCCTGGAATTTACCTCCATTGCTGTTAATGGTAGCATCATCGTTCATAATGTTGATTTCAGGCAAGTTATGTCTCTTACCTACTTCAAAGTCATTAGGGTCATGAGCGGGTGTTATCTTAACCACACCAGTGCCAAATTCTTTATCTACATAAGCATCTGCAACAACAGGTATTTCTTTATTTACAATTGGAAGTAATACTTTTTTACCGATTAAATGTTTGTATCTGTCATCTTCTGGATGAACGGCTACCGCTGTATCTCCAAGCATGGTCTCCGGCCTTGTGGTAGCGATTTCTACAAAGTCTCCTGTTCCTACAATCGGATACTTGATATGCCAGAAATGTCCTGCCTGTTCTTCATGCTCTACTTCCGCATCGGATATACTTGTCTGGCAAACCGGACACCAGTTAATAATTCTGGAACCTTTATAAATATAGCCTTTTTCAAAAAGACGGATAAATACTTCCTGAACCGCTTTGGAACAGCCTTCGTCCATAGTAAATCTTTCTCTGTCCCAGTCACAGGAGGAGCCCATTTTCTTTAACTGGCTGATAATTCTTCCACCGTATTCATCCTTCCATTCCCATGCTCTCTTAAGAAATCCTTCTCTTCCCAGGTCTTCTTTATCAATGCCTTCTTTTTTCAGCTGTTCAATAATCTTTACTTCTGTAGCAATACTTGCATGGTCCGTACCTGGCTGCCATAATGCATTATATCCCTGCATTCTCTTAAAACGGATAATAATATCCTGCATGGTGTTATCCAATGCGTGTCCCATGTGTAATTGTCCAGTAATATTTGGCGGTGGAATCACAATGGTAAACGGTTTCTTTGTCTTATCCACTTCGGCATGAAAATATTTCTTATCCAGCCACTTTTTATACAATCTGTCTTCTATGTCCTTGGGATCATAGGTTTTAGCCAATTCTTTTTTCATAATAACCTCAATTCCGGTGTCTTAGCACCATTTTAATAATGAAGTGATTTGTGCAGCCGCACAAATTGCTAGTTGAAAAAGTTTACTTTTCTCAACCTAAATTCGATTCTGACGCCCTTGCGCCCTTTTCTTTTTACACATAATTAAGTGTCATAGTTTCTATTAAATGAATCTTGTTTTATATTTATCCGTTAAACTTTGACACAAAAAAAGCCCTCGTCTTAAAAAGGACGAAGGACCGTGGTACCACCTTTATTCGTGACAACTTATCTTTTATATGGGAAAGCATTTATTATAATTACTTTTTTCTCCAAATATAAGATACAATTTATCACCTCTATGAAGTCTGGTCTATACCAAACCTCTTAGCCTGTAACGGGGCTTACCGTTATTTCTTACTAAACACTTCATTGTTTTTGTTCAGAAATACTGTTCCGGAGCTACCTTCAATAAGCTTTCATTAAGATGACTTTTCAGCCTGGGAGCCATCCTCTCTGCTAAGATACACTTATCTAATCCTCTCCATCACTACATTTAATTTATATATTTTATTATAATTTGGCTTATTACTTATAATAATATGCAATATTTAATTTTCTGTCAAGTGGTTTTTACAGGCAGCCCAGGACAAATCTATGAATCATGCTATATGCTGCCCCAACATAGTTAGAAATCAAATTATAAAACCCTAACTGTAAAAGAAACGGACAGTTTCAAACCGTCCGCTTCCATAATTCTTTCTTAATGTATGCTGCTTGTTATTTCTTTAATCTATTCTTTTCTTATCTATTTTTTTATTATTCTTTTTCTCTATTCTTTTTTCTATTCTTTCCTTGTACCGTCTGCTTCCACAGTATAGCCGTCAATAGTGGTGTTCACCGCCATCTTCCCGTCGACGTGGAAATAATACCACTTGCTGCCGATTCGCACCCATTTTCCAGCCTGCATAACACCATTCACATCAAAATAGTATTTCACACCATTTTCATTATGCCAACCAGTTTTCATAACACCATTGGACTCCAAATAATATTTTTGTCCGGCATCATTTTGATTCCAGCCTCGTGCCATACTCTCGTCCATAACAAGCTCTACGAAACGACGTATTATGGTACTTGCCTCAGCCCTGGTAACATTGCCCTGTGGATCAAAGAGGTTATTCCCTTTGTCTTGTAGGATGCCCGCCTGCTGAATGGCTTTCACTGCTTCTATCTTGTCGGCAGCGATCTTCCCACTATCTGAGAATGTGACTGCCGCGATGGAAACTGGCAGCTTATAATCTATAGCCTTTGCATAGTCCACCATTATTGTGGCCATCTGCTGCCGGGTGATCTGCTGATTTGGACCAAACTTGTTACTGTCAATACTCTTTAGGATTTTGTTTTTAACAGCCCATTCAATGTAAGGCATAGCGGGATCGCTGTTCTTTACATCGGAGAAGGTGCTAATTTTATAAGTGCTCACGTCCGCACCGGAAAGTTTGCCCAGTGCCATCAGGAATGTTCCCCGGGTAATGGCAGTATTGGGTTCAAATGCAGTCTTTCCTGTACCGCTGATAAGTCCCCTGCTTGCTGCGAAATCAATATTATCCTTAGCCCAATGGTTTTTAGTATCGGTAAAGGCCGGAGCAGGTGTCTTATAGCCTATGCCATAAACAGAAAGGCTGTTTCTGCTGAAAATAAGTTTGCCGTTTGTATAGCTGGATTTGGTCAGCAGCTGTGGATTACCCTCTTTGTCTATATACACGCCAAATAAGTTTCCGGTTTTTCCATTGGCAGAGGCTTTGTAGGCGATGGATAGCGTTATCATGCCCTTGTCAAAGTTTTGGATATACTTTGCCTTACCATCTTTTTGATAGCTTACGGTCAGGTCATAGACAGGCCGTTTGCCAATTAGTGCTTTAGCTTCTTTAGATAGCTTGTTCACCGGTGACAGGCCGATAGTGACGGTTCCCGAAGTTTGTACGTTTATCTGTTTAATAGCCACTCCATCGAAAGAAAAGCTTATCAGTGGTGTATTTACATCAAAGCGTACCACACCTTTGCTTTCCAGAAGGGCGAGAGCTTTTTCATCCAACTTCAAGCTGGCACTTTTTCCGTTTGCACCGAACCCGATATTGAATGCAATTCCGATTCCATCCGCTGTTTTTTCCTTGCTTTTAGCCTCTTTTATGGCAGCATCAATCAATTTCTTAACCTGCCCTTCGGTGATTGTGACGGAAGCAATGCCGTCTTTATTTACCTTAGCGGTTAAGTTTGTGGACGCGATGGTTGGCTGATCTGGCTTTTTATCAGTGGGAAGATTTGGTTCGGAAGGTATATAGCCGCCGCTGCCGCCTGTGCCTCCGTCTGTACCGCCTTCCTCTCCGCCGGGATTACCCGGATCGGTAACAACGGCATATGTGGCCTTAATTAGGGTGGATTTATCACTCATGATAAAAGTAGTATCTGGGCTGGCGGCGTTTTCCAGTTTCCCACTTCCGGATACGATGTTCCAACGTTCAAACCGCATGCTAGCCGGAGCCGTATCAGCTATAATATTTACCTTTTCTCCTTGCTCATACTCACCGCTGCCACGGCCATCCAATACTGTTAGCGCATATTTTTCTACCAAACCGGCCAGCTTTACATCATCATAATACACACCTGTTGATGTAAAGAATTTACTCATACCCAGCCAAATCTGTGCATTAACCGCACCCTCTGGTACTGGAACGGTAGCTTTTACTTCGCACCATTCATTGCTTGTAGTTGTAACATGGATGATGTTGACACCATCCTGATCCTGTCCTACCTGCTTGCCGTTCTCATCATAATATCGCATCATCAATGTGGCTTTCCCATCAGGCAGCAGCATACGTACGCTAGCCATATAGGATTTTATCCCCGGAATAAGTTCAATAAAATCAGAACGCATAAAGATGTTTTCACTTGTTGAAGCATCTACCAGCTTCAGACTGAATTCTCCTTCATACTTTTGCTCGCCAGTAATTTGATAAGAACAAGCCGTCCAGGGTTCGCCCCACGTTGTCCAGCCCGGGATTACGCTAGCATTTTCCTCTAATGATGGATTCGGGATGCTCAGAGGCACTGGCACATCTCCACCCGCCATTGCAGCTTTGAAGGAGAGGTTTGCAAAGTAGACGCTATCCGCCATGTAGTAGGGGGACAGTCCAATCCATACCTCGGCACTCACTGCACCAATCGGAGCAGTACTGGGCTCTGAAAGCTGCTGCCATACACCCTGCCCGGTTTGGTACGATTTTCCTACTTCAGGAGCAAGTTTTGTATTATTTTGATCGTAATACCTCACATATACTGTGCAACGGCTAGGTTGGCTAGTGCCATCCGCCCCCATTACCGACCCGCTGTCCATAAACAGGCTGAAGTCGAAATTATAAGAAATCCCCTCGACAACATTCATTTTGTCACTTATTAGGAAAACACCATCAGTCGTTGATATATCTATAAATTTAGCACTGTCACCTCCCTCAGCCGCTTCTCCGTTGGGGCCTGGAGCCTTATCCACGATTACATCAGCCAAATTAGGATTGCTTTGGTGCGCTTTCGTCCAGTGATTCAAACCACTACTAAAATCACCATTGAGGAGCAGTTCGTCATTTGTCAAATTTGGGATATTAGTCATGGCGAATGCATCAAAATAAGCACTGCCTTCGCTCTGTGCAACAATGCGCGCCTTTATAGCACTTCCGGACACCGTACCACTTATCGTAACCTTTTCCCATGCACCTGTACCGACTGCACTTGCGCTTTGCTCGCCTGCCAACTGTCCGTTCGCATCCAGAAACTGCACTGTTACTATAGACTGCCCGCTCACCGGATATACCTGTGCGCTGGCTTCAAAAGCTTCCCCCGGCTGCAGGTTGGCAATGTCTCCGGAGATAGCAGAACCGCTGACAACCAGCATGGAATTCCTGCCATCATACTTTTGCACCTCCGAAAGGCTGACACCATTGCCCCACCAGCCGGAAATAGATTCCTCAAACTCCTCGAAGCCACCGTTTTTCACCTCTACCGGAATCTCTACGATTTTAGGCTGCTGCTGTATCCAACCACCGTCAATTACACGTATTACCTTTAGCGTTGTAGCACCGTTGTCCAGAAAATACACGTTCTGCCTGCCCTGGTTGTCATAAGCCAGTTCGATGAAGTCTACCTCTTTACCGTCAGCCGGCACTGTAACATGATCCCAGTTTTCGCTGGCAGGATCCACTACTGTCAGTTTACCCCCCAAATCAGTATACATCAGACCGTCCTCACCAAATTTGATGTGCACAGGCCGCCACATGCCCCGCCCGGAGATTTCAGGGTAGATATTTTTATATTTGGATACGGTATTAGTTTCAGTATCCAATGTGAATAAAATACCATCCGCCGCTCCCCACAGATTGCCTTCCTTATCAAAGATCAGCCCACTGATCATAGGGGTGTTTAGGCCTGGAATATCCAGAGTGAATTCTGCTGTCTTGGTTTCAGCTGCCACATTCCATACAAACACCTTAGGTGGTTCTGTAGGCAGGGATTCAGCTGGAGCATTTAACCCACCTCTTTGAGATGTTGATCCATAAATTATTCCGTCCTTCATAGCAAGCCCTACGATGCTCTGTTTCTCCACCACATTGCGGTATACCTTGTGGGTACCGTCAGCAGGATTATAGATTGCAAGGGCGCCGCCTGTTTTACCGTAATCCGGGATGGTACCAATCAGCAGCAGGCCTTCCTGATACTCCATGATGTAAGGGCGGTCCTGTTCCTGCGTTGTTTTCATTTCAAATAGTGTTTGAAACTTGCCAGGCTCTCTGGTATCCATAGACTGAATAACAGCACCGGGATAAATACCAAAGTATACGGTATCACCCTCGCCGGCTGCAATGCCCTCTGCTTGGCCCTGGTTATACATACGAGCTTCCTGAGTCCTGGGGTCATATTCCGCACCTTTAGGTCCACCGGGGTATGTGGTCATATATAACTTGCCGTTGTTGCCTGCTGTCAGGTTGTGCAGCCCAAGGGGCGCACCCATTACAGAGGCCTCTGCACGGGTAGTTGTTTTGTTGGCTACATCCATATATACGATTTCGCCGCCACGGGAAATAGTCAGTACCATTGGTCTCCCGTCCTTGACCATCACAGTCCCACCACGCAGTCCGGATGGATACTTAGTAATCTTCTCTACAATATCCAGGGTTTTATGGTTAATCTGCATCAGGTGGCGGTCATGAATTAAATAGGCATAATCACCATATACAGGCAGATGGGTAAAGTTCCATACACCAAAGTCATAGTCTTCCTCATCTTTAACACCATCCATATGAACTACCTTGTCGTCCCATTCATGTTTATCCAGATGGTAGAACAGCAGCGCGTCCTTTTTACCGTTATCCACATGGGCCATCAGGGTATCTCCTGCGATGCCCATGCTATAAACATACTGCACTACACCGTCCGCAGGATCTTTTTTGATTCGTTCATGCAGATCACTGGGGGTAATGTCAACTATCTTATTTTGATTCTTCAAGTCCATTACGTGAACCTTGGCTGCCAGACCCAGTCCTAAGTACAGCTTGCCGTCTTTATAGGCCATAGAGCGCACATAGTCGCTATTCCCGGAGGGATCGGCCATACCTAAATCCTCCAGCTTGCCGGTGGAAGCATTGTACTTTACCACATGGGCACCGCCTGACTTATATGTACCAAAATAAATATTGCCCTTCTCGTCCCCTGCGGCACTCCAAACCTGATGTCCTTCAAGGACTGTACCGATTTTTTGGGAAGTCTGGGTTGCCGGGTCGTACACATATAATACACCCGCATCTCCCGCCACATAGATTTTTCCATCCGGCGCGGCGGTATGAGTATAGGCTGTTCCGATTCCAGGCATCTGTTCGAGATCCACTCTAAGGTTGCTTTCTACATCCACCACACTGAACACATCTCCAACCGCAGCGGCATAAGCATACAGGCGTCCTCCATAGGTATTAAAGGTAGCTGCGGGTACATTGGGAGTTGAAGCCATGGGCCCCAGATCCTCAGCGGCCATGAATCCCCGCCCCCTTAAGGAAGCAGCCACAATTTCACTCTCCGAATTATCGGCCAGAGTCCTGGGTACTCCCAGAAGGGAGAATACCATTGCTGCCGCCAACAGGGAGGCAATGAGGCGTGGCGCGCCTTTTATCCATTTTGGATTTGTTCTTTTACGATGCATACATTATCCTTCCTTTCATAATGTTGTTGTGGGTAATTTGTTCATCCATGCAATAACACTGATTTGTTCTGGGATTTTAGAATGTTTTCAATATTCCTTTTCATCCCATTCTTGTTATGTCCATTCAGTTATGTTTCACAGCTTAGACATTTTCTTTTGGTTTAGTGTTTTTAATTTACCACCGCCTTGCAATTATCATATATTAAATATCAATAGCTCCAAGATATTGGTATATGATTTTTCTCAGCCCTATTTATCTGTCTTAAGCTTTCGTCAATAATATGTTTAATATGTAATACAATTTAGAGATAAAGGCTGACAATTTGTATATACCATTGTCTATATTCTAATAATGTATTGGTTAAAATAAAACATATTGCTTTGCCAATTAATAGAACTATATTGCCTTATTGTCTAAAAACTCATATAAATTCAGGCATTTTTTAGTCATTTTTTACATTACGCCAAAAAACGCATGAACGAAAATAATTTCATTCATGCGTTTTTTGTAACAAACAGTTATTACTACTCGTTTAGATTTATTCCGAATCTTTCTAACAACTTTATAATTTCTTCCTTCTGTCCCGGATTCTTATCTAATACTTTTTGAATCTCTTCAATGCTGTGTTCTTTTATTTTATTGGTATAGTCAATTCTCTCTCTTAGCTTTTGCCTTCTGACATTTAGGCGATGTCTTACTTCCACCATTTCTTTATTATCAATAATTGCAATTGCCTGGTATATCCAAATTTCAGGATCCGTTAGCTCATACAGTTTTAGTTCCAAAGTTAATTGCCTGTTATACTGCTCTAATAATTCTGTGTTCTGACGGTAACGTTTTTCTTCCTCTTTGGTTTTTAAGTATAATTCCCAAAGACAGTAAAACTCCTCATAACTTTCTACCATATACTTCTGATAATTATAATCCAATGCATTCCGATTATTAATATATTTAATTTTCACCTTATTTAATAATTGAATGGCTCTATTTAGCTTTAATTCCGCTAACTTACTTTCTTTTCTATTCATATTGCTTTGATATAATACATATAAAGTACATCCCAAAGCCATAACAATGGTTAATATAAAAGGGATCTGCATATCTGCCTGAAAGGCGTTTTGCAGAAGATAAAGCACTATAAATAAAGTAATTACCAATAAAATAATGGTGGTAGATATTTTTTTCAGATAATGCTGTTTATCTTCCAGTTCCTCCCGCTTGTTATATAAGTAATCCTTCTCTCTCTCCAGATGACCCATGTCTTTCTTAACGGTTTCCTGATAGGTCTCATACTCTTTTATCTTTGCCAGCTCAGAGGGTATTATTTCTTCATATTTTCCGATATTGACAAACTGAGCATCTGTAATTCTAAGAGTACTGCTTTGATACTTTGAACGTTCTCTGGTGAAAGTTATGATATTTCTGGCTGCATCATTTACATTCTCCCTGTCTTCCGCAGGTATCTGATCTATCTTTTGAATATCTGTCAAATAGGAAGTTACAGCCTGATATTCAACCTTAAGTTCTTCCATTTGTCTGGCAGACTCCAGAATTTGCTCACAATTTTCCGTAATAATTCTGCTTGGATCATCGCTGTAATCCACTTTGTAATTTTTCTCTATTGTTTCTTCACCATAAGCCAGGGAAGAATCGTCTATTTGTATTTGATTTTTATCTTTTATTTCTTTATCGTTCTTTGATCCAAGTAACCTCTTTAGAATTCCCATTATGAATACCTTTCTGCCTAAAATCGTTTAGTTCGTTTACTTTTTTAATATCCAGGATTATATGATCCATTTAAGAATGCTCTCTTCTGAATTCCTGTTTCCATCCATTTATTAATTCATCGGCTATTCTGTACAATTGATTAATCTTACCGGTTTGTTTACATTCACGAAATTCTTCCACAATTTTATATTCTTCTGTTTGTTCTGCTTCTTCAAGGCTGGTATTGACTTCAACCAATATCTCTTCTTTAAGAACCTCTGTTACTCCATAAGATTTGGCCTCTTCAATTAAAATATCCTCCTGCTTACTAAGTTTTAATGCCATAAAATATTGTTTTAAGGATTCTGGATTCTTATTTCTTTCATAAGCTTCCTTAAACCCTTCTGCCGCCTCTGCTATACCCACCATATGAAGTTTTATAATCGCCAGATTATGAAGAAGGTTGCCATATTCCTCACTGGATAGGCTGGTTACTTCTTCCCCATCTAATATCTTCTCATATACGGCAGCAGCTTCTGCAAATTGTCTGTATTTTAAGCAATTATCCCCTTTTTTCTTCAATTTCTCATAGGGAGATAGATTTACCTGTTCATCCAGATTGCGAATAAACCCCTTTATTTCGAATTCTGTGTAATAATCACTGCTGCATAGGATACTAACTGCAAATTCTTTCAGGCTGCCTTTGTTATTTTTTATTTCTCTTAATTTATCAGCTCTGTCTTCTAATCCCAATTCATCTTTTAACCATTGAATAAGCGCCTCTCCAAAGAAATCTTCATTCAACAGTTCCACATTGTTATAGATGTAGTAACACAATTCCTCAACGGAATAAACTTTTGTATTTGTTATTTTAAAATAAAAGGGTATGAAAGCATGCTTTCCATTGCAAATAATCAGCTTTCCCATTGGACTCCTCCTCTTTACTGTACTACAATCTCATTTTCTGCAATTTGTCCGGATGAAGGATAAAAACCACCAAATCCTTTATCTTCTAAAGTTATCACTGCATTGTTATAATCTTTAAACTTAATATTGATTCTAATTCTTGTACATTTGCTGGGGCGTTCCGGTAACCCGGTTAAACTAATCCTGTGCTCTTTAATTTCTCCGCTTATGATACTTTTCAATTTCACTGCAATTTCTTGTTCATCGTCCAGTATAACATCCAGATTGTTGTTTATTTCATACCAGGGCTTTCCTGCCTTTACCAGTACCACATCCGCTATTTTTCCATTGTAATATCCGGTAATAAAGATATCACTTTTAATCATTTCTTTGCTTAGAAATAAATACTCAGACAGTTTGGAATCCCCTGCTAATTCTCTTGCCGCATAACAGGCACCTTTTACGTAAAGATTCTGCCCCTTAAATACACGCCGTCCTACACATAATTCCTTTAATATATTGTCTGCCCAGGTACCTTCAAAACCCGTGCCTGTTGCATAAATCGTTGAAACTATCTGTTTATGTAAAACCCTGTTCGCTATATTTCCAAAGATGTATTCCAGGTTTTCTCCGTTTCTATATTCCTCCAGCATAGCATAGCTTAAGGTTTCTGAGAAATCTTCTTCCTTAATCCCCACCACATATGGCCTTGTTCTGTGATTAATGGAGATTTGCGAATAAAATAATCCTTTCTCATCAAAGTCAAACATTCCAATGTCATTCATCCACAGTTCATTACTCTGGCTTAAGGCATAATACTGGTAACTGTGAGAATGACTTTGTATATATCCCCGGTCTTTTCCAATACCCAGATTCTCTAATGCCAGATATAAACCCTTTACAACCTTTTCATCCAGCTCTTTCAGCGTGATAATAATCTGTAAAATAGTATTTTGCGGGAACTTTTTCTTTAAAAGCAGTAAACATTTGCGCAGATATTTTTCCATTAGTGTAACCGGATCAAATTCTGTACCAAATATTTCTGTGTTTTCACCAGTCTTTAGTTTGATTAATAAATCATTTACAAGCACACCGGTACCTAATTCGCCGCAGGATACGGCTTCCTCTCCAAAAACCCAATCCTTTGAGTAGTTCTTAACCCCCAATGCGGTAGGTATCAGATACCTGCTCTCTTCCAAATCAATACAAATAGATTCCGGCTCATAGGTTTTATAATTATAATAACTAAGCTGAGAGAAATCATCACACAAATCGAATCCTACTATTAAATTTCTTTGCTCATTGCCCAGTTGTTCACTCATAATAATCTCCATTCTGCCGAAACACCACAAATTTGGGTATCAGCGCAATATTTGCACTAATGTAGAATTATCTGCACCTACTATAATGGTTTGAATACTTTTGATAATACATAGCCTTTTCTTATATAACTTTCTATGCTGTCAATCATGGTTTTCTCATCCTTCATATCCATGGCCATTAACATAAAATTCAAATGATTGAATCTGGTATCTTCATCTAATTCCATGTCCTCACCTAATTTAACTTCCACACTTTCGGTAATATTAACCTGACCTTCCTGGTTCTCTTCCGTAATGTAGTACTGAACCCTTTCATTATAGAATACTATAAACTCTTTCACATGGATGCCCAAATAAACATTTGGCATGGTTTCTGTGATAAATTCTTCTTCATTATTCTGTTCTTCTATCTGGTAATGTATATTTACCTTGTGTCTGGGGTCTGTAATATACTCTATAAAGAATTTATTATTTAGCTGTGCCGGCAGCAAAAAATACTTTTCATAATTTTTAAAGAAAGGGAGAATGATCCCCTTTTTTATAAATTTCAGCACATTTATTTCGGCAAATTCCAAATCCTTGCCTTCCAGAACATCTTGTTTTGAATATTCCTTTAGCAGGGCTAACATGCAAATATTATTTTCTTCGTAATTTAATTCCCTTTTCATAATACGGAACAGTTCCGGCTGTATGAACCGGTCTTTGATTAAGTACATGTAACCGCTATAGGATAAAAAGGCTCGAATAATTTTATGGTTATAACTTTTTTTGTAATACTCCATAAATACAGATAAGGTATCCACCAAATAGCTCTCTGAGAAAAGCACTTGCACCAAGATACGCTCATCTAATTTCAATGTATCAATTTCAAAGGAAGAAGCTGCTTCCCATATTTGAAACATTTCTTCGGTAGTTCCATAAAAACAGTTTACCATATAGCGTAAAATATCTTCATTGTACTTACCGTTTTGAAAAATATAATAGCATAAAGCCCTTAATACATCCTCTGCTTCTTTATTGGAAATCACCCAATTATCCTTCGTATTTCTTTGGTTTATACCCATATTGGAAACAGAATATTCTCCATCAAGATGTATATTCTGCAATACTCTGGAACATAGCTTAATTAACCGGTTAAGAGCTACCCCTTCAAAGCCGTATTCTTTTAATCCTGTCATAGCTTTCTGGTATAAATCCCGGATAATGCACAATTCTATAATTTTATTCCGCTCTTCTTTATTTAGATCCTTAAAATCAATTTCTAATAAATAAGCCTCCAGAAGTTCACCTTCATAGTAATCGTAATAATAATCTATCAGAGTCAGAATATTTTCTTTATAATATTCCTTTGATAAACTAGGTATTTGTAATACTCTTTTTCTTAATTCTATGGACTTTACATCCGCCTTCTGATAAATTTGTACCTTTTCCGAAAGATTTAAAAGCAGCATCTGGTGACTAACATTGTATTCAATACAGATATTGGCGAATTCTTCCGGTCTCATTAGTTTATTCAGTGTATAGTCTATGGTTGTAAAATACCGGTTATCATATCCGTCCACCAAATAAAGTTCCGCACTCTCTGTATAAATGTCAATTTGTGCCCCTCCGTTGACAAAAGGAGCATACACTTCACTATTCATTTCCTTATGGGCAACATACACACCTTTTATGTTAGGATTACTACAATATATTTCCTGCTTGTACATAATGTAGGGCAGCTCTTGGGCCATCTCCGAAGTGATGGTCTCCTGTGTTAATATTTCCTCATATAATACAGCAAGGCTGGAACTAATATTATGAGCCATCAGCTGTTTTAATGCAAACTGCTCCATATGTTTTAAGTAAGTCCGGTAGATGGCAGGGTTTATCTCTTTATTCTTAATCACATAAGCATAAAGGAATGCCTTTTTACGGTCATGAAGATTGCTGTTATATATAAAGTATAGAAGAACCGGTTGTGGAAGGATGATATCTTCTTCCTCATTCATGGAATACATATAATATTCATAAAGTTCCGTAATACGTAATTGTTCTTCTACCCCTAACTTAAACCATCTAAAATAGGCATTGCTTCTTTGATGCCCTTTTATCAGCAATCCACATATAGCTGATAATGCATCTTTTAATTTATATTTTTCATAAATGAGTACCAGACATTCATGAACCAATCTATGAAAAGCTTTCCTTTTACCTGCTAAATATGTAAACTGCAAAGCTGCATCTTTATTAAGGAACTTCTGCTTAAGTCCCCAGTGTAACACTTGCAATTCAAATGGTCCCAATTCGTATAAAAGTGCTGGATCCTCATTGAATATAGTTACTGCTTCAAAATATAAAACAGGACTGTGGCAGCCCTTTTTATACTCTTTCTTGATATCCTCCAGCTTTAAGCCTTTGTTATTATCGTATCTCTTATCCACATATAGTAAAAACCACAAAAGCTTCCAGTTATCGCAGCTGGTTTCATATAAATCACGTATTTGAATCCGGGCCGTCTCAATATAAGTATCTTCTTTATATAGTAAAGCTTGCAGATATAAGTAACCACAATAAGAAATAACGTTGGATTCATGCATCCCTTCCAGCTTTTCCTTAAGTGGCTCCAGTAATTCCTTAGCCAAATTATCTTTATCCGATATAATTTGCAAATGAGCTTTTAACAGTTGATACTCTTCTTTTTTCTTTTCGTCAAGAAGTATGGCATGATCTAGTAATTCCATATTTTCCAGAACATACTTCGATAAAGAAATCCGGTTCATTCGAAAATCCAAATAATTTTTTTCTATCTTTAACAGAGTTTCTTTTATCTTTCTACGATTGTAGTCCGCTTTAAACTCGGAACTGCAGCGTTTACAATTTACTTCCACCACAATAGTCTGGTGTATCGATTTAATGTAGATTCGTCCGTAATGATTGCCGGGCTTTAATTTCTCCGGATTAATAATAAACTCAAGGGGATAGGTATTGCCTACAAAATTATCAGACCAAATTAATTTATGTTCTAATTCAATAAAGGAGGAATCCGTACTGACACGAATATCTGTATAACCCCAGTTGTCTTTTGTTAACGTAAGCTTGTCTTTAAAGCTTTCTTTTTCAATTTGATAATTTAATAAGAGTTTATCAACGGAAATATTGATTCGTAGCTTTTTGTGAACAGCAATTAAAAATTCCTCCATTGCTTGACTTGCAGATCTGCTTTTTAAAAGATTCTCATATAATTGTATATATTTTTTCTCGTAAAGCAAAAAGATTGGTATGAATTCTTCTGATTTAAAGATTTTTAATGCTTCGGCCCAATCAGCTTTCGCCAGGTTGGCAAATTGAAATAAATCCTTTATCTTACCCATGGACGAGTTACAATATGGAGGATCAAAATTTACAGTAAATGGAACCTGTAATTCTCCGCAATCACTGACAATACTAATAACCCCCTTAGCATTGTCACCGGGACTCATATTTTTCCCATTAAACTGATATTGTATGGTATTTAAAGATTCTGTGAATCTGGTTTGTTCCAGCTCTAACAGCTTGTTGGAAGAATAAAGAACCCCTTTTATGGGGGTATCCTTACTATTCTTTATAGTAAAACTACCGGAGTATGTATTACCTGAAATAATAGAAATCTCTAATTCCCCTTGGGAGACTATAATACGAGGAGTTTCATATTCAAATATTCCATTGGCCAGTCGATCCACTTTTTCTTTCAATTCTTTCCACCCCAAATTTGATAGTATACTGCTTATTGTTGTATTTTACACCGCTTCAATTACAATGATTATAACACTAATCGACATAAATTAGCAATAGTCACTTGTCCTTAAGATTATCAAATTAATCTGATTTTGCCTTAATTGATATCATCGCATTTTGAGACCAATGCATTTTCTTTCATGTTCCTTCAATTTATCTCCATGAGGACTAAATATCATTGTATTGTAACTTTTGTATATGTGGTATAATATACCTATATACCAATTAAAACTACGGTAGTAATTACCCTAAGTTTACATCAAATAAGGTAATTAATTGTATAACAGAAAGGACTTGATCAATTGATTAAACCACAGGAACACTTTCATGGAAGTGATTTAGAGAAAATAGAAGCTGCTTATGGTATTAAAAAAGAAGATATTACCAGCTTTTCAGCAAATGTAAATCCCCTTGGTATTTCTCCAAAACTTCGTACTGCTTTAGCAGATAGAATTGATGCCATAACAGGATACCCTGACAGAGAATATACTGAACTTAGAACCGCCATTGCAAATTACATTCATGGAGACAGGAACCATATTGTAGTAGGTAATGGTTCCACCGAATTAATCTCTTTATTTATTCAAATTACCCATCCAAAGAAAGCTTTTATTATCGGACCTACCTATTCCGAATACGAAAGAGAAATTACTTTAGGAGGAGGCAGCTCTCACTATTACCCTTTAGAGGCAGAAGCCGACTTTAAGCTGGATGTGAAAGCTTTAGAGAAGGAGCTGTCTGCGGACTTTGACTTACTTGTTATCTGTAACCCGAATAATCCTACATCTTCCGCTATTCCTACAGCAGACATGCGAAAGATTCTTGATATATGTAAGCAAAAGAATATATATTGTATGGTTGATGAAACCTATGTAGAATTTACAGATGATATTAACCAGATAACTTCTGTTCCATTAGCAGAATCTTATAATAATATTATCATTTTACGGGGCATATCCAAATTCTTTGCAGCTCCGGGCTTACGTTTAGGCTATGCCATTTGTGGTAATGTGGATTTACTCAGAGAAGTTAATAAGAAGAAAAATCCATGGACCATTAATACCCTTGCTGCCATTGCTGGGGAGATTATGTTCAGTGATGAAGAATATATCGGTAAAACCAGAGATTTAATTCACAGGGAAAGAAACCGAATATTCAACCTATTAAAGGAATGTAAAAATGTGAAAGTATATCCTCCTACTGCTAACTTTGTACTGGTTAAAATATTAAAAGAGGGCATTACTGCAGCGGATTTATTTGATGCTGCCATTCGAAAAGGGTTCATGATAAGGGACTGTTCTACCTTCCCTTTCTTAGACCAGAAATTTATAAGATTTTGTTTTATGGAGCCGGAAAAGAATACAGAACTATTAGAATTGCTATTAGACCTATTGCAATAAAATCAAAGGCAAATTTTTATGCTTTCATTATAAAAGATGTCCCAAAAGTAATTTTCAACTGAAGCCAATATAAGATATAGTACATTTAATATACTGTATATTGTAGTAGATTCAAAGGGAATTACTTTTGGGACATTCTTTTGCTATTCCGGTCTTTCAAAAACTCGTCTGTGAAAGTTGGAAACTTCTTAACTGATTGCTCTTAACGGCTGATAAAACTCCTGGGCATATTCATTGAGCAGACGGATTGTATTTCTCATATCACTTTCCGTCGTATCCGGATGAATTGCACAGATTCGTAAAACCTTTTTGCCCTTCAGTTCTGTAGTAAAAACACCGGCATAGCCATTATCAATAATTGCCTTAGAGATTTTCTGATTCAGCTCATCTGCCTGTTCTTCTGTTATGCCGGAAGGAGCAAAACGGAAATTCACAATGGCAAGCTGGGCATGAGAAATGATTTCCCAATCTCTTTTCTTTTTTAATTCATCCTCTGCCCATTCTGCAAGCTGAAATCCATGTTCGATAGCGGCGCTCATGACCTCCGAACCCATTACCTGAAGGGTAAACCATAATTTTAATCCACGGGTAGGTCTGGTCAGTTCCATTCCCATATCTCCATAGTTTACCTGATCTTCCTTTGCCTCCAGATCCTTAAGATATTCCGGATTGGCATGAAAGGTATTAATTAGATTTGCTTTGTTCTTTACCAGAACCATACCACAGCCATAGGTCTGGAACAGCCATTTATGCGCATCCCAGCTGATACTGTCCGCAGCTTCAATTCCTTTAAGGAGATACTTATATTTCTTCGTCAATAAGACGGAAGCTCCATATGCACCATCCACATGCATCCATATACCATAGTTCTGGCACAAAGAAGCAATTTCCGGCAAGGGATCAACACTGCCGGTATTGGTAGTGCCTGCACTTGCAATTACAACAAATGGTATCAAACCATTTGCTCTATCTGCTTCAATGGTATTTTTTAATTGCTCCATATCCATTCGGAACCATCGGTCAGTAGGTATTTTTCTGATTCTGGTATTGGGAATTCCAATAATACGTAAGCCTTTTGCCACGGAGCTGTGAGTTTGATCCGATACATAAGCCACACCCAAATGTTGGGTTTCCTCTTCTAATATGGTATCACGGGCGGCAATAAGGGCCGTCATATTGGCCATGGAACCACCGGATACAAACAGCCCGCCGGACTCCTCTGTATAACCTGCCTGTCTGCAAAGCCAGCCAATCAATTCCTGTTCAATACAACTTGCCGCAGGACTTGTTGCCCAGCTTCCCCCATGAATATTATAGGCTGCAGTCATAATATCACCAAGCCAGGATATCATGGATGCAGGTCCCGGAACAAATCCGAAAAATCGTGGATGATTTGAACTTGCCCTGTATTTATAAACCTCCTCCATCATCTCAGTTACTGCTTTATCTATAGAGCATCCCTTAGCTGGTATACCGATTTTCTTCAGCTTGGCAATCTGGCTGTCGTCTGCTTCTTGCATAATCTTATGTGCTGCCAATTCCCGCTTGTCTGCGCAAAACATCCGGACAAAATCCTCCGCTGCCTGCTGCATTTGATTGTTGAATGTCATTTCCTGTTTGTTCATCCTATCGTCACCTTACTTACTTAAAATATTGTAAATGTCAGCAAAAAACTTGACTTTTCTTACTTCCTATAGTACCATGTAACCATGTATTTGTAAAATTCATAGATTTAATAATATGTATTTAAAATATTTATAGATTGTAAGGTTGAAAGAAAATATACAAATAGAAAGAGATGCCATAAATCACTTCTTTTAACCTATTTATTTGTGGCAATATCGCATTCTGTAACCAAATGTGATATGCAATGGGTGTAAATAATGGAACTTAGAAATATTGCAACTTTTTTAAGGGTGGCTGCAACACAGAACTTTTCCAAAGCAGCAGAACAACTGGGATACACACAATCCACTATCACGATTCAAATGCAGCAATTGGAGAAAGAGCTGGGAACACAGCTCTTTGAAAGAATCGGCAAACAAGTGAATCTGACAGAACAGGGAGAAGCTTTTATCTTTCATGCCAACGAAATCATGAGGGTCACCAATACGGCTAAAACCTTTGCATCGGATGCTGATGTGCCTACCGGATTACTTCGGATTGGAAGTGTGGAATCCCTATGTACAGCAATCCTTCCGGAACTATTGCTGCAATTTCACCGTATCTGTCCTCAGGTAGAGACCATTATTAGGACCGCTACTACAGAGGAATTAATAGATATGGTCAAATGCAATGATATTGATTTATTCTTTACATTGGATCAGAAGGTATACGGTTCGGAATGGGTAAGAGCTGTACAGCAGGAGGAAGATATTGTTTTTGTGACCGCAAGCAGCCACTCCTTTGCAAATAAAAAGAAGATTGATTTGCGAAAGATTATAAAGGAGCCATTTATATTAACGGAAAAAGGCGGCAGCTACCGCTATGAATTAGAAACGCTCCTGGCTGCCCAGGAGATGGAGATCAGGCCTGTATTGGAAATCGGTAATACCGAAACTATTATTCATTTAATAGAAGAAGGCATGGGAGTTTCCTTTCTTCCTCTATTTTCTGTTGAAAAAGCAATCAAACAGGGTACCTTGTCCCGGATTCAAACAGATATCCCCACCATTCAGATGTGCAGTCAGCTTCTCTATCACAAGAATAAATGGGTCACTCCCCAGATGCAGACATTTGTTACACTGGTACAGGAGTTTTACAAGAAATAAAAGAAAAAGTCATTAATCACCCCATATTCCTACCGTTCCTATATGGAGATGCAAGCAGCCGCGACAGTGAAAATCGTCGCGGCTGTGTTTATGCTATCTTGGTTTTTTAATGATTTCTTCTCTTCCCGGTCCATTTGAAATCATGGTAATAGGAACTTGTATTTCTTTTTCAATAAATTCAATGTATTTTCTGCAATTCTCAGGCAGATCTTCATATTCTTTAATTCCCCGAATATCTTGGTTCCAACCGGGTAATATTTCATAAACCGGTTTAGCTTTCCCAAGTTTCACGGTTGTAGGGAAGTCTTTTATTACCTGTCCATCCATTTCATAACCAACGCATACCGGCAGTTTATCCAGATAGCCTAATACATCAAGTACGGTTAGCACAACTTCGGTAGCACCCTGCATTCTGCAGCCATACTTAGTAGCAACTGCATCAAACCATCCCATACGTCTGGGTCTTCCTGTTGTAGCACCGAATTCGCCGCCATCGCCGCCCCGCCTTCTTAATTCATTAGCCTCCTCACCAAAGATTTCACTAACGAATTCACCTGCTCCTACAGCACTGGAATAAGCTTTAGCAACAGCAATAATACTTTTTATTTCATAAGGAGGAATTCCGGCACCAATTGCTCCGTATCCGGCTAATGTAGAAGAAGAAGTAACCATTGGATAGATACCAAAATCCGTATCTTTTAATGCCCCTAACTGCCCTTCTAATAATATATTTTTATCTTCTTTTATTGCATTGTGAAGGTATAGTGCGGTATCACACACATAAGGAGTAACTTGCTTTTTATAATCAAGTAATAATTCATAGATTTCTTCCGGATCCAGTGTGGGTTTATGATACATATGCTCTAACATAATATTTTTCATTTCCACTACCCGATAAACTTTTTCTTTTAATGTTTCTTCATCATATAATTCGGAAACCTGGAAACCAATTTTAGCATATTTATCGGAATAAAACGGTGCAATACCGGACTTAGTAGACCCAAAGGACTTACCGCCCAATCTTTCTTCCTCATACTGATCAAAAAGAATATGGTATGGCATCATAATTTGTGCTCTATCGGACACTAAAATCTTAGGCGCCGGAACTCCTTTCTCAACAATATCATTTATTTCATTAAGCAGATAAGGAATGTTTAGCGCAACACCATTGCCGATAATGCTGGTGGTATGCTCGTAAAAAACCCCGGATGGTAATAAATGAAGTGCGAACTTACCATAATTATTAATAATTGTATGGCCTGCATTGCTGCCTCCTTGAAACCTTACAATTATATCCGATTCCTGACCTAACATATCTGTAATTTTACCTTTACCTTCGTCGCCCCAATTAGCTCCTACAATTGCTTTAACCATTCTGAAATTCCTCCTAAAGATTCTCATTCTTAGTTTTAAGATTATTGCAGTCTTTTATGCAAAATACTCTTAAAACCTTATTTATATGGTTCAAAAAAGGCACTGTAACAAAACATGTTACAATGCCCTATTACTTATTTATTGTAGTCCATAAAATAGTATAAGTAAAATCAATATTAATTATAGTTTCCATAATAAAGAATTATGAAATTTTCAACTCCCAGACAAGTCCGGTCTCCTTGGTTCTTTCCTGCAAACAGGACAAATGCCTTTTAATAGTATAAAACGTTCTTTTATGAGAAAACCATTATATTCTGTTTGCTTAAGCTTCTCACTTTCCATTGGAAGATCATGTATCTTTCCGCATTCTTCACATTTGAAATGCTCATGCAATTCCATGCGGCGATCGTATCGAAGTTCTTCTCCCGGATATTCAATGGTTGTAACAATACCTTTTTCTTTAAAAAGATTCATAGTATTATAAACCGTTGCAACCACTAAAGCAGGATATATGCCTTTTAGATTCTGATAAATATCATCTACCGTTAAGTGCTCATTCATATGCTCATTAAGATAGGCCAAAATGAATAATCTTTGCTGAGAACAGCGGATTCCGGCACTGGAAAGTTGTTTTAATTCTAGTTCGTGCAAGTAGTAACCTCCATCCTGAATATTTAGTTCTGGAAATGTACAACTAAATTATCATCAAGAATTTGGAATGTAAAAGATTCTTTCACATAAAAAGTAATCTCATTGTTATCATGTTCCTGATATCCTAAAGAAAAATCTTCTCCAAGAATCAATGAAAGATTCTCATCATCATGAGGAATCAATATTGCTCCGGTCAAAACTTCCGATGAAACTACTTTTCCGCCGATAAGTTTTTCAATAGCTTCCAAAAGCGGATAGGAGCTTTCTACAGACCAAAATCTTGTGTAAAGTTCTTCTGAAACAATTAAATCCATTGCACCATGTGCAAAAGCTTTTCTCAGCTTAATAACTCCTTCTGCAACCGCTTTCTTAATATCGGAGGCAGAATTCCCAAGTTTAATAGCCTCTGTTTTAACTTCTAAAAGTCCTCTGATAGATCCTTCTTTTAATCCGGCATAAATTGCATTTTCTTCAAATAGTGCAGATTTCTTAACTGCTTCCTCCAGATTGGTAAAGTCAATATTTTTGTCTCCGCGAATTGCATTATCAAGTTCCCAACGGTTTAACTTAAACTCAATTCGGCTTTCAACAAGGGGAGTTACTTCATAAGATGCAAAGGCTACATCTTCTTTATTCGTAACATCTCCAAGACGTCCGTGATTATAGGCAGTATGTCCTGCACCTAACGGTCCTGCTACGTGAACTGCTTTTCTGGCTGTTAAAGTAGATATCAAAACTTCTTTTGCTCTTTCATCGATTTGTTCCCAGACACTCTTGTCAATGGGCGCTAAATTTCTATACATAATATTACCCTCCTTTACTATTTTAGTGAGCCTATACCAAGGCTTCCACCATTATTTTCATCACTATTTCCATGAGCAGCTCCTTCTTCCACTTCCAGGATATTACCTTCACTAAACAGATAAGTCCTAAGTTCTTCATCCCAGCCGTCCATGTTTCTTCTTAGCCATTCCAAAGTCATGCATGCATGTTCCATCTCTTCGTTACGGTTATGAATCATTATTTCCTTTAAGTCTTTATCCCCTGTAACCGCCGCTCTTTGTTCGTAAAACATAACCGCTTCAATTTCTTCCATAAGTGTCTTAATTGCTCTTGTTCTATTCCTGGTTCCTTCATCTAATAGTGTTTCATTTTCACTCCAATGATCTGCCATATCTATATCCTCCTTTTACTTTATATGTTTTCTAACTTTATAATCATTCTAAATTATTATGTAATAAATGTCAATCCTTTTTTATAAAAAAAGAAAGCAAAGAGTTAGCAGTCCTCCAATAAGGATGTTTACGAAAATCAAAGTTGTTCAGCATACAGCCGAACGATTACCGATGAATTGTAAATAATCTTTATTGGAGGATTTGCTTTATGGCAAAGTTTGAATTTGAATACACAGAAATTAGCGGATTATTGTACCCCAACATTAAGATTGACGGAAAAGCTGAACTTGACAGTTTGGGGAAATACGGACGACTCCGTTTAAGCTATCTGCACGAGCAAAAGCCGGGGATGTATCGAAAACTGCTTCTCACCGGCAAGCTGGCACAGCATTTACATTATAAAGGACGCACAAGCTGAAACTTCAACCTGTGCATCCCTCTTTCGCTATTATCTTATTTTGTCTTTCTCACGCCGTTTTCATCAACCTCATATCCGTCGATTTTGGTACTCTTAGCAAGAGATCCGTCGGCATTAAAATAATACCACTTGCCGTCGATCTGGAGCCATTTGCCGGAAACCATGTTGCCATAAGTGTCAAAGTAGTAGGTTTTATTGTTGCCACCCGCACCTAAGTCCCAAAAGCCTACCAACATGATATTGCCGGAGTAGAAATGCCAATTTCCACTATCGTCCTTGATCCAACCGGTTTTCAGGGTGCCGTTGGTATTGAAGAAATACTGCACACCATCAATGGTTTGGGTGCCGGTGAGAGTCTTTCCATTTTTATAATACAGATACTGTCCGGCATCGTTTTTCGCCCAGCCCTGCGCAGTAGCAGGGTCAATGGTCAGCTTGATATAGCGGTGAAGCATGGAGCTGACCTCCGCACGGGTGGCACTGGACTTCGGGTTAAACTGATTGTTCGTGCCGCCCATCATAATGCCTGCCTGCTGCATGGCGGTCACTGCCGTTTCATAGGTGCTGCCAATGCTGGAAGCATCCGCATAAGTTGTAGCAGTCCGGGTCACAGGCAGGGTGTAGCCAGTGGCTTTGGCAAAGTTTGCGAAGATAACCGCAATCTCCTCACGGGTAACCGCTCGGTCAGGCGCGAACTGGTTGTTGCCGATGCCCTGAATAATGCCTTTTTTGTATGCCCATTCGATGTAGGGGCAGAATGCGCTGTCCGCTTTCACATCAGTGAAACTGTTGGTGGTGTAAGTTTTCACATCTACGCCAGCCAGTCTGCCGAGGGCAGTCACCAACATTCCCCTTGTCATTGCAGTGTTGGGGGCGAAGAAGGTGTCCGAGGTGCCGGAGAGCAGCCCTCTGCCCACCACATAATCAATGCTGTCCTTTGCCCAATGGGAGGAAATGTCCGTGAACTTTGCCGATGGCACTGTGTATCCCACGCCATATACGGAGAAATGGTTGGTGGTGAACATCACACAGCCGCTGTTTACATCGTAGGCAGAGCCGTCTAATCTGGCGGCAACGCCTTTTTCATTTACATAGACCGCGTACAGGCCGCCCAACGCTTCCCCGATGGCAGGTGTGTACGGTATGGAAAGGGTTGCTGTGCCGCTGCCGAGACTGGTGACCGTCTTGCCGCTGCTGTCGCTTATGGTGATATTATAAGCAGGACGTGTGCCGATTACCGCTTTGGCACCAGTAAAGAGATCCTTTATCGGGGTAAGGCGAATGGTAATGTCGCCGGTGGTCTGTTTCTGGATTTCTGCCAGTGTCTTATTGTCAAAGGAAACCGTTACAGGGGAGCCGCTCACTGTCAGGCTGGTTACCCCTGCGCTGACAAGACTATTCAAAGAACTGCGGGGCAGTGTCGCTGTCAGGGAGCTTGCGCCCTTTGGCATGGTAATGCTCAGTTCCACCGAAATGCCATTTGCAGTTTTGCCCTGAGCCTTTGCGTCGGCCTGCGCCTTGGCGATGGCATCGGTGACAGATTTCTCCGGAACGACGGCAGTTGCGCCGCCGTTTGCTCCGGCTGCCGCTGTTACAGGAGCCGAAACAGTCGTTGGATAATCAGGTGACTTCGCAGGAGTACCAGTGGTGATGGTACTTAAGCTGCTGGAGCCGGACCCACCACCGTTTCCGCCGCCTCCATTGTAAGTGGACACCGTAACGGTGCAGGAGGCTGTATAACCGCCGTCTGTGGTGGTGACGGTAATCACCGCCGTGCCGTTTGCAACCGCTGTTACATTTCCGCTTTGGTCTACGGTTGCCACAGCTATGTTGCCGCTTGCCCATGTTACCGACTGATCGGTGGCATCGCTGGGGGAAACGGTAGTGATAAGCGTAGCTGTTTTCGGTGTGGTATTGCTGTAGAGCGAGAGACTGGTTCTGTTCAGCGTTATGCCGGTTACAGGTGTCGAGCCAACAGGAATTGCTTCATAATTTGCCGTGGCTGTCACCGCCTGTGCGGGCATAGTAAATGCGGTACTCTGGCTGCTTACCCCGCCGCTTGTAAAGGTGACGGAGGGTGTAATCGTCCAGCTTTTGAACCGCTGGCCGCTTAGAGCGGTGTTTGCCGTAAGGGTCACGGCCATGCCCTGCGCCGCCGAGGTGGGGCTTGCGGTGCCGTTTGTGACACTAATAGAGTAGGTTGCTGTGTTTGCAGGTGTGATTTTTATATATTTGCTGCCCGTATAGGTTGCGTTTGTGGGACTGGAAACAAGCTGTGCGCTGCCGGGGGCGCTGCCCGCTTTCACTTGATATTCATAGCCGCTTCCAAAGCTGGGGGCTACGTTAAATGCAAACAATGATCCTTTGGCATAGGCTGTGATGGAACCGCCATCAATAACAATACTGCTGCCATAAAGCCCATTGGACTGCTCAGAGGTCAGTTCCAGCGTGCCCCGCTTAACCGTAAGCGTTCCTCCGGCTGCTTTCAGACAGCAGGCCGCACCGGACTGTCCATCTTCCTCTACACGCAGTGTGCCGCCGATATCGACAGTGATGTTTTGGGCTTCGATACCTGCAAATGTGTCATAAATGGTTAAGCTGCCCTCACCGGTTAAGGTGATTTCCTTTTCGTCGGCCCAAATCCCATAACCAATGCAAGGATGTGCGCTCCAATCGCCGTCAGGGGGCAGGAAGCCAAGCTGGCTGTTACCAACCAGTTTCACTGTTAAATCCCCTTGGGACGAGATAACAGCCTGTGCAGAAGAGCCGTTCATAGGCACAATGGCGTTATCCAATGTAAGGGTTTTTGTGCTGGGGTCGTAGCTGATCGTACCCGATGTGATGCCGGCGCCAGTAATATTGTCTTTGTTGGCATCGGTTACGAGGATATCGCCAATAGTTAAGGGGTAGGTGGTACCCGATGGCAGTACGGGACTGCCGTTCACGCTTACCGTGCCGCCGGTGACGGTGACTGTTCCGTCAACGGTGCCGGTTACGGTCACGTTGCCGTCAGATACGGTGAGGTCTGCGCCGTCGCCGCCGTCCACTATGCTGCCGTTAATTGTTACGTTTGTGCTGCTACCGCTGACAAAGACATTGCCATACACATTGCCATTGTCGCTGCCTGCGGGATTGGTAACAATCGTGCCGCCTGTGATGGTGATGTTATCCGCCACCAAAGCCGCGTCAAGAATTCCGCCAGTAGCGTTAACCGTGCCGCCGCTGATGATAATATCATAGCCTAGATTCGCCATAATACCCACATTACTGCCGGGCAGTATATAGTTGCCGTTCGACACAGCCGTTACATTGGCTGTGCCGCCAATTATAATGTTACCGTTATGAGTGTAAAGCCCTATCGGCCCGGTTACATTTAGCGTACCGCTGGAGATTTTCAAATCCCCGCCTTTGGCCGAAAGCGCAGAATTAAGAGTACCGGAATTATTCAGGGTAAGGGTGCTGGAAGTGCCGTTTATTTCCAGCGAACCGTTGCAATTGATGGGAATAACGTTGCCGGTTGTGGTAATCGTGATATCGCCGCTGTATTCCAGCTTGATTTCGTCGCTTTGGGCGCAGCCAATGTAAATGCCTTTATCGCTCGGGTAGCCAGTGCTTAACGTCAGGGTTGCGGTTACGGCCTCCCATGTCCAGCCGGTGCCGCTGCCATCTTGGCTCAGGTCGGCAACCGCCGTAGTACCGCCGATGTCCATGGTGCCGGTGACGGGGTTTGTTCCGTCCGCTGCAAATGCCAGCGGCATAGTTCCTGGAGAAGAACCCCAGTCTCCATTCGCCGTCCCATTAACCGCAACCGTTGCCTGATTGCTGCCCGAATCTAATGTGATATCTAAAATGGTGCGTTTTCCGCTCTCCAGCGTAAGACCGCCGACAGGTACTTTGCAGTCCCATTCCTGACCGGCAAGCTCCACCTTGAAAATCAAGTCGTCTGCGTCTAAATACTGTGGCGCTACAATCAGGCCGGCAAATAAGTCAAAGGGCGGATAAACGCTGCCGGAATATCCACTAACTACCGTTCCGTTCCCATAATCCACGTTTGCTCCGCCCCATAACGCCGCTTGAGGGCGAAAAACAAGGTCCAGCAAGTTTCCTGAAACATCATTGCCTTTATGCACATTAAAATCAAGCTTACTCATCACATGCTTAAACTCAAGCGTAACCGAATCACCTGCATTTGCGGACACAGGCTGTGCCAGAAGCAAATCCGGGTTAGCCGCATTCGCAACATCAAACGATTCAATCATTTCCACGGTGTTGACCGCTCCGGCAGGATGCCAGCCCCGGAAGGTGTAAGGGCCGCTTCCGCCCGCACGGATGGTATCCCATGAAAGCTGGGTCGTTCCATAGGTATAAGTTTGCTGAGTGCCTAAGCTGCTGCTGTCCCCTATGGCTAGGGTAAATTGGTCGCCAGCCTCTATTGTGATTGAACCATCACCAACATTTATGGCCATCAAAGGCTGTATCTGCACGCCGCCCTCAGGTCGGGTGAACACCGAGATCACCGGGGCGGTCGTGCCCTCGACCAGCGCATAGCCCTCCGGCAGAACCGGGCTAAACTCGTACATCTCCGACTGCTCTGGGTCAAAGGAGGGGTCGCTCTGCCAGGTCACGCCCTCGATGGTGGTCGGGCTTTCGTCCGTGTCCGTGCCGGTCAGAGCGTCCGGCAGATCAAGGTCGTCCTGCGATTCGATCTCGCCAAAGTCGTAGCCCTGATATAGAATATCCTCGGATAGTTCATCAAAAGCCGCAACCACGATATCTGCAGGGGTTGCCAGTCTGCCGGAATCCCCGATTGGTGTTTCACTTTCGGCAAATGCTATGGTTGGCAGCATGGTCATCACCATGCACACCGACAACAGCAGGCTGCCGATTTGTTTCCATGTTCGTTTCATTTTGTTTCTTACCTCCTACATTCTAATTTTTATTTTCGAAGCCTGTTTCGTCCGTCAACCTGTTCATGAGCTCATTCAGGTTCCTGTTCGTTCCTTCCATATCATTCCTCCCTGTAATGTTCTTGGCTTTGCCGTGCATTGTCCCGGGACAGCAGCATATCCAAAATTTCCTCCAGCGTAAGGGACATCCCGCCGGGCCAGCAGAGGTTCTCCCCGTCGGTGTAGGGCTTACCGAAGTCTCCGCTTTCGATGAGAGCGGCAAAAGCCGGTTCGCGGATTCTGTCTCCAAGCTCCAGCAGGATGGTATGCCCGCTCTCCAGCGTAATTCCGAAGGAGTCTCCGTCCAATGCGCCGACATTGGTTATTTTCAGATTTTTATTCTCCGCTCGTTTTAGCCACTGCATCTAAATCACCTCCCCGTTCTCAAATAAAACGAGCCGCCAAATAAAAATGCCTGTTTGGCTCACTCCTATTTTATTACAGAGCAAAATAAAAAGCGGCGAAAGTTCCATAATTGTCCCTTTCGCCGCAATGCATTTTATGAAATTGATTATTCCCGCTCGAAGCTGTACCCCTCGCCCCTTGACAGCTCAATGCGCCATCCGCTGCCCTTGATTTTCTCCCGCAGCCGGTATAGAGTCTTTTTAAACGCCTGATTGTCACCCGCCATCGGCTGCTTCCACACCTTTTCATACAGGTATTCGGCGCTGATAAAGCGTCCCTCATTCTGTGCAAAGACAAGCAACAGGGCAAATTCCTTTTGGGTCAGCAGCAGATCGGTTCCGTCCAGCGAAGCCACTCCCACCGCCACATCAAGGGATAGGCGGTCACGGGTCAGTTTTTCTGGAATCTGCTCCGACCGGCGCAGGAGCGCTTCCACCCGTGCCAGCAGAACCCCGAAATCGTAGGGCTTTGCAAGGTAGTCATCGCCTCCTGCCGTAAGTCCCCGCACAACATCCTCCGGTGTGGTCAGTCCCGTCAGCAGAAGCACCGGTATCTGCGAGTGCTGCCGCAGTTCTGCGATAAAGTCCAGCCCACTGCCGTCCGGCAGCATAATATCCAGTACAATCAAATCCGGCATCTGGGCATCCAGCGCTTTATGCGCTTCCAAAAGCGTCAGCGCGGCAGCGATCCCATAGCCCCTCCGGGTGAGC
The DNA here is from genome assembly GCF_032079385.1 of Anaerocolumna sp. NCBI lineage: Bacteria > Bacillati > Bacillota > Clostridia > Lachnospirales > Lachnospiraceae > Anaerocolumna > Anaerocolumna sp. Next base: position 66,987 of record NZ_DAMAUC010000018.1, read on the forward strand.
AACCGCTCATTGCCTCGCAGAATCTGCTCGTTGTCCTCTACCAGTAAAATCATTTTTTCACGCATGCTCTTCACCCCCAAATTGTCCCTCATAGGTCTGCAGGACAAACGCCGCCAACGTACCGCCACCCGGTAGATTCTCAATCCAAATCCGCCCGCCATAGGATTCCACCACGGTCTTGCACAGATACAGGCCAAAGCCCGTGCCGCCTGTAGAAACACCCCGTTCAAACACATGGGGAAGAAGCTCGGCGGAAATACCGGAGCCGGTGTCCTCCACCCGCACCAGAATCTCATGCCCTGTTTTTTCAGCCTGTAGGGTAATCTCTCCCTGTTTGGTATAGGCGGCCGCATTTTGCAGAAGATTTGCTACCACCTGTGCCAGCAGATCGGCATTGCCGAATACCTCAAGTCCGTCCGCAATATCCGTTTTCAGAAGATTGCCCTGCTTTTTCAGATGCAGGGCAAAAATATCCGCACTGCTGCGTAGGAGCGTTGAAAAATCCACCGCCTGCCTGTCGGTCTTCTCCCGCAGAAAGGAAAGCGTCAGCATACCACCAACCATGCGGGTCAGCCGCATAATCTCTTCCTGTGCATTTAGGAGCAGCTCCGTTGCTTGTGCATCGTTCACCGCTTCCTCTGTATCCTGAAGCATTTCTGCCACAGTCTGTATATTGACTGAAATGACGGTGAGCGGCGTACGCATTTCGTGGGAGGTGTTGGACAAGAATTCGGTTTTTGCACGGCTGGTTCTCTCAAGAATATGGTTCTGCTCGTCCAGCCTTTTCTGCTGTTCGTTGTAAAGCCGAAATTGCATCAGCATGACAATACTCAGGGCAAGGCCAACCACGACAAACCCAAACACCGTATCCGTCATCACAAGCCAACGGCTGCTGTAATAGGCGCCCGGGTCAAAAGTCAAATAGGCATACAGGCAAAGCCCTATGTAAAACAACATCTCAAACAGTGCAATGATAACTGCCTTTTTCCCTTCCAGCATAAAAACCGTAAATACCATGGCAAAGATAAAAAAGTAAGGGGTTGCGCCATAATATTCGCCATTTAAAAAAAAGAAAACGGGAAACCCTACGAAAAAAATAGCCAGAATAGTAATCAAATAACACTGCTGATATTTTCCGCTTTTGGAAGCATACACTAAAAGTACTGCGGCTAGCAGGGCAAATACCAGATACACGATGGTATTTTGCAGCTTTTCTCCCATTACAACAGCGACGATAGCGGATATAAGGCTGACTGTCACACCCGCCATTGCCAGAATGTTGAACAGCCGTATCCGCAGGTCAAGGCACTTATCGAAGAAGCTACTGCTGATTAACAAACGTAATTGATTCATCTGTCACGCTCCTGATCTCCCGTTTTGGGCTTACGGCCGTTTCCTTTCCGTCCATCCTCTGGCTTACTTGCCTCTTTTGGAATTGCCCATATGTTGCCGATTCTCTGTACACCCGGAATGCGTCCGCTGGTACAGTAATAATTCACCATACGGGCAGTCAGCCCCCAATTCTTTGCCGCTTCCTTTACGCTGAAATATTCCATCATGGATTGCCCTCCGTTTGTATGTTTCTTTTTCTATTATATTTCTTAACTTAGAAATAATCAAGCATCAAGAGATAACGTGCTGTAAAACTTGTTTCTATCTACTCAAAAACGTAGTATCAGGACTTACTTCCTGCTATTAAATAAGTAAAAAAGAAGCGGCAAGCCAGACACTAACATTCCCGCCCCAGCTTGAAAAACCTCCCTGGACCTGTTACCATAAATTCACGGCAGAGAAGACCGTACCAAAAGAAGCATACCGAGCAGTTCCTTAGGCGGGCAATGGATAAGCACCAGAGCCAGTTAAAGCGTGAGCTTTCCGCTAAAGCAAGGGAGTTGGAAAAAGCCGAAAAACGCCTTGCGGATTTGGATAAGCTGTTTCGCAGAGCCTTTGAGCAGTTGGCACTCGAAAACCTGTCCGAAGCGCAGTTTAAGGCGTTGACCGGCGGCTATGAAGATGAAAAGCAGGAATTGATTACCCTTGCGAGCAAGCTGGAGCAGGAAATCAGCACTGGAAGGGACACAATGCTGAACGCCGACCGTTTCATGGCTGTCGTGAGCAGGTACACCGATATTCAGGCATTGACGCCTGAAATCGTGCGGGAGTTTATTGACAAGATTGTGGCGCATGAGCGTTCCGAGCGTTGGAAGAAGAAAAACTATACCCAGCAGGTGGATGTGTACTTCAACTTTGTTGGCAGAGTTTAGGACAAGAGAAAAGCCGTAGGACTGAACATCCTACGGCAAATCTCAAAAACTGAAAACATCCTTATTGGCAGGGGGCATTATATTTTCTCTTTGCTTTCTTGTATGAACGAATTTAATTTATAAGATGTACTCCCACTTTTAATTAATTGGAGAACAATTGTGTACAATATACTGTTCCGTTACTGTCTTTATAAACACCAATACCGATTTGATTAAAGTTCCCATTCATGATATTAGCTCTATGTCCAGGTGAGTTCATCCAGCCTTGTACTACTGCTTCCGGAGTATTATAACCGTAAGCAAGATTTTCACCAGCTGTACGTACGCTTATACCATATTCATCTAATACAGTTGACCATTGAGTACCATTTGGTCTTGTATGAGAGAATTGAGTTTTAATTTCTTGAGCTCTTTTATTTGCAGGAGCTGTTAAAGTAGAAGACATAGTAAGTTCCTGTAGCCCACCTTTTGTACGTTCTATGTTAACTAATTTTAATACTTGACTTGCAAAACTACTGTCATATTGATTAGTGGATTCCTTAGGTGCTTCTGTTTTCGGTGTCTCTGCTTTTGGTGTTTCTGTTTTTGGTGTCTCTGTTTTCGGTGTCTCTGTTTTTGGTGTTTCTGCTTTTGGTGTTTCTGCTTTTGGTGTTTCTGCTTTTGGTGTTTCTTTTTCAGGTTTTGCGGTTTCTTTTTGTGGAGGAGTTGTTGTTTCCTTTTTATCTGTATTGGTATTCTTCTCTGGCTTTGTTACTGCAACTTCCTTATTGGATACAGGACTTATTACCTTATTACCATTTACAATTGCATAAGCTCTTGCAGTATAACAATAGGATGAATTTGAATCTAAGTTTTTATCTGTAAAATTACCTGACTTAGTATCTCCTACATATTCGGAAATTCCATCTTTTGATGTACGATAGATTGAGTATCCATCCACTCCCTCTTCTTTGCTAATGTCTAATTGAACAGAAGAATCTGTACTCTTAACTGCCTCTAATGATGGTGTGCATTTTGATATTGCATCCTTTGCTAACTCTATATTAATATTTTTGGCATTCTTATTTAATAATTCATTAATATTTATATTAGAATTAGTACTTGCATTTCCTCCAAATAAACCCGCAATTTGTAAGCTTAATAAAGATGTTACAATGATACCTTTCATGAGTTGCCTCCTTTAAACAGTCATTAACATGTTGCTCCCTAAGGTTAACATAGCCCCCTGCCCTAAGCAATAGTTATTAAATGGGAAAACTGACACATTATTGACACAAACCCAAATTTATTCCATCTTAATAATAGCCATTATTTAGTTAAGTTCTTAAGAAAAGTCAGTAAAATCAATGGTTTACAGAAATAAATAAGGAAATAAACAAGAATAAATTATTACCTGAAAAAGGAAGCGAAATGTTACAAAAGTTTTAAATATATTTCAATATTATTAAATAACGATGTAACATTTTCTTTTAACAACCAGCTTCCATAGATTTTGAAGTTGGGATTTATTTTTTTCACTAAAAAGGACTGCCGCTTAGCGACAGCCCTCAATTATAAGATTTTCCTTCTTACTTATGCATGCAATGAAACCAATCTATTGTCTACTATCATATAAGAATCCATAAGTTTAAGTTTTCCTTCAAAAATAATGGCTCCCGAATAATCAATATCCGTCAGTGTGAAAGCGTCTTCCGTACAGAATGGCCATTTTACCTGATTTGCAGCTACTTTGACCATTGGAGATATGGATGGCAGTGAATCCGTAACGCCTCCCGCAATGACTCTTTCAATAATTACATGGATAACTACTGTAACCAAAGCCACAACTATAGCTACAATAATTGCAACTATTAATGCGGTCAGCTTGGTTGCCACTTTAGCCGCCACTGCAATAACAACAGTAGCAATAAGAGCCAGAATCGCTTCTGTTACAACTATCCATGTAGCGATTTTAGTTGAGTTTTCTGTGATTGGATCACCAACCATTTCATATGTCATAACTTGCTCACCCTTATCGTTTGTACCAAGTGCCAGTGTCTGCTTTGTCATAATAATTGTATAAGTATCAATGCCAGCTGATATATGTGTATGTATTTTTGCAGTCGTCCGAATGTAGGTTTCATCGAAACACATTTCGAAGGATTGCGCTACAGGATAATAATCGATAGCACCCACTCTTACCGTATCAACCTTAATATTAGTACCGGTAATTGTTGTCCCAGCATCATCCATGACATATTGAGCCTCCGGAGAATCAGTAAAAACAAATTTTAGTGACGGCAGAAGCTGATACTTTGCAAATATCTCACGACTGATAAGAAAAAGGGCATTGTCATCACTTTTTAGGTCAGCAGCAGGTAATTGGTTCGGAAGTCCATCACACGAACGGTCATTTGTCATACAAAGAATACCGAAAATACTGCTTTCATCGGTGCCCTTATCGGTATAAGCATAACTAATTGCAGTTGCCCGCAGCCATTTATATTCCTCAGATTGTTCTCCCATATTGTTGATTAATACTGTGGAGAATAAGGTATCAAACTTTTTAAGATTCTCTGGCATGTTTAACCACTTTTCATATAAACCTCGTAAAATACTTTTGTTTATGTCATCAATAGTTCCACCTGGGTCAGCAAGTGAAATTACTGCTGCAATTGGATCATACTCACTTACCCGTGCGGTATTAACAAACAGATTATATTCACCATCTGTAGCCACCTCAGGGTTAGGTATAGGAAAATAGTTAAGTTTTATATAGATATCAACAGATACATTGGCAAGATCAAAAGTATCTCCCTTTCCCATATTAAGCCCCTTATATGTTCCTGATTTCATGGGTAGTTTTAACTTCACGTTGCGTCCGTCTCCACCCGTTATTATCTGCCATGAATCGAAAACACCCTCAAGGGATAATTGGTCTACTTGATATGAGATAGCAGCAGGATAGGTTTTTTGACTCTTAATACGTTCATTTAATGCAGTAACTCTACAGATTGAAACAGTATCCCAACCATTCGTGGTTACAGCACTTGCAAGCATTAATCTTTCTTTTTCTTCGTCATTTGTATGTATTTTTGCAGCGTTTTTATACAGCATGGAATTTTTAATCGTTTCCATGCACGAATGGTTTAAGTTTGGTAAATCAAAATTTACCGGTTGGTTGATTCCTGAAAATACAACTCTCTCTGACTGATCAGACATACTATTATCCTCCTAATTAATATTCCAAAATAAGTGACTCACTAATATATACAGATTTTACCACCGCCTGGTTCTGACACCATGTGACCGTATCAATGTTATTTGCTTTCACTGAATTGCTTCTTCTTTCAATTGAACTAATTAAATCATCTGAAATAGCAGCAACCACAATCTGAACAATTAACCCTACTATTGGCAAAAGCCAGCTAAGATACCATGGGATATCTTCATCATGGGTGAAACTGCTGCCATCCTGATAAAATAGAATTCTTCCTTTCGTATCTAGCAAAGCATTCATCTTCACACTGCCATTCCAATTCATGGTAATGCCTGCATACATGTCACATTCTCCAATATAATATACCTTAATCCTGTCACCATCCACTCTGGCAATGTTATTTTCCTTATAAACTACAGGAGTATAGTAGATTGCGCCCGACTTTATTTCATGCATTCGGAGTTCCTTTTTATTAAGAAGTTCACGGTCTTTGTAATAGAAACAATCTTTAGAACAGTTTTGATAAAGATCTATCAAACCAGGCAAAATCAGATTTTGCAGCATAAGTTCACTGGACATTACATAAAAGGAGCTTATTCCCAGGGAAACACCAGTAATATCTATATCCAGAGGCAGTTGGGAGATATCCTTATCACTGCATACGGACAGAATAGAAAGATAGCCTGAATCCAGATAGGAATACGCACATTTTTTGGGAATTGCCCAACCAGGACTTCCACTTTTAGCAAAATTGATTTCTGCAAAGATTAGTTCAAATTGTTTTGGATTAGATAGCAGGTATTTACATATTAAGTCCAATACTATCGTGGACAGCATACCAACTTGTCCATTTGGATCTAATAATGTTATAGGGAGAACCCAGCCATTCTTGTCTGGAGTCATATCAGAACGATTCTTAGCTATATTCAAATATTCTGATTTTAAGACTGTAATGCTGTTATAAAGTGGAAGCAGGGAAAGTGTTACTTCAATTATGGCACTGGTTCCTTCCAAATTTGCTTTAGTTTGTCCCAATATAACTTCGCCAGATTGAATAGGAAGCTTAAGACGTAAGATACGCCCTCCTCCTCCATCAATTACACTCCAACTGCCAAATTGTCCGCTGATGTAAGCTGTTGCCATCTCAGAGCTTGTATAACAAAAGTGAGAATTAACACTGTCCCAAATACTATTAAAATCAGAGTTGATTCTTTCCTGCTTTACAATGCTTATTGTATCCCATCCTTTTGTAAGCATCTTATTATCTCCTCACCTAATATTATATGGAATAAAGAACCACCTATAAAACTTTACAAATTAAAGTTGTAATACAAATAAAATTTACCATTACTTTTACTTATGTAAAATGACTAAAATATTTCATAGTACACCCCCATTCAGCATAAATAAATATGCATATAATGCATTACTTATTTATATTTTTTCATTTCATTTACACTAGCTCCCACTGCATGCCATAATCAGGGTATGAATTATGCATTTCAATAATTCATACTAGCTCCCAATACATGCCGCATCTGCTTACAGATGTGGCACTGCCATAAATCAGGGTGTGAATTATGCATTTCAATAATTCACATTAATACTATATTCAATTCAATTTGTATTATGATAATATTACGAATATTTTGTCCACTTATATTCATTCCTTATGTTAAGCTTGTTTAATTTCATTTATATACTATCTGTTCTGTCAGTATAGGAGCAGCATGATTCCTAATAAAAAATCCTCCAATAAGTTTATTTATAATTCATCAGTAATCGTTCAGCAGTACGCTAAGCAATTATGATTTTCATAAACATCCTTATTGGAGGAATGCTAATAATCTTCGTTTTTCTTTTTATAATTCAATTCATTCTGTTTTATTTTGTAGTACTTCCAAAACCGCCATTTCTTTTTTCCATTACTTCGTCGTCATATGTTATCCCATACTCAACGAAAATTCCTTGCATGAATCCTGCACCTGCCTCTACTACAGCCGTTTTATCTTCATTGGAATCATTGGTGATTTTTGAGAACATATGCCCTTCATTATCGGAATAAAAGTAATCACTATCTATAATACCAACTGTATTATTCAATTGCAGACGGTATTTAAATCCTAATCCGCTTCTTGGATAACATTTTAGTACCCAGCCATCCTCTATTTCAACACGAATCCCCGTTGGAATCTTAATCGTTTCTCCTGGTGCCAGTGTAAAGGATATTGGGCTGTAAAAATCATATCCTGCTGAACCTGCAGTAGCTCTTTGCGGAAGCTTTATCTGTCCATATACTTCCTTTGCTTTCTCCTCATGGGAAGCTGAAAAAGTGTCCAGCCAATCCTTTGTAAATTGTTCTATACTTACTTTGTGAAATCTTGCAATTCGTTTCATGTAATTACCTCTAATCCTATGTTTCTATTCCTATATTTTCTTTCCTGTTTCCAGACATGATACCCCTTTAGGGTATCCCTCAAATAAGATGTACTATTTAAATTAACATACTTAATAATTCTTTTGCTGCAGTTGATATCGGATTTTTATCACTGGTTATAATACAAAAATTTCTTTTTGGGATTTCCTTCTTGAATTTTAATTCAAATAACTCGCCGTTCTCGATATATTTCTCAGCAAAATTTCTTACAACGGAACCAATACCAAGATTCCTTAAGGTAAACTGAACTATTATATCACTGGTCGCCAATTCGAATTCCGGTTCTAAGACCACTCCATTGTCTTTAAGATAGTCATCTATATAAGTTCTTGTACTTGTATTCTTCTCCAAACATATAATGGGAAGCTGTTCTAAATCTTTATATTCCAGTTCTTTATCCCGGAGATCCTTAAAACGCTTTCCTCCCACAAATACATCTTTAATGGGCTGAACTTCTTTTATATGCACCTCCGGTTTTGCCTGAAACGGCACACTTACAATTCCAAAATCAATCTTTCCATCATATAAATATTCTAAAGTTTCCGGTGTAGGCCCATTGGTTACCGTTACTTTAATCTTAGGGTGTTTCATGTGAAATCCTTCCAAAAACTTAAGCAGATAAAATTGAAGGGTCATATCACTGGCTCCGATTCGGATTTCTCCGTTCTCCAAATCCAGCATTTTTTTAAATTTTGATTCACCTAGCATGATCGTTTCGTAACCACGTGATATATAAGAGAATAATACTTCTCCTTCCGGAGTAAGTTTCACTCCTTTTTGGGTACGAATGTACAGACTGCTGCCCAGCACATTCTCCAATAGCTTAATTGCCTGGCTGACCGCAGGTTGAGAGATACACAATTCTTCTGCTGCAGCTGTAAAACTGCCGCATTTGGTTACGTAATAGAATATCCTGTAGTGTTCCAAATTCACATTCATGTATCTCTCTCCTTACACCTTTCATTTCAAATATCTATATGCTCATTACCAACTTCGGGATCATTATTTCTTTTCTAAAATATCGTCATAACCATGATTCTTACCAAACCATCCAATTGCATAAGGGCAGGTAAGAATTGCCTTCTTATTTTCTTTTCTTAACTGTTCTGCTGCTTCTACCATTAGCTTGCCTGCAATACCTTGTCCTCTCAGGGAATCATCTACAAATGTATGATTAATGTTTACAACCCCCTCCTTTACATCAGGAAAAGTTACTTCAGCAATGATAGCACCCTGCTCATTATTCACATAAATACGATTAATTTCATGTTTAAATTCCATAGAATTACCTCCTTATTTACTGCTTTTATGATTCTTTTCATTGTTCCTTAAGACTTTATATCCCTTTTTTAATACCTGTGTTCTTATATAATGAAAAGTAGCATCTTCCCCATGCTCCTTTAGCATTCTAAGCAATTTATAAAGCAGATTTTTTGTATCCTCATGAATTAGATAGTGTTCTTTTGACGATTCAAAATATGCCAAAGGGTCACCGTCCCTATACTTTTCTTTATTATAATTTTTACTGGCTGCCAAACGGTCACAAAACATTTCAACTACATACTTAACAGGCATTCTTGTACCTGTCATAGGTTTATCCGGCTCCAAACTATAGTCAATCCAGTATTCCAGATGATGTTTGTTTTTTCCTTTATGATGTAACCAGGCAGAACTATATCCCTTATCAAACCGTTCTGCATTATTGGGACTTTGATTTCCTTGAAAATATTTTGCACCAACTAAAAATTCAACGGGAGAATATTTAGACAAATCATGAAGAATTCCTTGTTTATATAAACCTGCTCGAAAACAATATTTCATAACTAACCATTTATGATGATTAATGGTTTTTAAATGCTGTAGCCATTTCATTTACACCTCTCCAATTCGTGAGCCCTTAAGTTCATACTCTCAATATATAGTATTTTAACATACTATCACAATCAATACAATTGTGGAGAAAAAACAAAATTAATACAGGAAATATTCTCATTTAAACATTACCAATAGAAAAGCGCCATTCTGAACATCAGCACAGCAAAGCTGGCTCTAAATTTGTGTTCAGAATGCACGCTTAATTTACCAATTAAACTTTTATATCTGCTTTTAAACCTAGTTCTGATTTATTTTCATTCAGTATGGGCTGAATCACTTCGGTCAGAAATTCTTCCACCTGCTGCTCTGCTCTTCCTGTGTATTTTGCCGGATCCATGGTTTTTTGAAGTTCTTCCAAGGTCAGATTAAAGGAAGAATCTGCTGCAATAAGTTCAAGGAGATTATTTTCTGAGCCATTTTCTTTTACATTCTTGCCGGCTTCCATAGACAAAACACGAATCCTTTCATGTAATTCTTGTCTGTCACCTCCGGCTTTTACAGCATCCATCATAATATTCTCTGTTGCCATAAACGGAAGCTCTGCCATAAGGTGTTTGCGAATAACCTTTGGATATACCACCAGTCCATCCACTACGTTCATATATAAATCCAAGATACCATCAACTGCTAGAAAAGCCTCCGGTATGCTGATTCTTTTATTAGCGGAATCGTCTAAAGTTCTCTCAAACCATTGGGTGGAAGATGTAATAGCAGGATTTATAACATCTGCCATTACGTAATTTGCTAAAGAAGCAATCCTTTCACTTCTCATCGGATTACGTTTGTACGCCATGGCAGAGGATCCAATCTGATGCTTTTCAAAGGGTTCTTCTATCTCTTTTAAATGCTGTAATAAGCGGATATCGTTAGAAAACTTATGAGCACTGGCGGCAAGTCCTGCAAGTACATTCACCACTCTGGTATCCACTTTACGTGAGTAAGTCTGCCCGGATACCGGATAGCACCCTGAATATCCCATTTTATCTGCAATTAATTGATCTAATTTTTTAATACGCTCATGATCCCTATCAAACAATTCTAAAAAGCTTGCCTGGGTACCGGTAGTTCCTTTGGAACCAAGTAAAAGCATGCTGTCAATAAGATAAGAAATATCATCGTAATCCAGCTTTAATTCCATTAACCACAAAGCAGCTCTCTTTCCTACAGTTGTAGGCTGGGCCGGCTGAAAATGAGTAAATGCTAAAGTAGGCAGACCTTTATGCTGATAAGCAAAGTTTGACAATAAATTCATAACATTAATAAGCTTTTTCTTAATCAGCTTAAGGCCTTCTGTCATTAAGATAATATCCGTATTATCCCCAACATAGCAGGAGGTTGCACCTAAATGAATAATTCCTTTTGCTTTCGGACATTGTTCTCCGTAAGCATATACATGGGACATAACATCATGACGTACTTCTGTTTCTCTTGCCCTAGCCACATCATAATTAATATCGTCCTGATGCTTTTTTAATTCTTCAATTTGTTCCTCTGTAATATTTAATCCAAGTTCTTTTTCTGCTTCTGCCAAGGCAATCCATAATCTTCTCCAGGTCCTGAATTTTTTATCCGGTGAGAAAATATATTGCATTTCTTTGCTGGCATACCGCTCAGAAAAAGGACTGATGTATTTATCGTTATTCATGGAAACCTCCTGTTTGTATTTTAAAATGTCAATATCATTCTTAACGTAAAATCTGCAAAACCAAATTCCTGTGGAATCCCTTATGAGTAACAGAGATTCTTTGAAGAACCGGATTTTGCTGGATTTTTCGAAGAATGACATAGAAATATGAAGCTGCTAATTAAATTATCTCTCAAATTCTCCCCGAATATCCTGCTTTGGAGGTTCAATTGGATAATTTCCCGAGAAACAGGCATCACAATATCCTTTATCTCCCTTAATTAATTCACTTAACCGGTCCACACTAAGATATCCAAGGGAGTCGGCACCAATAATTTCACAGATTTGTTCCACTGTATTATTATAAGCAATTAATTGGTCACCGGAAGGTACATCCGTTCCAAAGTAACATGGATACAAGAAGGGCGGTGAACTGATTCTTACATGAACTTCTGTAGCTCCAGCATTCTTAAGCATTCTTACGATTCTTTCACTGGTGGTGCCTCTGACAATAGAATCATCAATCATAATCACCCGTTTTCCTTTTACTACATCCGTTAACACATTTAATTTGATCCGAACACTGGATTCTCTCATAGCCTGCTTGGGTTTAATAAAGGTTCGTCCTACGTAACTGTTCTTTACAAAGGCTGTAGCATATTGAATACCGGATTCAAAGGAATATCCCATGGCTGCTGCATTACCGGAGTCTGGAACACCAACAACCAAATCTGCTTCTACCGGATGGCTTTGTGCTAACAGTCTTCCTGCCATAATTCTTGAATTATACACGCTGACATTGTCCACATGGCTATCCGGTCTGGCAAAATAAATATATTCAAATATACACTTTGCTTTCCTTGATTGTACCAAAGAAATATCAGAGTGAATACCCTCCTCATCTATCATAACCACTTCCCCTGGCTCCACATCTCTTATAAATTCTGCATCTACTGCATCCAAGGCACAACTTTCCGAAGCAAGGACATAACCATTGTCTCTTTTTCCAATACACAATGGCTTAAATCCAAAAGGATCTCTGGCACCAATTAATTTTTTGGCACTCATAATTACAAGAGAATAGGCTCCCTTTAGTTTTTCCATGGTATTCTTAATGGCTTCTTCCAAACTGACTGCCTTTAAACGCTCTCTGGCAATCAGATATGCAATTACTTCGGAATCAATGGTTGTTTGAAAGATAGCACCGGTATAAGCCAGTTCATCTTTTAATTCCAAAGCATTTACCAGATTTCCATTATGGGCTAGAGCCAAAGTCCCTTTTACATAATTTAGAACCAAAGGCTGGGTATTTTCCGGAGTGCTGCCCCCGGCAGTAGAATATCTTACATGTCCTACCCCTATATTTCCAGATAATTTTTCAATACTATCCGGAGTAAATACTTCATTCACCAGCCCCATTCCTTTTAAGGCATTTACTTTACCCTTAGGACCTTTTGTATCACTTACCGCAATACCACAGCTTTCCTGCCCTCTATGCTGCAAAGCAAATAGTCCATAATAAATGGAAGAGACAACATCATCTCCATCAAAATCATAGATACCGAACACACCGCATTCTTCGTGAACTCCTTCGGAAATATAGGTACTTTCTATATTATTCTTCATACTGTCCCTTTCTAAACGACCTGTCTATAAGCCTAAACGTTTGAAAACTTCCTTGTAAGCACCTTCTACATTGCCTAAATCCCTTCTAAAACGGTCTTTGTCCAGTTTTTCATGGGTGTTAATATCCCATAATCTGCAAGTATCGGGAGAAATTTCATCTGCTAAAATAATTTCACCCTTGCATCTTCCGAACTCTATTTTAAAGTCAACTAATTCAATTCCGCATTCTGCAAAATATTTCTTTAACACTTCATTTACTTTAAAAGCCATTTCTGAAATTCTTTCAATCTCTTCTCTTGTGGCTGCTCCAATGGCAATGGCATAATAATCATTAATCATTGGATCCCCTAAATCATCATCTTTATAGCTAAATTCCAAGGTAGATGTAAGAAGTTTTCTTCCTTCCTCTATTCCTAGTTTTTTAGCAAAACTCCCTGCTGAAAAATTACGGATGATAACTTCTAAAGGTACAATTTCAACTTTCTTTACCGCAGTCTCTCTCTCACTTAATTCTTCAATAAAATGAGTTGGAACTCCTTCTTTTTCAAGAAGCTGGAATAAATGGTTTGACATTCTATTATTGATAACACCTTTTCCTACAATAGTTCCCTTCTTTAAACCATTAAATGCCGTTGCATCATCTTTATAGTCCACAATATAAACATCTTCCACGTCTGTTTTAAATACTTTCTTGGCTTTTCCTTCGTATAGCATGTCTAACTTTTTCATAATTTCACCCATTGCATCTCACATTTGCTTGAAGGTGTGATACTCCGCTTACCTATGTAACACACTATTTACAGATGTGATACTGCCGAAAAATTAAGTTGAAAGAAGATGGCAGTTGCAATTTTCCTTTCTTAATGATTCTTTCAACCAAGATGCTATAAAACCGCATCGAAATGGCACAGTCTATTAAGTTCTCGTTATAAATGCACATCAATTTATTCAATTATATTATAACTGACTCTCATATTTAAGCAACGGGTTTACTTATTATTATTTTTCATCTAAATTATAAACATTTATTATAGCAAACATTGATAAACAAGATTTTTATCCATAAAAGGTTAATACCATGGCTATGGTTTTCTTGCATTTACAGCTAAATCATGTTCTTTGCAATCCACCGTAATGGATTTTTCAGGCCTCTCCACTCTAATTCTGTCTGCTTCTTTTCACGATTTTCTTTAATTCATCCACACTAAAATGATAGTTGGTATTACAAAAATGGCAATTTACTTCGATAGGTTCATTTTCATCTATCATTTCCTGAATATCTTTCTTTCCTATACTTACAATAGCTTTTTCAACTCTTTCTTTGGTACAATTGCAGTAAAACTGAGTATTTATCTTATCTAAGATTTCCAGTCCAAAATCCCCCAGTATGTGTTCCAGTATAACCTCAGGTGTTTCATATTTATCTAGAAGTGCAGTAATAGAATTAATTTCACTTATTTTTTTCTCTAGCTGATCAATAACAGCTTCATCTGCAAATGGCAATAACTGAATAATAAATCCACCTGCCTGTTTTACCGTATTATCTTTGTTCATTAATACACCTAAAGCAACGCAGGAAGGTACCTGCTCGGAGGTTGCATAATAATAAGTCAGGTCTTCTGCAATTTCTCCCGAAACTAATTCTGTTTGTCCCACGTAAGGTTCTTTTAATCCCATGTCTTTTATTACATTTAATATACCTGTTTGAACGGCCCCTCCCACATCCAGTTTACCTTTTGGACTAGGTGGAAGCATTACCTCTGGATTATAGACATAGCCTTTCACATTTGCCTGAGCATCTGCTGTTACTGTAATTCCCTTTATTGGTCCGTCGCAAATAATCTGAAGGGTAAGAAGGTCATCATCTCCCTTCATCATACTTCCCATCATAGAGCCGGCGGTAAGTAATCTACCCAATGCAGCCGTAGCAATTGGGCTTGTATTATGAATATTTTTTGCATATTCCACTAAATCTCTTGTTGTAGCTGCGAATGCACGAATCTGTCCCTCTGCAGCTGTTGCTCTTACTATATAATCTGACATAATAACCTCGATTCTGGCGCTTTAGCGCCTTAGGATAATGAATGTAATTTGTACTCAAGCACAAATTGCCGGTTGAAATAATATTTTTTCAACCTATTCTCATTTTTAAATATATAGTTTATTCTCCTGATGCTTTTCTCTGGCAACAAAATAAACTCTCTCACTTTCTTCATTCGGTGAATTACGGGTAAAGGCATCATATACTGTTACAAATTCCATACCGGCCTGTTCAATTAACCGTATAACCATATCTATGGTATATGCCTTCTGATAATGAAGTTCTTCATATTTCTCATAAAAGCTTACGGAAGAATCCCTGGTTTTATCACATTCTTCCTTTAAAGTTTCCTTCTCATCTGCTTCTAATTCATCTTCAGCCTCTTCATCCACTTTCACAAAGATAGTTACATCATACTCATTCATCATTTTATCTTCATAATAATAATTGTCCCATATAAAACTACAGTCTTCTCTATTTTCTGCAAATGTATTATCTGCTAATATATCTTTGTACTTATGAACCGTATTCATATCGAAGATAAAGATTCCTCCCGTATCCAAATAATTATTAACCAATTGAAATACTTTTAGAAGCTCTTCCTCCGATGTAATATAATTCATACTGTCACAAATACTGACAACCGCTGAAACAGTGCCATATAGCTCAAATTCACGCATATCCTGCTGTAAATAAAGAATATTGTTTCTTTCTTGCAGTTCATATGCTTCCATGAAATCCTCAGAAGGCTCAAAATCCTGGTTATATTCCAGGTCTCTGGCTATTTCTAACATTTCTTCTGAGATATCAATGCCAATCATATCATACCCTTTTGCTGCCAGCCTTCTGGTGATAGAGCCTGTCCCACATCCTAATTCTAAAACTAAACCAGAATGTAGTCCATACTCCTGCAATAATCCAGCCAGATAGTTCACCCATTCATCATAGGGTACATTATCCATAAATATATCATAAACCTGCGCAAATCCAGTATACGCCTGCATAGTAACCTCAATTCCGGCGCTTTAGCGCCATTTAATAAAGAAGCAATTTTGTGCCACCGCACAAATTCTCGGTTGAAAATTTTTTTCAATCTAAGCTCCATTCTATCTTATTTATTGTATACCCAACTGATGTATCTTCTCAATCACTTTTTTATACTCCATGGAGCCTCCAAATAAATCCAAAGCACTTCCAATGGTAACATCAAGGTGTCCTTTACCCAGATTATACAATTCCTCTAAATCTGCATAACTACCAACTCCCCCGGCATAAGTAATGGGGATTCCTTTCCAGCTGCCAAGTAAAGCAACCAGTTCTGCTTCAATTCCGGAAGATTTTCCTTCCACATCTACAGCATGGATCAGAAATTCATCGCAATAGGCTGCCAATTCATTCAGGGTTTCCGGATTCACCTTAACTTGGGTAAATTTCTGCCAGCGGTCTGTTACGATATAATAAACTCCATCTTTTTTTCTGCAGCTTAAATCCAGAACCAGCTTCTCTTTTCCAACTGTCTGAACCAGCTTGTCCAAATTCTCATAATGAATCTTACCATCTTTAAAAACAAAGGAAGTGACTATAACATGGGAAGCCCCCATATTTAAGAAACCGGCAGCATTCTCATGGGTAATTCCTCCCCCTATCTGAAAACCTCCCGGATATTCTTTCAAAGCCTTTCCTGCCTGAATGCAATCTTCTTCATAATAGGCTGTATTACTGGGATTTAGTAACACTATATGTCCGCCTTTTAAATGTTCTTTCTTATATAAAGCGGCATAATAATCGGCCTCCTGCTGGGACACAAAGTTTTCTTTCACCTGATTGTGTTGGTCCAGCAGGCTGCCTCCTACTATTTGTTTCACCTTTCCGTTATGAATGTCAATACATGGTCTGAATTTCATTTCTGACTCCAATCTAATCCTTTTCCCTGCAGATACAATTTGGAATCTGCTTTCGTGGAAATAATAACATAATTCACATAAAACCGCAAGAGTATTGGAAGTGCTGACGATATCTGGTATCTCCTGCCGCCTCTAATCTATTTCCGTGGTATTGATGCCTTCATCAATGACTTCCTGAAACACTTCTGAGGCTATGGATTCCATATCTGGATACAATGCCAGTCTGGTTATGCCATAATGTCTTAGTTGGGTCTGAATTTTACTTATACTTTTGTGATCAATAATTATTTTTGTCAGATACTTATCCGAATCTTCAAACTTATTCAATGCAAGAAGTGCTTTTACTCTAGGGAATACGGTAAATGTGCCTCTTTGAGCTACAATTCTGGTAGTATTTAAAGGTCCGATGGCCGCTGCCGGTTTTAACGTATTTAGTATATCACTTTCCGGTCCAAAAAATAGGTTAAAGGATGGTTCCTCCACACTTGGAATATACCCGGGCTTTAAAAAACTGTGAAAGGAAAAACTTTCATTTAATTTTACCGGATTCAGCAGCCAAACTGCTGCATCCACCCCCGGTGTTAAACCTGGATCCTCAGGGTTTGTTGCAAAAAACAAACCGGTTAGGGCATCCCTGCTCCAGTCTAATATTCTGGCAGGCAGTCCATAGTGCCTTAATATAAAAAGCCAGTTCCAATAAGCATTTATATCATCATTTAAAGGAAATTTAGGAAGCTTTTCTACATAGGCTATAGCAGAGGATTTAAATTTGGACAAAAAAGCAGTTTCAAATAATGGATTTAGCTGTAACCCACTCCTCTTTCTTGTAATGGTAGGCAGCAAGTCAAAGGATTCCTGGGCATGGCCCCGATACCATAATTGACAATTACTTCCCTGATTAATGTTGCATAAGGTGGTAAATATTATATCTACTGCTTCCAGATATTCGGCCACAGATTTTACCCGAAATACTTCCTGTACCTTATTGGTTTGTTTCTGGTCGCATATATTCTGTCCTTCCATTTTTAAAGCTTCTGATGTGCTTTTTACTTTTTTTCCTTCAGAATCCATGTTTTCCATATGCATGGCATCTGTCATATCCTATCCCCTTTCTGACGACTTTGACAAGAATATTGTCTATACTAAGTCCAATTATAAAATCCAGAAAATCAATAAAAACCCTAGATGATTTTTTGAAAAGATTTTAATGAAGGATTAGTACTATACATATAGTATGAAAAAAAATGAAAAAAGTGTCGATTTTTGCAACAACCCCAAACAATCCATGTAAAAATGGTCACTTTCTATTTTGAAAAACTAGAAAAGAATTGAAAGGCATTTATTTTCTTTCTTCTATTTTTATGTTACTATATACATATTAAGAATAAAGGAATGAATACCATGATAACCGGAAGTAAAGAATTAATTCGTGACATAAATACCACTTTAGTATTAGAAACCATCTTTGGTTCCAGATATATTTCAAGAGCAGCCATAGCCAAAAAATTAGGGCTGACCAAAGCAACGATAACCAATATTGTCCAGGACCTGATACAGAAAAAATTAGTTTTGGAAAATGGATGTGATGATACTTTACTTGGAAGGAAACCAATCCTTTTGAGTCTGAATAAGGATGCCGGCTATGTTATCAGCATAGACATAGGAATCGAAACCATTTCTGCAATTATGACGGATTTAATTGGAGAAGAAAAAAGTTTAAGGCAGATAAAAACTCCGGGTAAACAAGAAAACCTGATTCCTGTTTTAATTCAATTAATTGAAGATATGGAGCCGGATATAAAAGTCCTTCCTTATGGATTAATCGGTATTACTTTGGGAATTCACGGAGTTACGCACAATAATACCATACAGTTTACCCCTCATTATAACTTGAAAAATATAGATTTGGCAGGAGCAATAGAAGAACATTTTCAAACACCGGTTTATTTGGAAAATGTAGCAAATCTTTCTGTCTTAGGTGAAAAAGCCTTTTTACACAATTATGAAAATATGAGCAGTATTATGATATACTCCGGTATTGGTATGGGAGTTATTATCAATCAAAATTTATATACTGGAAGCCTTGGCTATGCCGGAGAAATCGGTCACACCATTGTTGAAATAGATGGAAAAGAATGTCCTTGCGGAAACCATGGATGTCTGGAACAATATCTTTCCGAACAGTCTCTTCTAAAGGACTTTGCCAGAGAAAAAAACATGGAACAGGTCAGTTTTGAACAATTTTTATCTATGTATAACAATGGAGATAAAGCTGCAATGAAAACAATAGATACCTTTACAAAATATATGGCAGTATGTGTCAATAACATGATCAATGCTTTTAATTCCGATATTATCATCATTAACAGTTCCTTTACCACTTATTTACCTCAATTGATTGATCAGGTTAAAGATAGATTAAATAAGAACTTAAAAAGTAAATTAAACCTGGTTCCGTCTACCCTTGGAATTTCAGCTGTTTTACTTGGAGGAATATGTATCTCAATAAAAAACTTCTTAAATATAAACAATATTAATTATACCAATTACGAATATTATAAAACACCAAAAAGATATCCTGCAAAATAAATATTCATTTATTGATAAGCTTTTTAATTATATATTTATAATTAACCCTAAGAATATATCTTTGGAATTTACTCCCTTGATATATTCTTTTTTATTCTTTTTATATAATATTTTATATCTTATCTTCTGGCTGATTACCCTTTATCTCATTATGATTTCTCATGATGCTTAATGCCTGTTTTATAATTTGAATATTTATTTTATTGTATTCACCGCCGAATTCTCCGTCTGTAGACCAGGGAATAGGCTCTTGTGATACAATTTGAATATCTTTTACAGGAAAATAACAGATGTGTTCGCTATTTAATTTACCCGTTAATAAATCATTAACCATACTCTGAAAATCCAATACGTTTTGGGGTGTTTTAATAAAAATCCCCTCAAAAATACCATCATCCAATAATACGTCTTTTCCGGTAAGTCCTTTAAAACCACCTACCGAAATAGAATTGGTCACCATTCCAAAGATAAAATTATCTTCAATAAATGTATCTCCACAAGTAATTTCCAGACTATAAGACTTCCAATTGGGCAGCCTTTTAACACCTTCTAGAAAATAAGCAAGGCGTCCTAATAGATTCTTGGTTGTTTGAGGTGTTTCATAAGATGCATCGGTAAAAAGCCCAAAGGCTGCGGTGTATGTAAAGTATTTCCCATTGATAACTCCAACGTCAAAGGGAAATTCTTTTCCTTTAATAGCCACTTTCGCAGCTTTTAGCATGTGTTTGGGCAAAGTCAATGTATAAGCAAAATCATTGGTAGTTCCTGATGGAATGTATCCTACCGGAATATTTGCATTACTCTTCATAATTCCGCTGATTACTTCATTTAAAGTTCCATCTCCGCCGGAACAGACTATTTGATCATAGGTTTCTTTCTCAAGGCAGTCTTCTACAATTTTAGTTCCGCTTTCTTTCCTCAAAGTAGTATATACTGTTACTTCATAGTCGTGCTTTACAAATAATTCGATGATGTCAGATAACCAACTCTTTATTTTACCTTTACCTGCATGGGGATTATAGATAAACAATAATTTTTTTTTCATGATTTATTTAAATCACCCTTTCCTGTCTGCTTTTTTCTCTTAGTCATAATACCGCCAATACGACCTGTTTCTTTTGCTGATAAAGACTTCCATCCATCTTTCATAACTTTATCAAAAAGTCCAAGTTCTGCCGCGATTTCATATTTTAATTGTTCCTCCGGTTTTAACTCACTTAAAACAAACTTTTCCGGATCTAATTTCTTCTTACTCATAATATGCCGTTTCCTCCTTAAATATTAACATATTATGGCTCTTTCGCACAACCATATTTTTAATTTAGTTGTGCAAAAAATTCCATAATTATGCTATATAAAGTGTAGCCTTGATATATTTATTTCATACCTTTATGAGTAAATTTTTGTTAGGTTGTTTTGATTTCTTTTCCCAAGGCAAAGGAATATATTATTCTTTCACTAACACATATCCCGGTAAGCTGCTCCAGAGCTTTCTGATAATAATCCATTTGAACCTTATATCTTTTTCTTAATATTTCTTCCCCATGTTTTTTATCCACATTATCTGTCTTATAATCTAATAGTATCCACCGGTCTCCTTCTTTAAAGTACACATCAATAATACCCTGTACTAATACTAATTCTTCACTATGGAAACTTTTATTGATTTCATTTGCTTTTATACCCATAACGAACTGACGCTCTTTATAAAGACTGCCATTCTTTATGGCATTGCGCATTCTGTCTGCCATTTCACTTTGCACAAAGGCACATAGCTTACCTTTATCTAACAGTTCCAACTCTTTTTCACTGATTTTACCTGTAAGAACCAGTTTAGTAAGACATCTTTCCACATCTTCCAAAGTATAAATTTCTAAGAGATTCATAGACTCTAATACGCTGTGATAAAGGGTACCGATTCCGGCCTTGGTGGGTTTTTCCGACAGCTTTATAAAGCTTGGAACCGGTATCTCATCCATAGACCCTTCAGTTCCCTTTAAGGGCATTCCCAGTTCCTCTGCTTCCATTTGCCCAAGCCGCTTTAATTCCGATACGGTAAGTTTCGTATGTATGTTGGTTTCAGCCTCATAGGGGTATTGATATTCCATCAGAGACTGAATATCATTCCTTATACTTTCATTATATACTATATGATTATTCCAGTGAAGAAGTTGATCTTTATTCACTTTTTTAAAGACTTGATCTCCCAATTCTTCTCTGGCTAATTCCTCATAAGAAACTTTCTTTACTACTATTTCTATGTCAGCGTTGTATAATGGATTACTTTTATCCGGAAATGCTCCATAATCTTTTAATATTTCTTCAAATCCTTTATACCGCATGGCAGCAGGGACAATCCAGTCCAGATAATTACCTGCCGTACTTAGCTGGTAGAATAGAAGTTGTTTCTCTTTCTGTTTACAAATGGAGCTCCACTTCTTCAGCTTATCTTCTAACTTTTTCACACCACCGGTAATAATTAGTTTCTCCTTAGCTCTGGTTAGTGCAACATATAGAACTCTTAGTTCTTCTCCCAAATTTTCCAGCACCAGTTCCTTTTGTATCACTTTCTTCACTAAAGTAGGCGCTTTAATTCTTAGTTTATGATCTATATAATCCGGACCCAATCCTAAATCAGGATGGATTAACAGTTTCCCTCTGGAATCCTGATTATTAAATACCTTTCCCGTACCCGCTACAAAAACAATTGGGAACTCCAAGCCCTTACTTTTATGAATACTCATAATCTTAACCGTATTATCATTCTCTCCTGCAACGGTGGCTTCTCCAAAATCGATATCATATTTATGTAGTTTCTCAATATATCGGACAAAATGAAATAATCCGGAATAGCTGGTATTTTCAAACTGGACCGCTTTTTGAACCAACATATCAATATTGGCTTTTCGCTTTTCTCCTCCCGGCATTGCAGCTGCAAAATGATAGTAACCGGTGTCCTCCAGAACTTTTAATATCAATTGATGAATGGATAAGAAACAGACCATATTGCGGTACCTTTCCAGTTGATGAAGAAAGTTCCTTAATTTATCTGCTAAAACTCTCTCTTTATGGCAGTTATCGTCTATACGTTCTTTGCTGGATAAGTCGTCAGTTTGATATTGCTTCGAATTTTCTTGCTCATCAGCTAAACTATCTGTCAAATTCAACTCCATTTGGTTGTTATCAATATTTTTCTCATCTGACGAATTACTTTTCTCTGGATATTCCTCATTCTTCTCTTCACTGCTTAAATTATTATCTCTTGATTTATCATCTATTAATTGATTTTCTCTTAGATTACTTTCCTCAATACATTGGGAACTGCCTATATGTTCTATTTTAGATTCTTTTATTTCATTTTTATATATAATACCACT
>NZ_DAMAUC010000019.1:0-47722 GCF_032079385.1 Anaerocolumna sp.
GCAATATACAATATCCCCCACTCTCTATGGTCTGAATACCCCATATTGGGCAAAGTGTACTATAGTTAGTAGTCTAAATTTTAATATTGCAGACAAATGCCGTTAGAATTTTTATCAGAAAATAACAGCACCTTTCCATAAGAACTGTAACCACCTGCGGAAAGAAGATCCACTTCGCTGATAATTTCCTCATGACAGAATACAACAACATATTCTTCTTCATTTATTTTAATTCTAACCGCTTCCGCCATCTCATTAGTTAAGATTCTTCCGCTCTTTTCCAGGGAAACAGGAATTTGCTCTACTATAATATCATGTTTTTTACCTTTCTCTTTAATAGAAATCACTGTAATCATAGAAGTACTTCCTGTTTCCTCCATGGAAACTGAAACACAATTGCAAGGTTTCAAACTATTATATTCCGTTGAGCATTCTTTTTTAGATAGTGCAGTTTTTCCATGAAGGAAAAAGCATTTTGCATTGACCCTATTTCCTTCGAAGGTTACTTTCTTGTCTTCAGAAATAATCTTTCCGTCCCCAGAGAAATGCCAATTCTGCGTATATTTATGTGTACCAGTACCATAACATTCATCAACTATTACATATATACCTGGCTTAACATAAACTATCTTTCTGGATATAAAGATTCCTTTCTCTATATAACCTAAATGAGCACCGGATACAAAATCTGCTGTTTCAGTAAAACGGTATTCTCCCTTTACTGGTTGAGCCATTTTTTCATATCCCCAGCTATTTGCACATTTGCAAAACTCTTCTTCATCCACGCATATGGTATTATGAGCAGAAGGACTTTTTAAATCCCTTCTGATTTTTGAATCTACATAAGTATAACGGCCTGAATCAATTAAAATGTCTTCGCCATGGGAATATAAATCAATATGCAACAAGTCTCCATGTCCATGTCCACTTCCCATACATCCACAATGAAATCTCAGATAATCTGCATTCTTATCGAATCCGCTTCTTAACATATAATTTCCACTATCTGTTAGTGCATAGGAAATTTCTTTTGGTATCAAGGTCTCAATATTCTCATATAACATATGTGCCTCTATCCCAAGATTCCATATATTTTCTTCCCTAAATCTAGAGTGTGATAAGAATTTTAATATACCGTCATTAAAAAAACATGCTCCATGTACCAGTAAATCCCCTGCATCAATATCATCGCTGTCAGACTGGCAAGGAATGTGTCCGTTTGGCTTACAACACATGCCAAGTGCATACAACATTTTCTGTACTTTTTTGCTTACCTGCTCCGGTATTTGGATGCCAAAGCGTTTCATATGTTCTATGCTATCCAAACTGCAATGCAGCACTTCTCCATGATACATGGGGCTTTGTTCCCACTGTATACCATCTTCAAAGACCTGCAAATTCAGCTCATCTTCCAGTCTTTGGATCGCTTCTTTAATCCAATCAGTCTTTTCAAAATAGATACCTGCAAGTAAAAGTCCATGGTTTTGAAGAATTCCCCAATTACTTAACCTGTGAAATACTCCATTTACAGACATAAGATATTCTCCATGTAAGAATAATACTTTTTCAAATTCATCCCAGAAGTTTTCTGGTATCTTGCTGCAATCTGCAAAAAGCATCATACTCTTTAGCCAATTCTCGCACCGTATTCCTGCTTCAATACTTCTCCAGGTATTTTGCTTACTTTTCTCATTAAGGGGAACCCGTTCCATCCAGTCCTTTGACAGTTCCATGAATTTCTCAGCATACTTCTCATTTTTAGTACAGTTCCATGCTTTTGCCAGATTTACAAAACAGGTATGACGATTTAAAGCAAAAGTCCATTCCGGATCACCAAAAGGAATGCAGTCCCATTCCACATTACCCTTAAATGTAACTGGCTTATTTGTTCTTTCCATTTCCCAGTGATCCTGAAATAGAAATGTATTTTCGCATAGGAGATCAGCATGCCCTATTAATTCTTTTTCATTTAAAGTGTAATTCAATTTAAAAAATTCTACGGTTCTTTTAACATTATCACCGCACCAGAATTGTTGTAATTTTTCTCTCTTCATACTAGCTCCCATTGCATACCGCATCTGCTTACAGATGTGGCACTGCCTTATCTTTATTACTACTGCAAATCGGCTTCTAATTCAATCTTTAATACAGTATCTGCTTCATCTGGAAGTTGATACGTGAAATTTCCATTATCACCAAAAGTAATAAATTTTATTTCTGGATGTTTTCGCGGTCCAAGTGCTTTAGAAGCGTCTCTTGCTTCACTGCCGTCCCATAACATCCTTATGTTCTTAATCTGTTCTTTTGTAACTCCTGTAATTGGAATTGGCCCAATAGGTGCCTCCATAATATGCGCGTATAGAATATTTCCTTTTTTAGTATAGCGTCCCCATTCTGGTCTTGGTAACTGAGCGCCTTCACAGCCATAGATGCTATCGCCATTGTTTCTCAGCCAATCTCCAACCTGTTTTAATACCTTTTCCTGTTCTTTTGGAATTCTTCCCTGTGAATCTGGTCCCACATTTAGAATCATATTTCCGCTTTTCGATACACACTCAACCAATTTACGAATTAGAAATTCTGCTGATTTATAGTTCTTGTCGCTTGGTGTATAGCCCCATGTGTCATTGATGGTCGTACATAATTCCCATACAACACGCTCACCATTTTTATTGCGAAGTTCTTCTGTTGGCATGCATTGTTCCGGACTAGTAAAATCTCCGGAGATAGTACTTGGTTTTCCTTCCATAATGGAACTATTGCTGCTACCGCCGCCTTCAAAACGGTCATTAATCAAAACCTCAGGTTGTAATTTTCTTACCATCTTCAAAAGTTCGGTTGCTTTCCACTTTTCTCCTTTGATTTCTCCATAAGAGAAGTCAAACCATAGCAAATCCAGCTTTCCGTAATTACTACACAGCTCTTCTACCTGTCCATGCATATATTTTAAATAATTATCCCAGTCATATTTATCTTCTTTATAGGCTTCATTCTCACGCATCGGATGGAACATATCATTATATTTTGGATAATCCGGGTGATGCCAGTCTAATAAAGAATAATAAATTCCTACTTTTAATCCGGCTTCGCGAACTGCTTCTACATATTCTTTAATAAAGTCTTTTCCCGCTTTTGTATTGGTAGATTTATAGTCTGTGTACTGACTGTCGAACAAGCAAAAACCATCATGATGTTTTGCTGTGAGCACCATATATTTCATACCTGCTTCTTTCGCAAGCTGCGCCCATTGTCTTGGATTAAAATCCTTAGGATTAAATTCCCTAAAATATTTTTCATAATCTTTAACGCTTACCCGGTCAAAGCTCATATACCATTCTCCCAGGCCAGGGATTGCATAAATCCCCCAATGAATAAACATTCCAAATCGTGCATCACTAAACCAGTCTGTTTTATTTCTTTTCATCACTCATAGTCTCCATTAATCTATTATTTTCTATATTCTATTTGCTTTAATTGCATTAAATCAGTTTAGTATCTTGAAATTTCTTCAAATCCAATATCAAAAAGGAAGTAGGCGTTGCTATTAGCAAAGAGTCCATTCTCATCTTTACACTCTACACGTATATAATTTTCATTTCCATCAAGAGTAAATCTCGCCTCGGTAAGAACTTCTCCTGGCATAGCCACTTTACGGTAACATCTGGTGGCATCCATCATCACATAGATTTTTTGTACTGGCCCGGTTTTTACTACCAGTTCATTACCTTCAATATAAAGTTCCTTTATCTCCGGTCCCATGGAACTATAAAAATGACCTTTTATCAAGGAATCCATAATGGCGGAATAGGTTAGTTCTTCCGCTTTTATCATAGTGAATCCTCCAAAGGAATCACATAGAGGATGATCAATAGGATAGCTGTTATGATTATCATCTGTTGCTAAGCACCATAACCGGTTGCCTAAGCGAAGCATCTCATCATAAGATTGTGGATTGTAGCCGTATAATCCATCATGCTCACAGCCATAATTGTAAATTTCCATGGCAAAGAGTCCTTTCAATCCTTTATAATCATCATAATTTTGCAACGACCAATAAGGGTGGTTGTAACATGCCAGAAAGCCTAATTCATTCATTTCTTCAAGATACTGATTGATATAATCAAAATCCCCATATCGCCGTTGGGGACATATTCCCTTTTCTTTTCTTTCTCTTTCAAATTCAGGCTTTGTATCATATAAATTAATATGATAGGTTTTATCTTTTGGGTTCAATCTTTCTGAACTTACTTCGTTAATGTCTACTTCTACCGCTGCAAGAGCCAGAAAATCTTTATCATTTAATTCTTCATGGTTTTTATATATTCTGTGATCGGTAAATGCCAGAACCTGATATCCCTGTTGCTTATAAATCTCCTTAGACTCTTCCGGTTTTAGTCTGCCATCTGATACAATGGTATGGCTGTGAAGGTTAGCCCTATAAAAATTTCCTGTCTCAGGCAATAAATAAATTCTATTCTTCATACTATCCTCGATTCCAGCGCTTTTGCGCCTCTTAATTTTGTGTGAATTTTCTCCAATAGGTTTTTCCTATCAGGCATACTGTCATACCTGCCATGGCTATTATAGTCCAAACCAAAATCGTTGTATCCCAACCAACTATTTCAGACAGCACTCCAATTCCATATGTAGATACTGCTCCTCCTACATAAGCCGAGGAGTTTAGAATTCCGGAGGCAGTTGAAGATTTACCATAAGGTGCGAAATATATAGGTACCATGCTAACTAACATAGTATTTACTGCCATCATTGCCGTTGTTGCCACACCAAATAATATCAATACGATTACAACCGACCCACCGGAATAAAGTCTAAGTAATAGCAGCATTACTGTACATATAGCGAAAAATGAAGCGGAAGTAGTAATTTCATTTCTAAAAATCTTCTTATTTACTATGGAGGCCAGATACACACCACTTAAATTAAAAATAGGTATAATGGTTGTACTTATAATGGATACTACAGATTCCATATTGAACTCTTCACGAATATACGTAGGAATCCAAGTAGTTACTCCGTCCTTTAAGATTCCTTGAAACATCAGTCCAAAGCACAGAAATACCATACCAGAAGCTAAAATCAATTTTCCCATAGAATAATTTTGTTGTTTTAAATTCTGTGAAGCAGATATAACCTCCTCTAATACTCCATTCTTTTCTACTTCTTTTTCTATTTTGTGGCTTCCAATAAACCAAATTACTCCAATGA
Organism: Anaerocolumna sp.; assembly: GCF_032079385.1. Lineage (NCBI taxonomy): Bacteria > Bacillati > Bacillota > Clostridia > Lachnospirales > Lachnospiraceae > Anaerocolumna > Anaerocolumna sp. Next base: position 5,227 of record NZ_DAMAUC010000019.1, read on the forward strand.
CAGCCAGACACACAGAGGAAAAGAAAAATACTGTTCTCCAATGGAATTTCCACACTATGAATGCAGTAATCCCATAAGCAGCAAAAGTACCTATGGGCACACTGCTGTTGATGTTGATACAGAATGTTTTCTGACGGCTTTGGGGAATCCAGTTAGAAAATAATTTAATGATTGGTGACCAGATTAAGGACTGAAGTAGACCATTCATGCACCATACCGCTACCATCTGCCAAATGTTTGTAGAAAGCCCCATTGCTACATTACATATTCCGGATCCTAAAATTCCTGCTAAAATCATCTTATGTGGTTTTAGCTTATCCCCTAAGATTCCACTGATAAGCTGCCCAAATCCATAGGAAAAAAAGAATGCCGTTCCTATTAATCCCGCTGCTCCTTTATCAAATCCTTCTGCCCTTATGATTTCTGTTAAACTAGCTGAATAGTTAAGTCTTCCTAGATAGGTTGAAAAATAAGCGATCCAGCATAACCAAAATAGCATGGATTGCATTTTTTCTGATTGAATCTTTTTTTGCTGTATAATTTTATCCAAGTTACAATCTCCTACTCTGTTGTAAATTCTATGGGCATATTTTCAAGAAAGTATGCATTAGAATTAGCAAATAATCCTTTCTCACTACGGCATGCCACACGTATATAGCCTTCTTTTCCGGTCAGGGTAAATCTTGCCTCTGTTAAAGTTTCTCCAGAAGGAGCTACCTTCTTATAGCAGTTCTTTCCTTCCATCTTTACATAAATCTTCTGAACCGGACTAGTCTCTACTACCAAGTCTTTGCCTTCTATATACAATGAATGTATTTCCGGACCCATGGAACTGTAGAAATCTCCTTGTTCCAGTGCTTTCATTACTGCCGGATAAGTAAGTTCCCTGGACTTAATCATAGTAAAACCTCCAAAGGAATCACACAATGGATGTCCGAAAGGGTATTCATTGTGATTGTCATCAGAAGCCAGACAAAAGATATTCTTCTGGCATCGTAACATTTCATCATAGGCTTGAGGATTGTAGCCATACAGTCCTTCAAGTTCACAGCCATGATTATAAATCTCCATAGCAAAAAGCCCGTCTAGCTGTGTATATTCATCATAATTTTGCATGGACCAATAAGGATGATTATAGCTTGCCAAGAATCCTAGTTTTTTCATCTTCCTTATATATGCATTTACATAGGAAAGATCATAATTCCAATAATCTGCTGCACAATATCTTGCTTTCTCCTCCGGCATCTCCTCCGGATTGGTATCATAGAAATTAATATGAAACATTCTGGTCCTAATTCGTTCCTTTCCCGGACGTATTTCATTAATATCTACCTCTACACCTGCCAGTGGCAGAAAATCTTCTGAAGTTAATTCCTGATGAGGAATATATTTCTTGTGGTCCGTATAGGCCACTATCTGGTATCCTTTTTTCCTATATTCTTCTTTTATCTGTTCCGGTGATAACTTTCCATCTGAAATCGTTGTATGACAATGCATATTCCCTTTATAAAAATTTCCTTCTTCAGGAAGTAAATAAATTCGCTCCTTCATTTCTCTTTACCTGCTTTTCTTATAGTCATATATTTTGAACCTATTTTGAAAAAAGCGCTGCCATGCTCTGGCAGCGCTTTCTTATCTCAGTCTAGATAACATTTCCACTCTTAATAGTATGAGGAGTACCTTTTATTGCTCATTTGCCTCTTTAATCGCTTCGTTTGCTCTGTCCTGAATAGATTTCATGGTATCTTCCAGTGATTTTTGTCCCTGACCATATAATTGGCCTTCTTCTGTGTAGATTTGGCCGATTGTAGTATCAGCAGTACCCATAATCTTTTCACTTAAATATAGTCTGCTGTTATCAAACCATCCTGTCATAAAATCTTCTACTGTTAAATTATCATCTTTAAATTTTGGAAGTAAGCTATTTTCAATATAAGTTCTTGCTTCACTTTCTGTTAGAATCTTTGCTGGAACACGTCCATAACCTAAAGTATATTTATTTTCACAAATGGTTTTGATTGCTTCAAATGCTGCATCTTTATTTCCAGATGTCTTAGGTATAGCATAGCAGCTTGTAATTGTTAAAGAAGATGGTTCTGATCCTTCTGGATATGGCATTGGAAGAATTCCTAATTCCCAATCTCTTGGATATTTTGTTTTATCTGATAATGCACTTGCAACCCATCCGCCATATACATACATACCGATATTTCCATTTACCATGAAAGAGTTATATGGATATGTTCCGGAAGCTAAATCTATACAGCTTGGTTGAATCTTAAGATCATTTCCTAAACCAAAGAACCATTTTGTAGAATCAGCGAATGCAGGATCATCAAAATTAGCTGTACCGTCTGCTTTGTATGCAGAAACACCCTTTTGTGTAGCTTGCATATAATTAGTTGCAACGTCATCACTCATGAAAGAACCCCAGATATCTTTTTCAGGATTGTTCAGTTTCTGAGCTGTCTCAACATATTTTTCCCAAGTCCATCCTTCTGCAGTTGGATAAGGAACATTAGCATCATCAAAGATTTTCTTGTTATAATAAGTTAACCAGATATCTTTTTCTGCTGGCATTGCATATGTCTGATCTTCAAATTTTACAGTTTGATTACCATATAAAGCTGTCATATCGTAATTGTCTGTTTTGGCAAGTTCATCAAGTGGCTCTAAAACAGCAGCTTTATAGAATTCTTCTAACTGAAGTGGAGTTCTACCTATGATATCAATTTCTTCTCCTGCCATTAAGCTTACAAGTACCTTGTCCATTTCTCCTGCTTTTGCTGTAGGAGTGATGAAAAATTCTACATTTATACCAGTTTTTTCTTTGATTAATTCCACCATTTCTTTTGTTTCAGAACCGGTTGCAGCGTTATCTGTCAACGCCCATTTTACTGTAACACCATCAAATGGTTTATCACTGTCTGGCTTCTGAGCAGATTCGTTACCTTTAGACTCAGTTGTTTTACCATCCGGAGTCTCCTTAGTGTTATTAGCTTTTCCACATCCTGCAGTACTTAATACCATCATTGCAGCTAAGCTGAAAGCAACACCTCGTTTTAATGCTTTTCTTAATTTCATGTATTTTTCCCTCCTTTTGTTTATAATCTTATTATAACTAACTTTTTATCTAGTTTATATAGGTTGTATTTTGAATTTATGTGCTTTTTTTATCATTCTATCATTATTTAAAAGAAATGCCTATTTTTTTTATTCATAAATACCAATAAAGGAAAGAGTGGGTGCCATTCTTGAATCCAGAATTCGTATAATCAGTATATCCGATTCTATCTGTGAAAAGCGGGCGATTTTCTTATAACCCACAGTAGTTCCCGTATATATATTAATAAGATTCCCATTTTTCATGGATAAAATTTCAAAAGCTTCAATTCGCTGACTCTTTTGTATATTTTCCTTTAAAATAACTGCTGAAATCTTTTGTGGTATATTCCAAGCAATCTTAAACTCTGCCTTGGGGTTATTTCCCTGATAGTAGGTTTTATAATCATCCGTCTGCAAACTATCTGCTGCAATCCACTCATTTTCTTCTACCAGTATTGTGCCTTCCTCAGCCAGATTTTTACCGTATCTTTTTTGTATCTCCTTACCCAATTCCTGCAGCCTTTTTACATCGTATTCATGGAGCAGTCCATTAGGCATAGGGGGAATATTTAAAAGTAGTGTTGCATTTCCACCTACGGATTTTTCATAGATATCCAGCAGATTCTCCAGAGAACGAACCTTATTATCCTCCTCAGGATGATAGAACCAGCCCGGTCTTATGGATACATCCACTTCTGCCGGATACCAAATCAAGTTCTGTTCCTCTGCCAAACGTTCCCTGCTTCCTAAATCCTGTTCCATACTACTTATTACCCTCTGACTAAAAGAAGGATCATCTGCATGCTGGCTTAAAGCAGCCACTCGCTCTGCAACAGATAAGTCTGCCGGTACAACACTCCATTCACTGGTGCGGGTATCACCAGCTTCATTACCACACCAGCGGACATCAGGGCCGCTTATGGCAATGCATGCCTCCGGCATATACTTTCTTATAGTATCATAATAACGCTGCCAGTCATAGACCTGTTTTTTCCCATTGGGGCCTTCTCCGCAGGCACCGTCAAACCATACATTAAAAATATCTCCATATCCGGTAAGCAGCTCAGTAAGTTGCGCCACAAAATAATCATCATATGCTTTTCCTTGTCCGTAGGTTTCCTGATTACGGTCCCAGGGTGAGAGATAAATACCAAACTTCAGGCCGGCTTTTCTACAAGCATCTGCTACTTCTTTTACAATATCTCCTTTTCCATTCCGGTAGGGGCTGTACTTCACAGAATGCTTTGTAAATTTACTAGGCCATAGGCAAAATCCATCATGATGCTTGCAGGTAAGGATTGCTCCTTTCATTCCTGCCGCTTTTATAGCTTCTATCCATTGATTTGCATCCATTTCAGCCGGATTAAATATTTCCGTCGATTCCGTCCCGTATCCCCATTCTTTTCCCGTAAAGGTATTTACCGTAAAGTGAAAGAATGCATAAAATTCTGTTTGTTGAAGCATAAGCTGTCTGGCGGAGGGAATCACTTTTATAAGTCTTTCATCTGATTTTTTCATTTTCTTAGTTCCTTTTCTACCAATAGACTTCCCACTGTGTTGTTAACCGCACAAGTGCTTCCATATAAAAATAATCCCCCCATAAAGTACATTCATCTACACCGCTATCCTTTACCGTATTAAATGGAGAGCTTTTTGCATAAGTAGAATGAAGTAATATTCCGTTGGTATCTAAACTGGAATTGTATAAGCAGTGTTTTGTCAATGCCTTTAATAAACGCTTTGCTGTTTGGGTATAATAGTTTGCTTCCTCAGGTTCTAAATATTTTGCCATTTCAAGCATACCACAGGCTGCTATAGCCCCGGATGAAGAATCTCTTGGTTCGGTACTGCCATCTGTAAAATCAAAATCCCAGAAAGGTACCAGATCCTCAGGTAAATGCTCCAGAAAACATGCAGTGATCTTTCTAAAACTTTCAATATACACCGGATCCGGACAATATTTATAAGCAATTGCCGAACCATATATTCCCCACGCCTGGCCTCTAGCCCAAATGGAACCATCTCTATATCCCTGGGCAGTTACTCCGCGAACCGGAGCCCCTGTCTCAGTATCAAAATAATAGGTATGATATGTAGAGGAATCTTCACGAACTACATATTTCATGCTGGTACGAATATGACGAAGTGCTGTTTCACGGTATTTTGAATCCTTCGTTTCTTCTGATGCCCAGAATAGCAAAGGCATATTTAATAGACAATCAATAATTAATCTGTATTCTTTAGGATCACCTAATTTTCCCCAAGCCTGAAAAAACTCTCCCTTTTCCTGAAACCGATCCATCAGATTATCTGCTGCCATTAAAGCAGTTTCCCTTGCCAGCTTGTCACCGGTTAGTTTATACGCTGCAACGCAGGAGGGAGTATACAAAAATCCCATATCGTGATGATCTACTACAATTCTTTTTATCAGACGCTCCTGATAGCTTGGTACCTGATGGAGAGCGGCTTCTTTAAAAGCACCCTCCTTAGTCTGTTCATACGCAAGCCACAGCTGTCCTGTCCAAAATCCATTGGTCCAGTCATTGTTTTCTGTAGCTGGATATATCTGATTGATACTATTTGCTGCCGGAAAGCTATCGTAAAATTCCGGTATATTACTTTTAACCTGATCAATCACATGTTTTAGTGCATCACTAGCTTCCTCTAAAGTGATTACTTCATATGATTCTAATGTTTCCTTCGTCTGCATAACGATTGCCTCCTCTTTTAAAGTTACTAAAGCACTTATAAACCTGCCGCCAAAGCGGCACAAACAATCCATGAAACTAATGTGAAGTTTTAGAACTTCTCAGGCGGTGTCTTTTAGCGCCTTAGAAATTCTCTTCACACTCCTCTAGTACAATATCCCAATCTTATGAAAATGTAAACCATAAAATATCATTTGCTTTTAACTTCATACTGTATTCTCTGCCCTTTCCATCATATATCAGGGTTTCTTGAGGCTCATAAGTATTATTGACAATACAATATTTGTTAGTTGCAGGATAATAATTCACTTCTACATTATAGTTAGTGCTATACCATTTCTTCATTCCCTGCTCCATGCCTGCTGCCCAGAATATAGCACGGTATAGCATTCTGGAGTTTTCAAAGGAATAAGGAATGCCACTAATATACACACTTCTTCCGTCTCCGAATTGGTTAACCGCCATTTGAACATCTTGTCCCTCCTTACGCAGGATTTGTGCTCCATGAAGAGCATAGATATTCTTCATGCCTTCTCCAAAATTAATATCCTCACGAGAATCCTCCGTAATAAAATGACGGTGTTCTTCCCAGTTATATTTATCCGTTGACATAGAGAATCCAATTTCTTTATTTACACCCAGTACATTTGCCAAAGTAAAATATCTTCCCTGATATTCACAGGCTGATGGTTCACCAACTCCAACAAATCCACCACCCTGAGCTACGAAAGCCTTTACAGCGCTGTTGATCTTTGGATTTGTCCAATAAGCTCCGCCGCTAGGTGCAGTATAGGCATCACCTACGTTAATTACCACTTTGCATTCCTTTAAAATATCCGGATTCTTTATTACATCTTCAAAGCTTATAAATTCCACATCAAAAGGCATACCGCTTAAAGCTTCCAGCACTCCCGCATAAGAGTAAGTCTGCTTATAATCAATAGCATGAGCTACCATGTGAGTTCCCCAGGAACGTATCCTGCCCCAGGAATTTAAAACGCCTACTTTAAAGTGGCTGTATGGACTTTGGCCGCCCATATTATCATAAAGAAGACGGAATTCATCACATACTTCCTCAATATATTGTATAAAATCAGGAAAATCCAATGCAATCTTTAAATAACCGCCATAACCGATTCGATCAACGGGTTTTCTTAAGATAGCACGTCTTGCAGTTACCCAGTTTACTTTAGCTTCTTTAATAGGGTCGCCGCCTTCATGGAATACATCCGGGAAGAAGTAAGGCAGAAAACGTCCCTCTGTATATTTTACTCCCGGAATATCAGAAATCAAGCGCAATGTTGTTCCATTTCCTACACTTCCTACTACTGCATCCAGGCCTACATGCTTAAAATATTCGCCAAACGGTTCTGTTCCGATCCAATGATCCCCTAAAAACATCATGGCCTCTTTGCCATTGTCATGACAGATGTTCACAAGAACTTTCATAAGTTTAGCAACTTCTCTTTGCTGAAATTCCTGAAAATCTCTGAATTCCTTGGAAGGAACGCGGTTGGTATTGTTATGGTAACCCTGATCAATAATATATTCCGGACGGAATCTATAACCAACTTCTTTTTCAAATTGTTCTAAAATATAGGGGCTGACACTGGCACTGTAACCAAACCAGTCTACGAATTTTTCTTTAGCAAATTCATTAAACACTAAAGTAAACTGATGGAAAAAGGTTGTAAAACGCACCACATCGCTGTCCGGATTTTCATTCATCCAACGTTTTAACTTTTCAATCACGTATTTCTGAGTCTTAGGTTGACGTACATCATAAGTCAACTGATGCTCCACATCCTGCCAGTCATTTGTAATAAAATTATACATATGTACCGGATCCCAGATTATAAATGCCAGAAAACTTACCGTATAATCATGATAATGCATTGGAGTTAAAATAATAACGTCTTCTGTACTCTCATCGTATTCCCATGCCTCCGGTGCCAACGGCTCGCCTGTAGTACGGTCTACTACTTCCCACCAACGTTTGATATCATGTATTGTATTAGGTTTTAATTGATCTTTGTATAAATGCTTCATCAGGGGAATACGAAGTTCTCCCTGTGACAAGGCAGTGTAAAATTCAGTCATTAAATATACCTGCTGAATTTCATCGGGATTTGCCTTAGCCCACTCATTGTCTTTTCTTGTTGTATAGTAAGTGGAATAAATCTTTACAGGCATCTTCTTAAGTTCAGCGGGCATATCTGTTCCATCACAATCACGCAAAGCGTCTGCTCCCCATCTTTTAGCAATATTCTTCGTTTCCTGTATCATATCCACATCAGTAGGAACCGTAACTCTTCCTGTTAATTTTTGTTCCATAAGATTTCCTCTCTTTACTTTTATTATTTTATATAATTTAATACGGTTTGAACTTAAATATTTTACATTGATATTGTTTAATAATAATTTCCTCACCAAAATACTTCTATTAGAATAAAATAGCTTCCGGTACATTGAAACAGATTGCATAATACATTTACTGCAATCCTATTAGAGGCCGGAAGCTTTGTTATAATTGCCTTAAACTCCAGGCATCACCCTTTTACTGCGGAAGAAGTAACGCCTTCGATGAAAAACTTCTGGCAGAATAGGAATGCAATCAGAATCGGTAGAAGTACAACTGTTGCCGCCGCCATCTGAGTGCCATAATCCTGAATCATACCAGATGAGAATAATTTAACTCCTACTGATAACATCTGCTTATCCATAGAAGATATATACAAATATGGACCCATGTAATCATTCCAAGACCATGTAAAAGAAAACAGTGCCATGGTTGCAATTGCTGGTTTTGCAAGCGGGAAAATAATTCTCCAATATATACGAAAATGGTCACATCCATCTATTTTTGCCGCTTCACTAATGGAATCTGGAATTGAAATAAATGACTGTCGTAGCAGGAATACAAAATATACGTCTACACAACTTGGCAAAATTAATGCCCACATAGAGTCCAGAATATGCAAATTCTTAAATATCATGTATCTAGGTATAATCATAATATCGCTTGGTATCATCATGGCTGACAATAATATAAGGAATATAACATCTTTTCCTTTAAATTTAATCTTTGCAAAGCCATATGCTGTAAAACTTACAAAGAATACTTTAATTATGATAGTAAGACCTGTCATAATAATGGTGTTTAAGTACCATTTCTGGAAATTGTAGATCCCATTTGCAAATAATTCTTTGAAGTTCATAATTGTAGGATTTTCTGAAATCAGATGCCAAGGGAATTTCATAACTTCTCCACTCACTTTAAAGGAAGAAGAAATCATGAATACAAACGGAAAGTTGGCTATCAATCCAATAATCAGAATGATAATTGTTAATACTATTTTTAGACCTCTATTTTTTTTCTCCATCGATTGTTCCTCCTTAATAATTTACCCATTTTTTCTGTCCGTGCCATTGAATAAGAGTTACAATCATAACGATCACAAACATAATCAAAGCCATTGCACTTGCCTGACTGGTTTCAAACTTCGTAAATGCAGTACGTACAATATTTACAGACATAACTGTAGTTGCCTGTCCCGGACCGCCTTCGGTAAGTGCCTGAATAACAGTAAAGTTTTGGAAAGAACCAATAATTGAACTAATTACCAGGAAGAAAGTTGTTGGGGAAATCATTGGTATAATGACGTTACGGATTCTCTGCCATTTTGTTGCTCCGTCAATCTGTGCCGCTTCTATCAGTTCAGCAGGTACTTCCTGTAGTGCTCCAAGATAAACAACCATGTTCAGTCCCACACCCTTCCATACGGAAATTACCGCTACAGTAGGAAGCGCCAATTTTAAATCTTGTAAAAGCAAGGGAGGATTGAATCCCATATTTCTTAAAGCTACAATAATTGGACTGCCATTACCCAGTAAAACCTTAAAAATAACAGCCACTGCCACCATGTTGGAAACATAAGGCATAAATACCAAAGAGCGGGTTGTATTTTTTAGATAAACACCTTTGTTTAAGATAAATGCCAGTACAAATCCCACCACCATAATTAACGGTACATAAACCAATGAGTATTTAAAAGTTCTAATAAGTGATTCCATAATTTCTTTATTCTGAAATATCTTGACGAAATTCTGTAACCCAACAAATTTCAGATTGTCTAGTCTTGTAATATATTTTACGTTTAAAAACGACATCACAATTGCTATTAGGAAAGGAATACCTGTAAAGATTGTAAAAAATATTAAATATGGAGATATAAACAGCCATCCATACCTATTTTCTTTCTTTTGTTCTTTCGAACTCTTTATCCTTCCTTTTGGTGCTGATGCTTTTTTCATTTTCATAAGCCTGTCTCTCACTTTCTATTTTAGCTGGGAAGAGTCATTCCAATATGAGCTTTCCTTTACTCATATTTTAACGTATATTATGTCAATAACCCATATGTCGTTTTTTATATTCGTTGGCTATTTTCGTTTTTTTATATAAAAAAACAAAGAAATCAAACAATTTTCTGCCTGATTTCTTTGTTAATCTCACTTTATCTGCTTATTTTCTTTTAGATTTCCCTGCTCATCAACATCATCTCTGGTTATCTTTGGGATCCGAATAACAGTCAAAGTTCCTACATCTTTTTTACTGTATATCGAAACCGCATGCTCAACTCCGAAATACAATTTAATTCTCATTTCCACACTGTGAAGTCCGATTCCGGTACTACGGCGGTTCTTATCCTGTTCTTCCGACTCCGTTCTTCCAAAGCGGATTTGATTCCGTATTTCATTTAATTTCTCTTTGTCCATCCCGCGGCCGTTATCCATAACTTTTATAATAACCCATCCATCTTTTTCTTTAATAGTTAGCCGAATCAACATAGGGTGCTTTAATCCTGTCATACCGTAGAGGAAAGAATTTTCTACTACTGGCTGCAGCATTATCTTTAATGAGTACAATTCATGTATCTGCTGCATATCCGTTCGTAGGTCAAATTCAAAATCTTCCTTATACCGGTTTTTTTGAATCTTTACATAGGCCATAAGGTGCTCTATTTCATGCTCCATTAGTACAATAACCTGACCTCCGCTTATTGACAAGCGATACATCCTTCCAAGAGATGCAGCCATACGTCCAATGTCCGGCCTGCCTGCATCATTGGATATCCATACAATATTTTCAAGGGTGTTATAAAGAAAATGAGGGTTAATCTGGCTCATTAATACTTCCAGTTCCAATTCCTTTTTCTTACGTTCCGCTCTCAAATCCTCAATAATATGGGTATTAATCCGCTCCAGCATTGAATTATAATAGCGTATCATATCTCCCATTTCATTTTTCTGTTTCACTTCAATAAAAGCATTTAAATTACCGCCATACACTTCTTTCATGGAAGCGTTAAGTTCACCGATAGGATCCATAAAGCTTTTATATAAGTATAATATCATCATGGCACAAAGGCCCACACAAACCAGCATAACAAGAAAAATTCGGTAGTATAATACATCCATTTCTCTGGTAACCGCCTTTACCGGAATTATCATAACTGTCATCCAATCATTCACCTGAGAAACCTTTACATTCACCATTTGATTTCCTGAAGCATCCCGCATTTCCTGTGAATCCTCGGTACGCTCCAGTATCATCTTTTTTAATTCCCTTGGAATTTCACCTGCTTTTACCACTTCTTCATTACTGGAGGAAATCAAACTGCCATCTCCTGTAATAATATAGATATCACCAGGGGTTGATTCAGCAAGCTCATCATACTGTTCATATATATCTTTTTCTTTCAAGGCAAATAACTGTACGTATTCATATCTTCCCTTTTCCCATGAATATATCCTGCGAATGCCCATAACAGCCTTCTTCTCCCGGATTCCCTCCGGATAGTTGCTCAAAAGAAAATTGTCCTGTAAGGGAAACCAACGAAACTTCATCAAAAGGTCAGGATCTTCTATATTCAGATCCTGTAATTTCTCTATAACCTCATTCGGATCCTTATTGGGATCCAGGAAATTAAATAATTCCCCCTTGTAGGTGTACATAGCACTGATTCTTTCCCTCTTATTCAACATATCATAAGCTGAAAATATGTTACTGTAAATACTCACAATATCCAGTTTTTTATACATTTGCTCTTCCGGTGAGTATTCCTTTTCAATATATTTATCCAGCTGATCATTTGCAGCAAAGTTATCAGAAACACTATAAATGTCCGAAAGCTTAGCATCTATTTTATTAGCGATATCAGTAACCCGGCTCTGGGTAGTACGCATATATTCCTGTTTCATAACTTTTCGCGTATTCCAGAATAAAATAGTAATAACAATCATAATTGGAATCAACACTTGTAAAATACCAAATAACATCCTGCCTTTTAAGCCTAGATTTCTTTTCTTCTTCTCTTTTTTCATTCTATTTATTTTCCATATACTTTGCAGCGCTTCCACCTCCTGCTTGGAGGATATTACGATATTCTTTCGGACTCATACCATATTTTTTCTTAAACAGCTTAATATAATTGGATACATCAGCCCATCCCATTTCCTCAGAAATCTCATATATTTTAAGTGCCGGATCCGCCAGAAGCTTCTGACTTTTCTCCAATCGTTTTGATATAATATAATCACTAAAATTGCATCCAAATTCATTTTTAAATATTTTAGAAATATACGCCGTATTCTTATGGACCTTTGCACCAACGTATTCCAAAGAGATCTGGTTGGAATCATATTCTGCATCCACAATTTCTTTAATTTGCTGAGCAAGGCTGCTTCTGTTCTTCCATTCTCCCTTCATACGGGCGCTTTCTTTGGAAACTTCCCGAAGAATTTTAAATAGAAACTCTTTTTTTGCCTCCAAGCTTTTGAAAGAATATATGTGTGTATAGGTGTAATCCATCTTTTTCATAACCTTCTCAAGCTGAACACCGTAACGCAATAACTCCCGGGACAGGTTAAACATTAGCTCAAGGCTTAGGCGGTTAATGCAATCGTAATCAAGAATTACTTTTCCTCTAAATTCAGAGAAAATCTGTTCCAGTGTATCTTCTATTTTATTTTCCTGCTGCTCCAGGATTTCCTTTACTATCTTCTCCACATCAAAGGAGATGGCGTAATAGTCAAAATCTGCTTCCTGCATTTCTTTATAGAACATAATAAGGTTTTTAGCTTCACTATAGATTTTCTGGCTGACACAGCATTTTGCCTGTTCGTAGCACTGAGGAAGCATCTGAAAATCCATATAGAAGTTACTAATCCCTGCATATGCACTAATATTCCCTTCTTCTAAGATTTCTTCTAACATCCTCTTTGTATAACTGCGAAGGACTTCTTCCTCTGGTTCTTCTTCCAGACTTAAAATCCCGGTTATCTTTTCTTCATAGTTTAAAATATACTTTCCGACAATAATCTCATTGGGAGCTTTTTCGTTCAGAATATCCTCTACTTTAATTTGCTCCTGATAAAAGGCATTCTTATCTTCTGAATTCTGAACATCAAAACTGATTAAAATAACTCCAAACCAGTTTCCATCCTGTTTTAAGAATTCTTCCTCCATCTCTTCTTCGTTATAGCCATAGCCCTTTATTAAAGCATTAAATTTCTTTTTAAGCTTCAGATCCTTACTTTCTTCATAGGCCTGCTTTAGCTCTTGTTCTTCCATTTTCTTTCTATTTTCATCGTCAAGTCTGTCTTTCATTTTGCGAAACATAACTTCGAATTCATCCAAATCCGTAGGCTTTAGTAAATACTCTGTAACCCGGCTTTTAATGGACATCTGAAGATACTCAAAATCATTATAGCCGCTTAGGATAATGATTTTAATCTCCGGATAGTTCTGATTTAGATGCTGCATCAGTTCAATTCCATCCATTTCCGGCATTCGGATGTCTGAAATTATCACATGAGGCTTGTCCTTCTTTATTTGCTCAAGTGCCTCCAATCCATTACCACAGACGCCACTTATTACAAATCCCCACTCTCCCCATGGAATACTATTCGCAATTCCATATGCTATTGATTTTTCATCTTCCACTACCAGTAGTTTATACATATCTTACCTCCGTCTTTAAAACATTATATAACAAGCCCTATTATCTTCGCAAGCTTTTATACTTTACAGATTATGAAAAAGGTACCACCCGACAAGTGATACCTTCATCTAATAATATATAATAATTAAATATGGAGTAACCTTTTACCTAAGATTCCCGGTTCAGTCATATGGCCGGGATCTAATATCTTATTCGCATCCTCTTCATCCAGCAGGCCTTTGTCTAATACTAACTCCCGTACAGACTTCCCAGTTGTAATTGCTTCTTTCGCTAACTCAGAAGCCCTTTTATATCCTACAAATGGGCATATTGCAGTTATAATACCAACACTATTATCCACTAATTGTCTGCAACGTTCCTCATTTGCTGTAATGCCCATCACGCAGTTATCCACAAAGGTTTTTACGGCATGGGTTAAAGTATCAATAGATTGAAATAGATTATAAAATATAACGGGCTCAAACGCATTTAACTCAAGCTGCCCTGCTTCTACTGCCATAGTAATAGTAACATCATTTCCAATTATATTAAATGCCACTTGATTCATTACTTCCGGAATTACAGGATTTATCTTTCCCGGCATAATAGATGAACCATTCTGCTTTGCGGGGAGGTTGATTTCTCCAAGACCAGTTCTTGGTCCCGATGACATTAAGCGCAAATCATTAGCTATTTTTGAAAGAGTCACTGCACATGTTTTAATTACTCCGGAGACCACTGCAAAGGAATCCAGATTTTGAGTAGAATCAATTAAATCCTCCGCTTGTGTAAGTTTTGCACCGGAGATTTTAGTTAAATTAGGTACTATCCTTTGTAAATACTGAGTATCCGCATTCAAGCCGGTACCGATTGCAGTTCCCCCTAGATTTACACTTCTCATTTCGTCCATTGCCTTATATATTCGATCTAAATCTCGTTTTACAGCAGCCCCATAAGCATTGAATTCCTGTCCCAAACGAATGGGAACCGCATCCTGTAACTGGGTTCTGCCCATCTTAATTACATCATTGAACTCTTCTGCTTTCACGAGAAAAGCCTGGTATAATCGGAGTAATTGCTTATGTGCTTTCTCGAGCAAACGTAAAGTTGTTATTTTGCCGGCTGTAGGAATTACATCATTGGTTGATTGTCCGCAATTCACGTCATCATTGGGATTTATTAAGGTGTAGTCTCCTTTATTCCCCTCAAGGATTTCAATTGCTCTGTTGGCAATTACTTCATTGGCATTCATATTAATTGAAGTGCCGGCACCTCCTTGAATAGGGTCAACAATAAAATATTCATGAAGTTTGCCACTCAGTATCTCGTCACAGGCTTGGACGATTGCCATTGCTTTCTTCTTACTTAATAACCCTACTTCACAATTTGTAATGGCACAGGCTTTCTTTATATATGCTAAACTATTGATTATCTCAGGATGCAGGGATAATCCGGTGATATGAAAATTCTCAGCTGCTCTTTGGGACTGTACTCCATAATAGGCACTTTGAGGAATATTCTTGGAACCGATTGAATCGGACTCACTGCGATAATTACTAAGAGTAATCTTTGTCTTAATTTCCATAATTCCCACTCCTTTATATAAAACGCATTTATTTTTAAATTCATGAATATAAAAAACTATCTCTTGTAAATATTATATGAAAAGACTATGATATAATCAAATACAAATACTTTTATATTCATTATAACTCTAAAGTTATAGGAGGAAATTGGAAATCATGTTTGAAGGAAAAGAATATGTTTATGAAGTATATAAAGAAAAAAGTTTTTCAAAAGCTGCGAAAAATCTATATATATCACAGCCTTCCTTAAGTGCTACAATCAAGCGAATTGAAAAGAAAATCGGCTTTCCTATATTTGATAGAAGTATTACTCCCATCAACCTGACAGAATATGGGCAGAAATATATCCATGCAATAGAAGCCATCATGTCTACAGAACATGACTTTGAAAGTTATATCTCAGAACTGAAAGAATTAAAGATTGGTACATTATCCATTGGCGGCAGCAATTTATTTACTTCCTATGTTCTTCCCCCTCTGCTTTCTGAGTTTACTAAAAAGTTTCCTTTGATTCAGATTAATATCGTAGAGGATAATACTTCTAATTTGGAGTCACATCTTCTATCCGGTAATTTAGATTTTATCGTAGATAACATTGCTTTAGATGAAACTCTTTTCCAACAGTATATTTACCAGGAGGAGCACCTTTTAATAGCGGTTCCAAAAGAATATCCAATAAACGATAAATTTCTGGACTATCAAATATCTTTAGAACAAATTCTTTCAAAGGATTATCTTGAGAAATCTGTTCCTATTGTTCCTTTGGATAAATTTATAAATTATCCATTTATCTTTCTAAAACCAAATAACGATACTATGAAAAGAGGTGTAAAACTATGCAAACTACATGGTTTCACACCCAGAGTATTATTTGAGCTGGATCAACAGTCAACTGCCTATAATATTGCCTGTTCAGGCATGGGAATATGTTTTGTAAGCGATACTTTGGTATCTAAATCCTCCTATAGTCATAATGTCGTCTATTACAAGCTTAATGTGGAGGAAAGTAAACGTAATATTAGTTTTTATAGCAAGAAAAATAAGTATATTACTTATGCTATGGGAGAGTTTTTAAAAATAATATCATAGTTGCATTACTTTATAAAATTATTGGTTTTACTTTACGTTTTTTATTACTATAAAGGCTGGTATGCCTCTATTTTTATCTGCTCAAAGGTACTCATCTGCCTGTACACTGCAAGACTCATATTTAATAATGGGAATAAGGTTATTGCACCAGTACCTTCTCCAAGGCACATATCACAGGTGATATACGGTTCCATACCCATAGCATTCAAAAGAATTTTACCCCCATTTTCCTTTGATGCATGGGAGGGCATAATAAAATCATATACTTTAGGCTCTATCCGGATGGCTATTAATGCGGCTGCCGCCGTAATAAAACCATCAATAACTATGGGTATTCTTGCAGCTGCACCACCAATACATACTCCCACCAGCCCTGCAATATCATAGCCTCCTAGCTTGGACAATACATCAATCGGGTCATCTTTATCCGGCTTGTTTTTTTTAATTGCTTTTTCGATTACCTCTACTTTTCTTTTTAACCCGGCATTGGATAATCCGGCACCTTTGCCAGTTACCATTTCCACCGGCAGTTCCAATAATACCGATGTGACAGCACTGGTTGTAGTGGTGTTTCCAATTCCCATTTCTCCGGTTGCAATAATATTATACCCCTTTTCCTTTAACTCAAATACTGTATCAATTCCTGTTTCTATGGCTTGCATTGCCTGTTGCCTGGTCATTGCCGGCCCATATAGTATATTATTGGTTCCGTATGCAATTTTTTTCGTGTTTGGTAACCTTGTATCTCGGTTTATACCAATGTCAATCGGGAAAACATCTGCTCCGACCTGTTTTGCCATTACGCATGCACAAGAATTCATATCCAGAAAATTTTCTGAAACAATAGCAGTAACCTGGCTGGTTGATTGGGTAACGCCTTCTTCAACTACTCCATTATCTGCACACATTATAACAAGGGCTTTGTTGTCCAGATTTACCTGTTCCCTGCCTGTAATGCCTGCTATTTGTATAATACCATCCTCCAGCTTTCCAAGACTATGCAATGGCTTTGCAATGTTGTCCCAACGTTTTTTACATTGCGCAATAACTGCTTTGTCAGGAGGTTCAATCATTTTTAACACTTTATTATAATACATTAATAAAACATCCTCCAATTTTATGGTTAAGGATATAAGCCTATCACTTTAACTTATCTGCTTTTTATTTGTCTGATTTATTTATTTGTCTGATTCATATTAATTTACTTATATTTTTCACGTATAGTTAAAATATGGAACATAGTACTTCTTTCCAGTCCGGGGATTTTCTAAAATATCAAAATCTACCTCATAAACATCATTTAAGTTCTCTTCTGTAAGAACATCTTCTGTCTTTCCATTACTGCAGATTTCTCCATCCTTCATCATAATGAGCCGATTACAATATGTTGCCGCAATATTAATATCATGAAGTACAGCGATAATTGTTTTCTCCTTCTTTTCATTGAGTTTCTTGAGAGAATCCATCAGCTCAATCTGATGCTTTATATCCAAACTTGAAGTTGGTTCGTCTAAAATCAGCCATTGTGTATCCTGAGCTATGGCTCTGGCAGTTACTACACGTTGGGATTCACCACCGCTTAATGTTGCAACACTTTTATCCTGCAGTTGATAACAATCGGTTAACAGCATAGCTTTTTGTACCATTTCTTTGTCAGCTTCACTTGCATCAGCAAACCTTTTTTGATGTGGTATTCTTCCCATCATTACAATATCATAAGTGGAAAAGGTACTATCCAATACTGTATTTTGTGGAACCAGTGCTATCTTTTTTGCCAAATCTTTTCTTTTATAATTCTTTAGATTGATTTCATCCAGTATGATATTGCCTTCCTCTGCTTCTATGAATCTAAGAATATTTTTCACTAAAGAAGTTTTACCGGAGCCATTTGGTCCAATAATACCGTAAATATTTCCTTTTTCAATCAAACAGTTTAAATTATTCAGAATCGGTTTTTCATTTTTAGGTGGTTGCCAGGAAAGCGACTCCACCACAATTCCCTGTCCTTTTTCTTCATTTAAATTGTTATTCAATGCAGCATCTCCTTTCTCTTATTGCGTTGCAATAAGTAGATAAAATATGGAGTGCCTAACATTGCAGTAATAACTCCAACAGGTATCTCAGAGGGTGCCACTGCATTCCGGGCAATGGTATCGCAAGTAATCATAAAGATTGCTCCCCCTATGCCGGACAAAGGCAATAATACTTTGTGTTTCGATCCACTTATTATGCGAATACAATGAGGAATCACAAGTCCTACAAATCCAATGATACCGCTAACCGATACACAGGCTGCAACTTGAAGGGATGCTGCCATAATAAGTATTTTCTTTATCCAGGCTGTATTAATGCCCAAACTTTCTGCTGTATCATTTCCAGTAGTCAGAACATCTAATTCCCTTGAAAATACAGTTATTACTCCACAACAAATCACAGTGAATACTGCTAAAAACAGCACCCTGTCCCAAGTTGCCCCTGAGAAACTTCCCAGAGTCCACAAATATACTTTTTCAATCTGATCATGATTAAATGTCATTAGAAGGGATATGGTGGAGGAAAGCATGGTGCTAACCACTGTACCTGTTAGTAATATATTTACTACAGGCAGTTTATTACCTACACAGGATAACCGGTATACAATAAAAGCAGTTAGGAGTGCTCCAATAAATGCAAAGGTTCCAATTACTCCAAGACCCAGGAAACCAAATCCAATACCGCTTAACATGGCAATAGTAGCTCCCACTGCTGCTCCTGAAGAAACTCCTAAAATATGTGGATCTGCCAGGGGATTGCGAAACAATCCTTGAAATG
Source organism: Anaerocolumna sp. (assembly GCF_032079385.1). Classification (NCBI taxonomy): domain Bacteria; kingdom Bacillati; phylum Bacillota; class Clostridia; order Lachnospirales; family Lachnospiraceae; genus Anaerocolumna; species Anaerocolumna sp. The sequence goes on from NZ_DAMAUC010000019.1 coordinate 24,529, forward strand.
CAGCCCCCACTACAGATAAACCACAACCTACAAAACCAGCCAATAAAATTCTTGGCATTCTGATCTGCCATACAATTTTGGGGTAATTCGGATTTACCTTGGTTATCACTGATAAATTAATGAACTTTCCCAAATATGGTATCCGGGAAGCAATTATCTTTAAGCTGTCAGTTACCGATAAATCTGCGGAACCAAAAGAAGCGGAAATGGCAATACATAAAATTAAAATAAATATAAGAATAGTTAGATACCACAAATTATTTTTATTTCTACGTTTTTCTAACTTTTTTACCTCATTTGTTTTCATATGATTTTCTGCCTCTAATATCTTTTTATTAAATTTGGGTACAACAAAAGGGCTTGGAACAGGATAACTGCCGACCATCCGTTCAAAACCCAATTATATTACTTAAACGCTTCTGGATGCATAATTTCAGCTAAGGTTCTTAGACCTTCTGCATTACGGTATCCTTGGCGCTCAAGTATATTTTTATCTATTCCATATACTTGGTCATTCTTTACAGCCGTTAAATCTTTATAATTCTCTGCTGTTTCAAAGTCTGATTTCATATCTTCCGACATTATGATAATATCCGGATCGGCTTCCACCAAACTTTCTAATGTATAGGACCATCCTGACACATCTTGTGCAATATTATTACCGCCAGCCAGTGAAATCATCTGGCCTATGAAGGTATCTCCTCCCGCTGTAAAATCACCAAATTCTCCAAATCCTACAACAAAATATACACTTGGTTTATCCAAATCTTTTATCAATTCTTTCGTCTCATTAATTGATGTCTGCATATCTTTAACAGCTGTTGCAGCTGCTTCATTTACATTAAATATAGTGCCCATTGTTTCAATAATAGAATAAGCACCCTCTATATCATTTTCCGCATATAGAACAACAACCTTAACACCTAAATCCGTTAACTTTTTATTGGAATCTTCATTAAAGTGTGTTGAAGCAATTACTACATCCGGATCTAAACTGATTATCTTCTCAATATCAGGACTTTTTAAGGTACCTATTGACTCTATATCAAGGGCTTCTTTGGGATAGTCGCAATAATCTGTACGTCCAACCAGTCTACTTTCCAGTCCAAGTTGATAAATCGTCTCTGTGATGTTTGGAGCCACTGATACAACCTTCTTTGGTTCTGAATCAAAAGTTACTTCGGTACCTTCTGAATCAGTAATTGTAAGCGGATATTTCGTTTCCTCAGGTAACGATTCCGGCTCTTCCGGTGCCGGTGTTGATTCTGTGTTTTTTTCTTCTACTGATGTCTCTGCCGGATTAACATCTGAGTTCCCAGGAACATTGTCTGTCTTGCTATTACATGCTACAAGACCAAATACTAAAGTCATACAGCATAATATAGCCAAAATTTTACGCAAATATTTCATCATAATCTCCTTCTGCTCTCTCTTCCCCACCGAAAATGAGCGGTTAAATTATATATGGCAGGTTTCCTGACTTATGGTTAACTTACTTACTGCAGTCTTCTCAGATAAATGCATTCTTCTCAATCGAAGCAATACTTCCGGCAGATGATTGAGTGTTCAGACATTTCTCCAATGACTATTACATGCAGCTTTCAAACCAATTACAGTAGCGGGGGCTGTTGTGGACTTAAACCACATTCCCTTTTGACTTTTTCAAAGCACCATATACTAATAATACTTTAATATTATATATGTTATACCATTATAAAACAAGTTAGAAATAATTTATTTTTACATTATTATACTATTCAAGCGTAGCCGGTAAAAAGCGGATATAAATCAACATAAGAGTCTATGTAAATCACATTGATAACATAGTCTCTTCCAATGTGAATATAAGTACACATTTTCTAAAGCTGATAAAATAGAGCATATTATTAAGAAAACAGAACTACATCATGGTATAACACGTTTTTGTTGACCTTTCAAAATTCTGACGTAGAAATAGAATGAGAATGAACGGAGGGTGTATTAAAATGCGCTAAAAGGTCTGTGTAGTTTGACGGGCTCGGTTCTGGTGCGAATTAGAAATGCCAGAAACGGGGGATATGTACGATTCCACAAATTGAAAAGGCTAATTCGCATGGTTATATTAATATACTCATTCTATTCCTTGATATATTTCCTTATAAACATCATCTATATACTTTTGCTCGGACATAATTTCATCATTTAACTTTGATATTTCCTTCCTTTTGCCTTGAATGTCATCTTCAAGCGAAGAAATAAGTGTTGTGGAATCTTCAATGATAGACTTTTTTCTTACCACTTCGTTTCCCACATAACGAGCGGCTTGGAGTGCCTTTTCCTTGCCAAACAACTTTTTCTCATTTTTTACGATAGTTTCTTCCAAATCCGATATATCCCGTTTTATTTGCTGTATCTTTTGGTGTTCTTGCCATATCTGTTTCTCAATTTGGCTAATCGTTTTTTTAATTGCGTCAACCTGATTGTTTAGTGGTGCAATAATTGATTTTTTTTGGTTAATAGCTTGTTCTATTTCTGGGTGCTCTTGAAAATACTGCTTTTCAGCTTCTTTCTTCTTTCTCTCTTTTTCTTCTTTCCGTCTATTCCATTTCTCGCTTTCCGTGAGAAGCCCATCCCTAAAAGTTTTTAGACGTCCGCTTATAGCTTCATTAGTTAATTTGGCACCATAGATTTCATACCGCTCTTCCAAGCCATCTATATAGTTTTGATATTGATTGCAAATAGAACTGACTAAATTTTGAAAATCATCATTATCCTCAATTGCTCTCACGGGAACCGCTATCTTTAGCAATAGTGCGTTATTTGTTAGACCTTCCATAAGATAAACAAAAGATGAATCTGCATTCAATGTGTTTATACTTTTTGACCAAAAATTTGCAGCAGCAAATGATTGAAATATTCGTTTAATGCTTGCTACATCTTCTATTTCAGATGTAGCTACTTGTAGTAAGTCTAATGCTTGGGAAAGATAATATCCATAAACCTCTTTCTTTACCTCATCTTTCTTATCTGTTGGTGAAAATTCAATCGCATTTTTTCCGTTTGATAGAACCTCAGTAATACGAGGGTCGCCGATAATTCCAACCGATTCAATTGATTTCATTTTTATTGTCCATGCTTTATACAATTTCGGGTTAATCTCTAATGCTTCATTGGCATAGTTGAATGCTTCATTACCATTGCCACCAAGCAAAGCTGTATTTGCCATGTCAAGGTAATTATTAACATCGTCAGAATTATCCTCCTTAACAGTCCCGGTTACTTCAACAGTTCCCTCTGTCATCATCTTCTTGGCTTCTTCTACTGAATATTTTATACCGCATGACTGGCAGACAAAAACTCCATCCTGCTTGAGAATGTCTGTATTAGCGCACATTTCACAAACTAGCTGTTTCATTTCTTTTCCTCCCTTATTCTAGTATTATTAATTTTGCTCCTCCTAACTTGCTTATTTTTGATATTACACCTTCCGTTCAAAAATATGCATAGAAAAAGCCACCCTCTATAGATGGCTTAAATATAATTGTTATCCATTATATCATTTTTTAGATACTTTGGCACTATAAAAATTAAGACATCAAAGACTACTTTTTGCACGAAATTAAACTCTGCTTTTATCTATCTTCCCTTTTCATCTGTTCAATCCAATTTATCATTGTATCAAAACAAAGTTTTGGATTACCCACATTGCAATGCCCTTCAGCACATTCTTTTTCTGTGAAAAGGCGGTAAGTAAGTGAGCGTACATTAGTTAATGCATCTATCTCTTCTTTATATAGTTCATTTGCAATAAAATGATCCTGCTTGGCACCAATAATCAGCATATCCTGAGTAATTCTATCTCCAATATTGACCATCTGGAAGTCATTTAGTTTTTTTAGATATTCAAATGGGGAATCTGCTTCATAGGCATACATTCCATGCCGGATTGCCCAGTCAACAGTCTGATCTTCTGCCATCATCTTCTTCATTTTGCTGTTAATCATCCCACTAAAGTTGTTCTTAATCATCCATTTCATAATTACCCAAACAGATTTTGGAAGGGCATACAGAACTGCACTTAAGAAATTCGGAAAGATTGACCAACCGACAACACGCTGTATCCTTTTGTCAAAAGCTGCCGCACGTGGCGCCAGCATTCCCCCTAAAGATGCGCCAATAATCGTTATATCCTCAAGTTGAAAAGTATCAAGAACTGCCTTTACAGGCTTTTCCCACTGATAGGTAAAATGCTTACCTTGCTCACGAACAACCCCGCCCTGTCCAGGTCCTTCAAAAAGATAAACGTCAAATCCACTTTCGGCAAAATACAGCATAGGAAAAAAAAATTCCTCAAAGTAGGAATCATTTCCCCCATGAAGAAGTATAGTGTCTTTCTTTTGACCAACTGCTTTTGTATACATTACAGGTAAAGAAACATCCTCATAGGGAACCAGCAGCTTTTTAACTTTACCGCTATCAAAATACTCAGAGAAATATTCATAGAACATCTTCGTTCCAAGGCGGTAATATTTCAATTTGTCTTTGTCACCATCATACATGAAGAATTCACTCATTCGAAAGTAAGCAATTGCATTTTCTATGCGTCCTTCTTCTGTTGCTTTATCCCCAAGGGAGATAAGCTCCCGCTTCCAGCTTTCACTGTCAGTTATATTATCTGCAATTGGCTGTATGTCTTCCAGCCGTCCCCCATCCCACATAATCACACGATTAAGCTGAAAATTAAAATTGTCCTCTCTATTTAAGTGGTATGAGCCTTTTTTAAATTGAATCTTCTTTTCCATATATAAAAGTTCTCCTTTCCTTATCTGCTTCAACAAGATATATCAGCTACAATGATATAGCAAAAAGGAAAAGAAAACTTTCAAATAAACGCTATTTTATTATTTTGAGTAATCAGAAAAAGATAAGCCAAACATTTTCCTGCAGGTTTCAGCATAATGGGAAGCACTGTGAAAGCCAGCATGAACGGATGCAGTTGTGAGATTTTCACCTTTAAGAACATATTGATAGTTTTTTTTCATTTTTGCAATTACAAGATAGCTTGCAAGAGGTATTTTAACCTGTTCCCGGAAAAGGTGAGAAAGCCGGCTTTGTGAAAGACAGGCAACATTACACAAATATTTAAAGATATTTTCATCAATACAATCACTGGTATCAATAGCCAAAAGTACATCGTTGATTCTATCATCAAAACAAACAGGTGAGGAATTTGCTATTTTACAGGCAGAAAGAATCTTTTTATCAAGAACTTCAATATCTGTGCGATCCCGGCACAAATCAGCAATCTGTTCTACAAGCCTTTCATCCAGTATTTTATATTGCTTTCCCTGCAAATACAATTGATTCAATAAACTTGAAGTTTCACTTTTTTCATCAATCAGCAAAACAAGAGTTTTTGCGGTTTTAGTACTTACCGTATGGAGTGCATTTGATTGTATACAAATTCCCCGGCAGATAATTTCTTCACTTTCCACGGTACATTCCATCTCACTATCCAGTCCCAGTATCAAGTGCTTCGCAAAATGTCTGTGCTTGTCAGGTGTTTTATAATCAGCAAAAATCAGCATATGGTCCTTGAAATAATGAATATCAGATATTATTAACACCACCTTATACATTCTAAAGGGTAAAATCCCTGAAGCCTTTACTTAAATTGCGCAAGTATCTTACCATCAGAATCAGCAACATACCAGGTGACACTAACACATCTGCCTCTCCAACCATGGCTGGTATCGCTATAATCCATACATGTCACAGGAATTAGCAGAAAATCACCATATTTTTTAACAGAAGCACTATACTCAAATTCCTTTTTTTGTTTATAAGGAAGATTAATAAACGGTTTGACCAAATTACTCTTATTGGTTCCAGATGTAAAACGGGATACCACAATCAATTCTTTACCGTCCGCTTTTGCACTATAAGTTTTATCCCCCAGAATATTGAAGGATCCTGTACCAGTGATTTTACATATATAAGAAGATGTTTTACCAGTCTTTGTGTTATATCGATAATTTTTCCCGCTGCTTTCGGTTCCGATATAGAAGATGCTGCTATCATTATGATTTATCTGTTCCTCATATGACTGCTCCGCGATAACAGAATTTTTCTTCGTACTGGAATCTAACTTTATTAACGTTCCATACCAATAGCTGCCGGAACCCTCATATGTACCATATTGATAATAAATATCTCCGTTTATTTTAGTAATATCGGACACCAATGGAGTCCGCTCACTTCCATTCAACGTAATCTTGTTTGTAGTCAAAACAGCAAGTTTTGTCTGCTCCGGCGTCAGTGTGTATAATGTCAGCTTTGAAGAAGCTTCATTAAACTGCGTAAAATATAATGTGTTATCCAAGTTTTTCACAAAACTGAAGGTCATGTTACCGGTATAAATCAAAGTAGCTTTTTTGCTATTATACTCTCTTTTATATAGCTTACTTTCTTTACCTTTACTAACGATATAGTAAATACCACTGTCATCAAGACAAATGAAATAGCCATTGCAAATAGTTTTTTTATCTTTGCCATCAATGGAAACCGAATAAGTCTTATTCTGATAGACATCCTTTTCCAATGTATAGCTGGTATAATACAAGGTGTCATTATGAATCATCATACCTAAAATATCATTCTCTGACGATAATAGCCTGGTTTTTTTACCCGTGGCAACCTCCAACCGGTATATATCATATGAATATTCATCACTTTCTACTCTCTGAATATAATAGATATTTCCTCTGTCTTCCAGCATAGGTGAATACTCGTAAACCGCTTTGTTAGTGGCTGCACTGATAATTGGGGTATTCTGAGGTAGTAAAAAAATAATTATGAAAAAGACTAAAGTAAACCTGCGTATTCGTTTTGCTATTGTATTCATTACATTCTCCTTATTCTCGTTTATATTATTTAATAGATTTCATATTACCTCCTGGATTGCGTCGATTAAGACACAATCTGGGTTTATCTATTCTATTTAATTGCTGCAAGTGCCATTAAATGTAGTGTTTCCGCTGTTTTTCCTATAAATCGTACGGAGTCACCTGATATACATAATAATTCAACCAGTTAGTATACATAGCATTCGCATGCGCTCTCCATACCATATACGGTCTTTCGCCATCATTATCTTCCGGATAATAATTCTTTGGAAGCTCAATTTCTAAACCTTTATCCTTATCCCGCTTATACTCCTTATCCAAAGTGATACGGTCATATTCTGGGTGGCCGGTGACAAATATTTGTCTTCCCTCATCTGCCATTGCTATGAATACGCCAGCTTCATCCGATTCGGCCAAAATAGTCAGTTCCGGATTATTCATAATCGCGTCTCTTGAAACTGTCGTATGTCTGGAATGAGGGGCATAGAAAACATCATCAAACCCTCTCACTAGTGCCACTTTTCTATTAAGTACCTTATGTTTAAATACACCAAACATTTTCTTATCCAGCGGCTGCTTTGGAATACCAAAATGATAATAAAGTCCCGCCTGTGCACCCCAGCAAATATGCAATGTGGAGGTGACATTCTTCTTAGACCATTCCATAATCTTGACTAGTTCATCCCAATAGTCAACTTCTTCAAAGTTCATCTGCTCTACCGGAGCGCCGGTTATAATCAAACCATCGAACTTTATGTTCTTTACATCATCATAACTTAAATAAAATTGTTCCAAATGACTTGCAGCGGTATTCTTTCCCACATAAGAACTTGTGGTTAAAAATGTAATGTCAATCTGCAAGGGGGTATTGGATAAACTTCTAAGTAACTGAACTTCTGTGTCCTGTTTTAAAGGCATTAGGTTTAATATTGCAATTCTAAGAGGACGAATATCCTGGGTTAAGGCTCTTGTCTCATCCATTATAAATATATTCTCATCCTCAAGTATTTTTTTCGCCGGCAAATTGCTTTGTACTTTAATCGGCATTTCATCACCATCTTTACTATTATTATGTTTTTAATATTGTTACGTTTTTAACATTATTACGTTTTTAATATTCTAGCATGTTTTACAATTTAATTCCATAATATCTATAATTATTTATTATGTTATTCAATCTATGCCTGAAATATTGACACAGATTCACATCTTATTATTCGTTTAAATTTACCATATAATAATTTTTTTCACAACAAAATGAGTTATACTAAAATGAAGGGAACCCTCCATGATGGATAAAATCTAACTCCGGGGGTTCCGTACAAAAGAACAAATCTTATGTTTCAGATATTGATGAAATAGCTCCTATAACCTCAATCGCTACTTTTACTTAAACTTACCATTTTCAATATTAATTTGATTATCTTTTCCTCCATGATTTTCTGTTCCTTCCAGTTCATAAACTATAACCGGCATTCCTTTGCTAATATTCTCAAATAATTCCTTAGCTAAAGCCGGAGGCATGTTAACACATCCATGAGATCCTTGCTTCATGTAGATATCTTTTCCAAATTCCTTTCTCCAGGGTGCATCGTGAAAACCAATGTTACCGTTAAAAGGCATCCAGTATTTTACCGGTGTTGCATAATTTTCTCCTTTTAAAGTAGCGTCATTTTCCTTGTATGTAATGGAATAAGTTCCTACAGGTGTCCCATAATTCTTACTAAGATTTCCTGATACAAAGTCTGTTTCTAGAACCAACTTACCTTCCTTATAGAAAAATAAATGCTGCGCTGTTAGATTTACCTCTACATAAGTATCTCCAACATCATCTTTTCCATATTGCATTGCGGTCTGGAAATATGATGGTTCCTTTACTAACTGTTTGCCTTCAAGTAATAGCTCTGTTAGTTCTGATACCTCCTTGCCTCTATTTAACCACCAGCCATAATCACCGCCACGAACTTCAATTACATCACCATATGAAGTGGTAAAAGTTCGAGTTTTACCAAATGTATTATATGCCCAACCTATGTAATCTACAAATTCCTTAACACCCTCTGCATCTAAATTCACTTCATATTTCTTATTAACTGATAACCATTCGCTAATTTTACTACTGTCTAATATTTCAATATCTTCTCCAAAATTATATGTTATCTTGCTGCTTGCTATTTTATTCATTTCATTTAAAGCTGCTACTAATTTAGGATTTTCAGAAGTAATTTTAGGTTCTTCATAAGCTTTCACATCTTCTATTGATAAAGACGGTTCCAGTATATCAATTGCTTTTTTCACTGCATTAAATAATGCATCCTTTTTCACTTTCGCACCGAGCTCCTCTGGTAGTATCTCATAGCCGTTTTCACCATATTCCGATATATATGCATTTTGAGGCTCTATTATCATTTCCTCCTTAAAAAACTTAAGTTTGTCAAATACTTTCTGGAGTAATGAGTCATCATGCTCAATTAAAGCGTTCACTTCTATTTCATCAGTTCTAATAAAATGAAATGGCCACTTAAAACTATTTTGTTCTTCCAAAGCAGAACTTAAGCTGCCATCAAAAATAGCATGTAAGTTAATATCATCTCCAAAAATAACATCCCTCTCATTATTTCTCCCATATATGGGTAATAAGTACGATCTCACTTCTTCATTTATGGCTTTTTCAGCCTGCTCTACCGTCATATTGGAGACTCTTACACCATTAATAATTGTATTATTATAAAAATGATTATCATAATAAGATGAAATAATCAAATATGTAAGAAGCAGTACCAAAAATAAACCGGTAAGCCCAAGGAAAAATAATTTCTTTTTATAATTTCTTTTACTATTTTGTTTTAAAATTTGTTTTGCCATTATACACCTATATTTTCTTATTTTTATTTATTATGTCACTTGAACATTACATTAAGTTTAACATAGATATAATATATTTTTTAGACAATTTAATTACGATTTTATTAAATTCCTGTTATACTTCATTAAATATCTGTGTTTCCGCCCACTATTATCCAAATATCCAGTAAGTAAGTCACTTATTTAATCTTCGATTAGCTTATTTCGGGATAAAACATTTTTTTAATGTTCTAAAAATACTATCAGATATTTACAATCTGTATTTCAATGGTTTGTGTTAATTTAATACCTAAACAAAGTAGCAGGTTTTATTATGTAAACCTGCTACTTTGTCTATAGTTTTAGAGTTATATATTGTATTACTCTATCTAAATTTATTAAATTCTAATAAAAATATTCATTACAATTTACAATCATTATAAGCAATATTTTATGAAATCATTTTTATAAATTCTTCTTCTGTGATAATAGGTATATCAAGTTCTTTTGCTTTTTTGTTTTTTGATGAATTAGATTGGATATCATTATTGATTAAATAATCTGTTTTTGCAGTTACAGATGCGGTAACTTTTCCACCATTTTGTTCAATAACATCTTTGACTTCATTTCTATTTGTAAAATGCTCCACAGAACCTGTAATTACAAATGTCTTACCTGCAAGTGTCTGGCTTTCACTGCTTGTTTCCTGTTTCTCAAATATAACAACCTTCAATAAGTCATCCACTATATTTTGATTTCTTTCATCTTCAAAAAATTCTATAAAGAAATCCGCAATTACATCACCTATACCGGGGATAGACAGCAGTTCTTCTTTGTCAGCCTTTCTGATTCGTTCAAAATCATGATTAAATTCCTTGCTGATAAGCTTGGCATTGGATAGACCAATATTTAATATTCCAAGGCTATATAAGAATTTAGCAGGGGATACATGTCGGGCTTTTTCAATGGATTTAACCAGGTTTTGATATGACTTTTCACCGAAGCCTTCCATCTTAGTAATAACATCTTTGTATTTTTCTACATAGAATAAGTCTGCCAATTCATGTATAAGACCTTTTGCAATCAGTTTCTCAATAGTAGCTTCGGAAAGTCCTTCTATATTCATTGCATCACGGCTGACAAAGTGGGTAAGGGATTTAATCTTTTTGGCCAGGCAGTCCGGATTCTCACAATATAAGGCCTTTACTTCATTTTCATTATGGACTTTTGTTGGCTGACCACATACAGGACAGTTCTCCGGTATGTCCATCTTTCCGCTTCGAGTTAAATTCTCCGATATCTGTGGAATAATCATATTAGCTTTATAAACCTGAATAGTGTCTCCCACTCCCAGTTCCAAAGACTCCATTATACTAATATTGTGAATACTTGCACGGCTGACTGTAGTTCCTTCCAATTCTACCGGTTCAAACACTGCAATGGGATTGATAAGACCGGTTCTTGAGGCGCTCCATTCAATTTCCTTTAAAGTCGTCTCGCGAATCTCATCTTTCCATTTAAATGCTATAGAATCTCTTGGGAATTTAGCTGTTCTTCCCAAGGACCTGCCATAATTAATGTCATCATAAATTAATACCAATCCATCTGATGGAAAGTCATTCTTTATAATTTCCTGCGAAAACCACTCTACTGTTTCTTCAATATTGTCTTCCGTAACTAATTTACTTTCGACTGTATCAAATCCTAAGTTTGTCAGCCATTGTAATTGACTCTGTCTGGAATTATTAAACTCTATACTTTCACTGGTGCTTACCATGCCGAATGCGAAGAAATGCACGTTACGTTTTGCAGTAATTTCATTATTAAGCTGACGAACACTTCCGCTGCATAGGTTTCTAGGATTCTTATATTTAGCATCTACATCTTCTATTTCTTTATTAATTTTTTCAAAGTCGGAATACTTAATAACCGCTTCTCCTCTTAAAACTAATTCTCCCGGATAGGATATTGTAATAGGAAGATTTTTAAATACTTTTGCATTATTGGTAATTACCTCACCTATTTCTCCATTGCCTCTGGTTACGGCCTTTTCTAATCTTCCATTTTGATAAGTTAGAACTACGGTAAGTCCATCTAGTTTCCAGGATAATAATCCATCTTGGTTTCCCAACCAGCTTTTTAATGATAATACATCTTTTGTCTTATCTAAGGAAAGCATAGGTACATCATGCCTAACCTTTGGCAATTCACTAAGAATTTCGTATCCCACCGTTCTGGTTGGACTGTTGGATAAAACAATCCCAGTTTCTTTCTCCAATTCAACCAGTTGATCATAAAGAGCATCATATTCATAATTAGATATAATTTCTTTATCATCCTGATAATAAGCTTTGCCGGCAAGGTTAAGCTTTTTTACTAATTCTTTTATTTGATGTAATTTATCTTCCATGATCTTACCTCATTCACATTATTTTACCTTAGAACTTCATTTCAATCAAATTATATGGGGCTTTAGAATTTATTTCAATTCTATTTTTATCTGCCACCCTTTTTATAATTTTTTCTATTTTCAAATGTTCTGTTTAGTCCGTTTGAATCTTTCTGTCTACTTTTATTATTTATCCCAGTTGTATTTTTCGTTCCATATGATTTCTTCTCATATGAATTTCTTGTTTCATATGATTTTTTCATTTCATGTGAATTCTTTTCATATGAATTTCTTGCTTCATATGAATTCTTTTTATCATGTGAATTTCTTGCCTCATTTAAATTCTTCTTCTCATGTGCATTTCTTACTTCATATGAATTCTTCTTCTCATGTGCATTTCTTGTTTCATATGAATTCTTTTTATCATGTGAATTTCTTGCTTCATATGAATTCTTCTCATGTGCATTTCTTGCTTCATATGAATTCTTTTTATCATGTAAATTTCTTGCTTCATATGAATTCTTTTTATCATGTGCATTTCTTGCCTCATTTAAATTCTTTTTATCATGTGCATTTCTTGCTTCATATGAATTCTTTTTATCATGTGCATTTCTTGCTTCATATGAATTCTTCTCATGTGAATTTCTTGCTTCATATGAATTCTTCTCACGTGAATCTTTCGTTTCATATGGTTTCTTCATCTCATGGGAATTTTTCGTTTTATATGATTTCTTCACTTCACTTGATTTTTTATTATCATAGGAATTACCGCTATATCTTTTATTCTGTTCACTCATGTCTTCTCGTAAACTTTTGTTTTCACTTGATCGTCGGCTTACAAGAGATTTACTCTTAATAGTGGCCTTCTTACGGGTATCTTTCTTTGTAGTACCTCGTTTCGATTCTTTATCTTTCTGTATTTGATTTCCTTCAAGATATATATCATCGTTAGAGTCTTCACCCCATAAATTCATTAAGTCTTCATTTGATAAAGGCTGACTTACAGAATTACTTAATAATTCCTTTAGCCCTTCCATTTCTTTTTCTGTTACGTTACGATAGTCTCCAATATGAAGATGTCCAAGATTGATATTCATAATCCGAATTCTTTTTAAAGTTAATACCTTATAATCAAAGTATTCACACATTCTTCTAATCTGCCTGTTTAGGCCCTGAGTTAGTATAATATGAAAAGTAAATTTATCTACTGCCTTCAATTTACAAGGTTTGGTTATAGTGTCAAGAATGGGAACCCCTTCAGACATCTCTTTCAAGAATTCAGAAGTAATTGGTTTATTAACTGTAACAATATATTCCTTTTCATGGTTATTTCCAGCACGTAATATTTTATTTACAATATCACCATCATTAGTAAGTAAAATTAAACCTTCTGAATCTTTATCCAATCTTCCTATGGGATAGATTCTTTTTCTATAATTAATATAATCTACAATATTGTCTTTTTCAGATCGGTTAGTGGTACAAACTATACCTCTTGGTTTATTAAAGGCAATAAGTACTAAATGTTCATCTTTAGTTATAACTTTACCCTGGAATATAACTTTTTGACCTTTTCTCACTTTTGTTCCCATAACAGCAGTTATGCCATCTACCATAACATGACCTGCAGCTATATGCTCATCTGCTTCTCTCCTTGAACAAATTCCTGCATCACTTAAGAATTTATTTAATCGAACAGGTTCCTCTGTTTGATTGGTTTCCATTAACTTTTTTGTTCTTTTTGCCATAGATGACTCCATTCTGTTGTATTCACTTGTATTTCAATGATAAATAAATATTACCATTTTGTATTATATCAGTACAAAATAAAAAGTACAAGTACCATAGAAATAAGGTGTCTTAGCACATAATATGTTAGACACCTTATTATAGTATACCTTATTCATTTAATACTATTATTTTTATTCATTCTTAGTTACTTTCTGTGTAGTTTCTTCCAGCTTTAAGTAAAATTCGGACAAACTGCTGTCATTATTCACTGCCTGTTGTAATTTATCATTTACATCATAGATTAAATCCATAACTTCTTCTGAATTACGAACTCCGTCCAGGTATTCATCTGTTTTAGAATCAATTACTCCTAAATAGATGTAGGGTTCACCGTTATCATTAGTTTTTACATAAAACTCATTCATGGCAGGTGCAAGAGTATCTATACTTTTAAATTTAACTTCATGGTATGCATAGACAACATAACTGCCCTCTTCCGGACCAGCTTGAGTATAACAGGTAATATTATCATAGTCCTCAATATATTTAGTTTGTCTCTTAATATCGTCTTGCTTTAATAAGGAGGCATCATTTACTAAAGGTTTAAATGCTTCCATATCATTTTTTAATTTTACATTCAAGTAATTTTTAATTAGCTTATTTACTTTTTTATTTGAATCCTTTTTCAAAGGCTCTAATTCTGCTTTCGCTGTTTCTATTTCAGGAGCTTCTAATGTTACCATGGGCGCATCCTGAGCTTGCGTATTGGCTTCTGGTTCGTCTTCATTATCAGTAATACTTTCATTAGAAGCCAGTAAAGCTTTTGATGTTATTTTTGATTTGGTTTCATCTGCAGATGTATCCTGGTTTGCCGATGGTTTCACAATTGAGAATGTAATCATACCAATACCCATAATGCACATACTTACCATAATCATCATTTTTTTATATTTAAGTCTCATTATAATCTCCTTTTAAGTTACTAACAGATTGTTAAATTCTATTATTTATATTACCAAATTTTTAATAGAATTGCAATACTTTTATTATGCAATCTTGTAACATTTTTAACAATTCTGTAATAACTCAAAGGAAATTACTGTAATACCTCTTGTAAATATAGCAAATTTCTTATTTTTTACAGTAAATACAAAAAGCATCTCTATTTTACCATTATATTACTACCCATCTTCATCTGGCATCATTTGTATTTATTTATTTTATATACTATACTTTACATTATAGCTTTCTTATTATATAATAGTGTAGTTGAAATTGAAATAGTTATACTTGCATCTATAGCTCAGTGGATAGAGCGTTCGCCTCCGAAGTGAAAGGTCGCTGGTTCGAATCCAGTTAGGTGCATTTTTTTTATATAAAAATATCTCCGTCCATTTTATCAGTTAATTTTATATAAATATCTAATCTATCATTCTCATTATCATAAACTCCAAGATAAACATCTTTTACCGATTTTATTTTTTGATTACTTAACTGTTTTTCTATCCATTTATCATTTTTACCGGTCGCCTTTAAATTATCTTTCATAATATGGCCATCAATTATAACATTAGCTAATATGTTATCTTGTGTAGGTGATAAGTTTAAATCTTCCGGTGTTACCGGTCTATTTTTCACAGCGGGTAAAACACTTAGTTTCCCATTTGATTCTAATATAGCTGTATGAATATCTTTTAAATCAAAATAACCGCTGACTCTACATAAAGATAAAAATTCATTTACATCTAATTTAGCTTTTAATAGATTCTTTTTAAACAATCTTCCCTCATGATATAAGATAACAGGATGTCCAACGAATATTCTCCGTAATAGGATTGACTTACAGGTACTATATGAAATGAATAAGGTTCCCAAACCATATACAATTAATGCAATCAAAGGTTTTATATAATCTCCCTCCAGAGCAGTTGCCATTTCTGCTGCAATAGAACCTATAGTTATACTATTAACATAGTCAAACATACTCAATTGAGACATTTCACGGTCACCCATTAATTTTGTTAATATAAATAAAACAGCCATTGAGCCTAACGATGTTAAAATTATTTGAACTACCATATTATTTCCTCCAAAATACTATATTTATGTTTTTATACTCTTTGTTTCACTCGAAATAGTATTACCACTTTGCAGGAAAATAATAATATTGCAATATTATAATATGGTTAAGGCATCTCTTTCTCTGGAATAATAGTAAATATTGTTCGATAAAATCTCATCTTCTGCTACTTGTGTATGGTTCACATCTATGACCATTTCACGTAAAATATTTTTATCAATTTTAGCATCCTCTTTTACTAAAATAATTTCGTGTATACTGCTTGGTAATATATAAAAATCTGTTTCAAGCTGATCCGACAATTCTTTTATCACATCAGGATAAAGCAAACAGCTGGCTCCGTTAATACCTTTTGTATTGGATAAAACATACATATCTGTCACGGTGTCTTGTTTCATTTGATTTAGCATTTCCATTATTTCATTGTCATCAGCATTACTATTTTCAAAACTTTGAAGTTCTATTTCTTTATTCATAATATCTATAATTACTTCATTCATACTCCTGATACTTGCAGGTAATAAATTAGGAGTGTTGATTCTGGCTATTTCTGTTAAATCCTCTAGGCCTATATTCCAATTTTTTATATGTTCTTTGGTAATACGAATGGTCCCTATGCCATTCTCGTTGTCTTTTACCAGACAGTGAAAAGTAACAGCTAAATCCAGAAAAGGTATATGAGGAATTTCATCTAATAATTTGGTGTTTTTTTTGAAATTAACTAAACGAAATATAATACTGGATTTCATTTCACTTAGTTCATATCGAATGCATAATGTTTCCCGTTCCCCCTCCTCCATTGTTTCTTCATAAATGTTTATGATTTTATCTACAATTTCCTTAATAGATTCTCCTTCTAAATAGTTTTCGAAATAGCTATTTAGATAAATATTCGGTGTTATTTGCTCGCCGTTCTTTAGAATGATCAAACCATCCAATTGAATGGAATTATTCTTAATCACATGATTTACATCAACCAGATAATCTTCACCCATTCTTTTTTTCACCGAGCTCTTAATTCTTGTTAGAAATTGATCATATTCCATAAATTCTTTTGTATTTTTCGTATTCATGTATTTCTGCTAATCCAATTATCCTATCTTATAGATAGGTGGATTAATCCTCCTTTCATTGTAAATAATGTTTTAGAATATTTATATGTAAATTTAATAGTGTCTTGGGGAAATACAGTTCATTAACATATATGGTTAATGTCTCTTAACCCTGATTTCCATTAAATTTTAATATTTCTTAATAAGGGATTATGCTAAATCGTATAAAATCGCTTTATATATTATTTATTTGTATAGGTATTAAATGACAGATGCGCACAAGACTTTAAATAAGATTTTTTATAATGATATTTTTTAGCTGAATCGATAAAGAATACTTGTTAAACTTTTACGAAGATTTTAGCAAGATAACTGGGAAGATTAATAATAATTTTTTTAAAAGGATATCTAGAAAATTTATAACGAGATTTAACCAAGATTCTTTAATAGAATAATTAGCATTAATATAACATATACAGAAAACTTTATATTGAGATTTTTAACGGAATTTCCAGAAAACCTGCATTGAGATTTTTTAACGGAATCTTCAAGCGTTTATATAAGAACAATAAGTTCCTAAAAAGACTATATTAAGATTTATCAGACTCTAAAAATATTTTAATAATAAAATTTAACAACAACATTTAAAAAAGTTATTACCACATTCCTGAAAAGATTTTAACAAAATTTCCGAAAAAGATTCTTAATTCAAATTTAAAATAAATAGATACATAGCAAATCATGTTTCAATAGTAACAGAAGCTCACTATTTTGACAAGTTAATTTCAAGAGGGAATATAGAGATATTTTTTTGCTTTCTTTGTTTATTTTTACATAGGAAATTTATTTTGATTCACCGCTTAAGGCTATTAATACCTGGCCGGGGAGATAAAACATCCACATGGCAATAACGGAAAAATTATAGATTTGAGTATAAATAGTCTCATCTATAGTTAAATAATCTTTTAGATTAAAGATGCCTACATTGATATCGCATAGAAAATAAGCCAAAAGACCACATGCAAATAAAATCCTGGTTTTCCTTTTGGAACGAAATAGGATTCCGATTGCATCCATGGCATTGGATGCAAATAATATAAAATAATAAACAGCAAAGATGAGTTCCGATTTAACATCTGTTTCTTGAAAATGGTATATAATTAAAATAAGTACCGCAACTAATCCAGTTCCTATTACTCTCATCAGAACTGTTCTTATCATTTTTCCTGATGAAATCCAACTGCTGATTAGGATTAAATATAGTAATTGCACAATAATAAAGGTAAAAACTCCGGCAGTATAATAATCCAATACCAGCAGGAACAAGTCAGAAAGTAATGTAAAAAACATAGCAACTCTAAGAATGTGAATTCCCAGATGCTCTTTATTAGTTTGATAATACCCTTCTTCTTTCGCTTGATTAGAGGTCCTGTAATACAGCATAACAAATAAGAAGCATAGAAATATGCTAAAGAATTTTATATACATGGATAAATTGGCTTTCTGAGATACAAATATATCCAAATACATGAAAGTCCCATAAAGAATGAGTTCTATGAGAATAAATGCTATTTTTAAAACTGCTTTCTTTCTATCCTTAATATTCTTCACTGTTAACTCCTAACTAAAGCTAAAGAAAACCACTGAATACTCTCCGTTATTTATTTCAGATGTTTCAGTGGCCTTTTATTTAACAGTTACATCAAATTAATATTTCTTAATATACTTCCTGCTTCTTCCTTGGGTACTGGTTCACTATAAAAATAACCTTGTGCCTTATTACAGTTTACACTTTTCAGGAAGACCTCCTGTTTATATTGCTCAACACCTTCTGCTATAACAACCAGATTTAATGAATGAGCCAAAGATATAATAGTCTCTATGATTTTTTGTTCAGGAATATTATCAATAACTGTATCCAAGAAACTCTTATCAATCTTAATATTGTGAACCGGTAAGCTCTTTAAGTAATTCATAGAAGAATATCCAGTTCCAAAATCATCCAGTGAGAAAGCTATTCCCAATTTCTCTAACTTACCAATCGTTTTAATAGTATATTCTAAATCACTTAAAGCGATGGACTCCGTTATCTCAAGTTCAAGATGATTGGGTTCCATTCCAGTTTCTTCAAAAACAGCCTGAATGGTGTTCACTAACTCCTGATCCTTAAATTGACGGGAAGATATATTTACCGCTATGGTTAAAGTAGGAAATCCTTCTTCTTCCCAGCGTTTTAACTGCATACAAGCTTCCTTTAATACCCAGGCTCCAATCTGGACAATCAGGCCGGTCTCTTCTGCAATTGGAATAAAATCATTGGGCATTATTATTCCTTTGGTAGGATGTATCCAGCGAAGCAAAGCTTCAAAGCCTGCTATTCTATTCGTGGTCAAATCCACCTGGGGCTGATAATATACAACAAATTCTTTATTCTCAATTGCTTTTCTAAGTTCGGATTGAAGTTGGATTTTCTCCATTAATTTTTCCTTCATGGAATCATTAAAATAACTATATGTATTCTTTCCACTATCTTTAGCAGCATACATTGCAGAATCCATATTTTTGATCAATGCCTGTGTTGTCTTACCATCTTTAGGTGCAAAAGTGATACCTATACTTACCGTAACAAAAAACTCTTTCATAGCCAATACAAAAGGATAAGAAAATACTTTTTGTATTTTCTTTATCTTCTCTTCATAAAGGCCAACATCTTCAAAGTTTTGTGTCAATACACAGAATTCATCTCCTCCCATGCGGGCAAGAAAATCATTTTCGTCCATTGCTTGTTTTAACCGGTGAGTAACATCAATTAATAATTCATCGCCATAGGAATGACCCAAAGTATCATTAATAATCTTAAAATTATCCAAATCAATTACCAGCAATGCAATGACTTCTTCGTTTCTTAAAGTCAGCATTACACCATCCAGTACATCTGAAAAAGCCAGACGGTTGGGCAGCCCCGTTAATTGATCTGTATAAGCCAATTTCTTAATTAGTTCCTGATTTTTCTTTAATTCTTCATATTTTGAGGTCAATTGCTGATTGGATACTGTTATATCTTCAAATGCCTGTTCCAATTCCACATAATTCTTTGATAATTGCTGATTCTTTTCCAAAGTCTTTCTTTCAGAACGCATACGTTTATTAGCATATAGAAATAAACCTACTAATAGCAGTATTAGTACCAATACTACAAGAATTATAATGTTTCCAATGGTACGATTTATTATATACACCGGATCGTTCTCAAGTGTTTTTATATTAACCATATCTTTGGTTGTATTAGAAATAACAAAACCCATGTTAAATATAAAATTGCTTATTACTTGCATAATGCACCCCAAATATTCTGCCTTCCCCCTGAATACAAGGGGAAAGACTTATTTAATATGTTCTAATTATACCACAATTAGGGATTAAGGCAATCTTTTTTAAACCATAGGATCTATCCGTTATTTATTTATTACTTAAATATTCATGTATGCCTTTTGCAGCAGCTTTGCCTGCACCCATGGCAAGAATTACAGTTGCAGCTCCTGTTACGGCATCTCCACCTGCAAAGACACCCTCTTTAGAAGTTTGTCCATTTTCTTCGCCGGCAACAATACATCTTCTTTTATCTGTTTCAAGACCGGATGTTGTAGAAGAAATCAAAGGATTTGGACTGGTACCCAGTGACATAATAACGGTGTCCAACTCTATTTCAAATTCAGAATCTGGCTTTTCTACCGGTTTTCTTCTTCCTGATGCATCCGGTTCACCAAGTTCCATTTCCACACATTTCATTCCTTTTACCCAACCCTTTTCGTCTACAAGGATTTCCTTGGGATTAGTTAATAATTTAAAGATAACCCCTTCTTCTTTTGCATGATGAACCTCTTCTACTCTTGCAGGTAGTTCAGATTCACTTCTTCTATAAACAATATACACCTGTGCTCCAAGTCTTAAAGCTGTTCTTGCCGCATCCATAGCTACGTTTCCGCCGCCCACTACAGCAACCTTTTTACCTCTTGCAATAGGAGTGTCGTAATTTGCATCAAATGCCTTCATTAAATTATTTCTTGTTAAGTATTCATTTGCAGAAAATACACCATTGGCATTCTCTCCCGGGATTCCCATGAACTTTGGAAGTCCTGCCCCGGAACCGATAAATACTGCCTGGAAACCTTCTTCTTCCATTAACTCATCTATGGTAGTAGATTTTCCGATTACCACATTAGTTTCTATCTTTACACCAAGAGCCTTTACATTTTCAATTTCTGTTTTTACAACGGTTTCTTTTGGTAAACGGAATTCCGGAATACCATAAACCAATACGCCACCCGGCTCATGAAGTGCCTCAAATATAGTTACTTCATAGCCAAGCTTTGCTAAATCTCCGGCACAAGTAAGTCCTGCTGGTCCGGAACCGATAACTGCTACTTTTTTACCGTTGGTTTCTTTTGGTGCTTCCGGTTTTATGTTATTTTCTCTTGACCAGTCTGCAACAAATCGTTCTAATTTACCTATTGATACAGGTTCTCCTTTGATACCTCTGATACATCTTTGTTCACATTGGCTTTCCTGTGGGCATACACGTCCGCAAACAGCAGGTAGTGCAGAATATTGACCGATTACCCTTGCTGCTTCTTCAATATTACCTTCTTCCACTTCTTTTATAAAACCGGGTATGTTAATAGATACAGGACATCCATCTACGCATTTGGGATTTTTACATTTTAAACATCTGCTTGCTTCTTCTTTGGCTTCCTCTATATTATAGCCTAAACATACTTCATCAAAGTTAGTTGCTCTAACTTTAGGATCCTGTTCTCTTACCGGAACTTTCTTTAATACGTCCATAATCTTCCTCTTTTCTAAATTGTAGTTTCCATATTATATTAACAGATATCCCCTATCTTTTGATTTGCCTTTAATTTATTCCTAATCCTTTTCTATATAAAATCGTCTTTAAGATTTATCTTTCCTATTAAAAATTCAAATCAAAACTATTTATCACTGCAGCCGCATCCACCATTTTTGTGAGTGTCACCTTCTTTTTCTTTCAGAACTGCACGTCCTTCTTCTGTTTTGTACATTTGCTGTCTCTTCATAGACTCATCAAAATCAACTAAATGTCCATCGAATTCAGGTCCGTCCACACAGGCGAATTTTACTTCGTTTCCAACTGTCAATCGACATGCCCCACACATGCCTGTACCGTCTACCATAATCGGATTCATACTTACAATGGTTTTGATTCCTAATTCTTTTGTTAAAATGCAAACAAATTTCATCATTATAACCGGCCCAATTGCTATTACAAGATCATACTGTTTACCTTGATTTTGCACCAGATCCTTAATACAATCATTTACATTTCCTTTCATTCCATAAGAACCATCATCAGTAGCAACATAAACATTCTTTGCTACCTTCTTCATTTCATCTTCCAGAATGATTAAGTCTTTGTTTCTTGCACCTATAATACAATCCACATCCATTCCGCGTTCTTTCATCATTTTAACCTGTGGATATACTGGTGCTGTTCCTACTCCTCCTGCAACGAATAAAATATGCTTCTTTTTTAATTCTTCATCCGTTTCATCTACTAATTCTGATTTACATCCAAGAGGGCCGGAGAAATCACGATAGCTTTCCCCTACTTCATACTCTGCCATCCGTTTTGTGGATGTTCCCAAAGTTTGAAATACAATTGTAACTGTTCCTAAATCTCTGTCATAATCACATATAGTTAATGGAATTCTTTCGCCTTTTTCATCCATCTTTACAATAACAAATTGTCCAGGATAACAGGATTTAGCAACTCTGGGTGCTTCAATATCCATAAGATAAATATTTGGTGCTAAAGTCTCTTTTTTCACGATTTTATACATTCAGTTTCCTCCATTTAGTGCTTTTTATACTTTTAACAGTTATCTTAATAACTTTTAATATTATAGAACACAATAAATAAAAAATCTAGTACATAAACCAAGAATACCTTACAATTTTCTATGAAATTCTATGAAAAATGTACAATTTCTAGCAGAAGGTTCTAAAATTGCAAATGAATAAGTATTTAATTTTTCTCGGTTTTTATTTATCTTTCCTCATAACTATCTATAAATGCCAAATAATTGTTTTTGTATCTTTTATCAAAAGATACGTCTTTTCCAAACCAGTCAGGCAGTTTGAATTTACCTGCTTCTTCTTCATTGGAGAATTCCAC
>NZ_DAMAUC010000019.1:47732-88096 GCF_032079385.1 Anaerocolumna sp.
TGAAGACCTTCCAGCTGCTTATGGAACACATCAAGTTCCGCTGTTAACCCTCCTTCTAAGGGTATCAGATAACGGGTTTTATAGATTATATTTCCGTCTTTCTTTTCTTTCAAATGCTCATAAGATTCTTTAGTTAATGCCAGCTCAACTTCCTCACAGGTAAGGGCTATTTCATCTGGCCTTTCAATCATACCTATTCGGGATTTATAAGTTAAAATATAATTATCATTGCTCTTACGAATGCGGATAACCGGATCTATACATAGATATCCCTGTTCGATTTCTTTCTTTTTATATTGTTCCAAATCCTCCGGCATTCTGGCAATTTGAAATTTTCTTTCGATTTCCATAATTCCTCCATTATATTCTTTGTATTCTGAGTCATATTGGTTAAAGAATCCATCTTAAGCTGAAACTCTCCGATTTTAGTTTTGAATACATGCTGCCACCAAACTTCTTCTCCTTCCCTCTGAATAACATACCGTTAATTGGATTCTTCTGTCTTCGGCTTCAGAATAACATTACTTCTATTAATATAATACTTTATCGACATAGCTGCCTTTGATATCTTTCTTTACAATAATTTGTTTATCAATCCTTTCTTTCAGCTCATTTACATGAGAAATAATACCCACCAAACGATTACCGTCTGTTAAGGTAGTTAATATAGAAATGGACTGTTCCAGTGCTTCGCTGTCTAAAGAGCCAAATCCTTCGTCTACAAACATAGTATCAATCCGGATAGCCCCGGAATAACTCTGAATAATGTCTGCAAACCCTAAAGCCAGAGATAATGCCGCCATAAAGGATTCTCCTCCGGATAAGGACTTTACACTGCGTATTTTACCAGTCCAGGTATCGTATACATTTAGTTCAAGTCCTGTAAAGCTTTGAATATTCCCCTCTTCCTTACGCAATAACTTATACCGTTTTCCAGACATATCATAAAATCTTTTATTTGCTTCTTCAACGATTTTTATAAAATATGCAGCCTGTACATAGGTTTCAAAAGTAATCTTTTGTTTTCCTTCCAGCCTGCCATTCGCTGTTTTTGACATGGCACTTACATCTAAAAATGCTCTGCTTTTTTCCTCTCTTATCTTTTCCACTTCTTTAATACTTGAAAGGATGCTTCTATTAACCATAACACGATTTTGTACTTCTTTCAAAGATTTATCCAATATATTTTTATTCGATTTTATTTCTTGAATACTTCTTTGTATGGCTTCTACGTCCACAGGCTCTTTTCCATAAGTTTTCTCTTTCAACTTATCAAGCTGGGCTTTGATTTCCCTCTTGGTCAACTCATGCTTTCTGCACTGAAGGGTAATTTCATCAATTTGCTCTTGAGTAAGCAAGTTATCTTTATAAAATGCCTCATTTTTTAGCCCTGCTTCTTTGATTCTTTGCAAATATTCTTTTGTAAATTGTTCTAAGGTATTTTGCGTACTTTCTTTTTGGCTTTCAAACTCCCTGATTAAACCTACCGTTGTCTTTAGTTTTCCTTCTATATCATGATAGTTCTTCTCAGCAGTTATAAACTTTTCTCTTAATTCCTGCAATTGGGACTTTTTCTTAACAATTATTTCATTGGCTTTTTCTAAAGAATCAAATTCCAGATCTTTTGAAATATAATCCATGTCTTTTCTACAAGAACTAATAGACATAGATACACCATTCTTAATCTCTTTTGCTTGTTCTAAATGAATGCTATTGGCTTTCATTTCTTCCTGAAGTTTACTGCTTTCTTTTTCGCATAATTCTTTTCTTTCATATTGCTGCTTTAATTGCAACACCTGCTTTTCAACATGGGCAATATATTCTTCTTTCTTGAATTTTATCTTTTGAATCAGAGTTTCTATATCCGCAATCTCAGGTTCTGTATTAAAATGATAAAATTCTTCTATCGTTTCTTTTAATAATCGGAAACTGGTATCCAGTTCTTTTTTGGATTCACGGGCTTCAATGGCCCCTTGCTGCAGTTTCTCACTACATTGTTCCCTTTTTTTCTTTAATTCCTTAAGTTCAGCTTCAGAAGGTGCTTCAGATTCACATATTGCAATATCCGGGTGATGAAGAGATCCGCATACCGGACAAGGTTGTCCATCTTCTAAACCCTTACCCAAAATACCGGCCTGCTCCCTTAAAAAGGCTTTTTGCTTTGCTTCATATTCCTGATTCCAATATTCAAATTCTTTCTCAAAGTTTAAAAAGGTTTTCTGATTCTTTGCAACGGCTTTCTCCATCTGAATTAAAAGGGCTACATCCTTTAATATAATATCTAACCTTTTTTTATCTGCCTTCTCCTTTTCTAAAGTATTAAGGGCATTCATATATTGAACCGGACTTTCCTTTAATAAAACCTGTTCTTCTTCTAGGTCTTTATTTTTCTTCTCCAACTCTTTTGCTTTATTTAGTAATAGAATCAAGTGTTCCTCTGTATCTTTTTCCTGTTCCAGCAATTTCTTTAAGTTAGCAGATAATTCTTTTAGCTTATCATATTTTGGAAGCTTTTCCAGTAACTCATTAATATAGATATTTAATTTTTCCCGTATCTCCTCTTTATTGCTCTCTTCTTCATATACCTTTTTATTGAATACCAGCTGTTCCTCCTGCTGCTCTTTTTCTAACATGCTTTTGGTCATTTTGGCATCCAGCTGCAACAGATAGTTTTCCTCTCTTAATTTAGCATCTTCAGCAGGTTTAACATGGGACAGGGCTTTTTGACCTAACACTGATTTTTCTTCCAGTGCCTTTATTTCCTCTTTCTTATTATCAAGTTCAAGTTTTTTCTTCTGAAGCTTTTCTTTCTCCTCTAAGTCCTTATTTAACTCCTTGCCCTTCATCTCACTTTTGATTAACTTATCTTTTTCATTTTCTAATTTATCGATTCTTGTATTAAGTTCTGCCTGAATCTCTGCATCCTCTGTAACAAGAGTTTCTAAAGCTTCTAAAATCTCATTCACAAGGTTTATATTTCTAGCTTTCTTAAATTCTATTATAGTAGAATAGTTCTCAGAATCCTCGCTGCACTTTATACCATTAATATATTGCAGGATACTTTTTTCTAAATCCTCACATTCCCCTTTTAATTTATTTTCTTTTTCTCTAAGTCTTGTACCCACTCTTTTAAAGAACTCCGTATTAAATACCTTCTGTAAAATATCATTTCTTTTATCACTGTCTGCCAACAATAATTCTAAGAACTCCCCCTGGGCGATTAAGGCAATCTGTTTGAATTGATCATACCCCAATCCTCCCAATATATCAGTAATAATTGATTTTACCTGTGTTCTGTTATCAATCTTGGTACCATCGGGCATAAGAATTGAAGCACCTTTTTTCTGTTCCGCATACCCTTTCCCCCGTTCACTTTTTCTTAATTGATCTGGATACCGATTGATGGTGTATACCTGACCTTTATGGGAGAATTCTAAAGTCACTTCCGTAAATATTTCTAAGGGAGCAAAGTCACTTCTTATGGAATTAATATCACGGGTCTGACCGCTGGTCTTCTCAAACAGCGCATAGGCAATAGCATCAAATATCGTAGTTTTACCAGCACCGGTATCTCCCGATATTAAAAATAATCCGGAACTTCCCAAGTTTTCAAAATCTATTACCGTAGTACCCGAATAAGGTCCAAAAGCACTCATCGTTAATTTAAGTGGTTTCAATCCATTTCACCTCCCAGTTCTTCCAATATCTCATATATAATCTGC
The DNA here is from genome assembly GCF_032079385.1 of Anaerocolumna sp. Lineage (NCBI taxonomy): Bacteria > Bacillati > Bacillota > Clostridia > Lachnospirales > Lachnospiraceae > Anaerocolumna > Anaerocolumna sp. The sequence goes on from NZ_DAMAUC010000019.1 coordinate 51,455, forward strand.
TTCTGACTATCTGATAAATCCACGTTATTCTGATTCTTATAGAATTCTTCAAATAGTTCCATAGGACTTTTATTCTCCACATCGGAAGCAGAACTTTTCGAATTCTCATTTAATCCGGTCTTGGTATTTTCAACCTCCAGCAATAGAATGTTAGGGTATACTATACGCAATTTACCAATGGGATCGTAAATATCTTCTTCATCGGTAATTATAGCATAAATATAATCTTCGCAATTTTTACCGGTGTATTTAGAATCATGTAGAAGGTTATCCAGCTTGTCCTTAATTACTCTCATGTCCCTTATAGGATGAAGTGGAATCTGAGAAATAGTTATATTACCCTTTTCCTTTATCTCAATACAAGTTACTGACTTTTTATGATTACATTCTGAAAAGGAGTATTTTAACGGAGTCCCACAATAACGGACCGTATCGCGGCCTACTTTCTGAGGTCCATGGATATGTCCCAATGCAACATAATCAAAGGGCTCGAAGACAGACACATCAATATTATCCAACCCACCAATGGTGAGTACCTCTGAATCTGACTTTTCAGGCTCTACCCCTGCATTGGTTACAAATTGGTGTGCTGTAAGAATATTTCTTTCTGAAGTATCAATATCAGCTCTGTCAATAACAAACCTGGCCGCTGCTTCATAAGAATCTACATTCGCCTCACTATGAAAATTGCTCACCAGGGAAGGCTTAATGTAAGGCAGCAAATACATATTCAAAGTTCCGTATTCATCCTTCAAAGCTATCTTTTCTAATTCTCCTTTAAAAGTTCCTGCTATATAAATTCTATTTTTGCCCAGGATTTCTTTTCCATAATTTAATCTTTCCGGTGAATCATGGTTACCGCTTATAATAAATACATTAATACCACGCATTTCCAATTTGGTTAAAAAATCATCAAATATATTAACTGCTCCGGCAGGAGGCACGCTTCTATCATAAACATCACCTGCAATAATAATCCCATCCGGCTTCTCTGTATCTGCTATTTCAACAATTTCATTTAATATATGAATCTGATCCGGAGTAAAATCTGTTTCCCGAAACTTTTTACCGATATGTAAATCCGATATATGCAGTAATTTCAATTATTGTTCCTCCTCTTTATTACATTTTAATTTGTTTTTCTTCTTTTATAATATATCACTCCCAATAGATGTACAAGTGTATTCTATACCCATGGTATCTTAACTATTTAAATTATTATAACAATTTCTTTCCACACCGTTATCTTTATTAAAATAATTAATATTAACTTACAAATGCTTAAGATTTATCATTTTTGTTGATATTTACTTATGAAATGGTTAGAATATAAAAAATGGGTTCCTTAATATGGAATTATTTCCAATTAAGTGAAAGTGGTGTGAAAATTAATTTTTCAGACGGCAATCTATGCCGTAGAGCAATTGCTGTCGTTATTAAAAAGCGCTAAAGCGCTGGAATCGAGGTAAAAGTGGAAACTGTATTAGAAGTAAAAAATCTAAAAAAGAAAATAGGTAAAACCGAAATTATAAAAGACATATCCTTTGCCATTCACCCCGGTGAAATCTTTGGTTTTCTAGGGCCAAACGGCTCCGGTAAAACAACTACAATAAAGATGTTGGTAGATCTCATATCGATGGACCATGGAACCATTGAGATTTTGGGTTCTGATATTAAAAAGAACCGTGAGGCTGCACTGGAACACATAGGTGCTGTTGTTGAAAATCCGGAGCTATACAGCTATCTGTCCGGTTACGAAAACCTAATGCAAATAGCACGAATCCGTGGAATATCAAAAGACAGAATTGAAGAAGTAATCAAATTAGTAGGCCTGGAAGGCAGAATTAAAGACAAGATGAAAAAATATTCTCTTGGTATGAAACAAAGACTTGGTTTAGCTGCCGCTCTTTTGTCCGATCCCAAACTATTAATTTTGGATGAACCTACCAATGGACTTGACCCAAACGGAATCATTGAGCTTCGTAATATTCTAAAAAAACTGGCAAAAGAAAAAGGAATGGCCGTATTTGTATCTTCTCATATATTGGGTGAAATTCAAAACCTATGTGATACCGTTGCATTTATAGAGGCTGGGGTTATTACCTCCGTGGAATCCATGGCTATGGTACACAACTCTCTTTACTTTATTGTAGAAACAAAGAAAGAAGAAAACACGTTGAAGCTATTACAATCTATGAATGGTATTGTATCCGTAAAAGAGAATGATGCCGGATATCTTATAGAACTTGCCGGCGAAAAGCCAAGCACGATTTTAAAAGATATGATTGATAAAGGTGTTGAAGTTAATTCCTTCTCCAGACATCTAAAGGAATTAGAAGAACGATATCTAGAGGTTATCAAAGGAGGAATACGCTAATGTTCATGGGACTAATAAAAAATGAATTTATAAAACTATTTTCAAAGAAAAAAACATATATAATACTTTTCCTATTCATTGCTCTCTCCGGTGTTTTTGTCGCAGTGAATGAAGTTTCAGAGAATAATTATTTAAAATATAACTCTCCAAAATATCGTGTATCTAATATGGAGGAAAATATCAAATATCAAAAAGAATATTTAGATAGTATTGCAAAAGACGAAACACTTTCCGAGGAAGATAGAACAAAGCAATTAGCTTCAGCAGAAGAATCCCTAAGTTATATGGAAGATGAATTAGCAAGATTGAAAGAATCCATGATTAATGAAGAGGAAATAGACTGGAGAATAAGTGCTCAGGCAGAATTAGATTCTTTAAAAGAAGAATTAAAAACAGCAGATGAAGAAAATAAGTTCTACATTAAGAATAATATTACTAAAATCCAAACCCATATTGATCATAATATTCCTATGGATGAAGAATCCCTAAACAAAGGCTTTAACTATTTGCTGCTAAATATAATGGTAGTTGCTTCCGGTTTCCTTGCTTTTGGACTTATCCTGTTTAATGCGGACTCCGTATCCACAGAATATAATCCCGGAACTTTAAAATTCTTACTGATACAACCTGTTACCAGGGTAAAGGTATTATTAAGCAAATATATCGTTATGCTTACTAGTTCCATAATACTTATTATTATAACCCAGTTAGTCTTTTGCTTAGGTGTGGGACTTGTAAAAGGATTTGGCAGTCTTAACAGACCAATATTAGTGGGACATCAGTACGAGTTTGTAGTTGAATTTGGTGAAAAAATTCTAAGAGAAATTCCATATACAATTCACTATATTCCACTTTCCCAATATTTGTTGAAAGCTCTTTTACTAGAATGTATTATTATTGTTGTAATGGTTTCCTTTATCTTTATGATTTCAACCATTTCAAAATCCAGCGTTATTGCAATGACGATTACCATCGGTGCCTTACTAGGTTCTAATATTGTATATATGCTGTCAAGTACCTATAAAAAACTATCAGCCTTCATATTCCTTCATTTTACGAATATTGAACCAATCATTACCGGTACTATTGTAAGAGAAACAAAATCATTACATTTTACCTATAATAATGTCATTATTGTTTCAATAATAACCTCTTTTGTATTTTTACTCATTTCTTTAGGAATATTTAAGAGAAGAGATATACAAATTTAGAGTATCTTATCTGGATATAGCAAAATAATATGTGTGGTTCTTGTCTCCACCGGAACAGGAATCACATATATTATTTTTTGTTATAAGATTATCCACCCGCAAATGCTAATTCTTCTTCCTTAACAGGTGAGTTATTTATTTCGTACTATTCAATAAATTCATTAGAATTAAGAAAAGTATTTCTACTAAATTATTTAAGCCGTTTGTTCAACAATCAGATAAGAGCAGGAAATTATTTTAATTTAATTGTTATATAAGTATTTTTTCTGAATACCCCTGTTTCCCACATCATCTCAAAGTCACTATTGCTAATAATTCGATTATAATGCTGGTTCTCTGCATTTGTCTTGTATTGCAGTGACTCAGCCGCATAAATATTATCCTCGTCATAACCCACAATCGGAAGATAATGATAATAATTTTCTTTCGGAGAGGTTCTTACGAAGACGATAACAGGTGTACCTTTACTGATCTCATGCTTCAACTGCAACGCAGTGCCGCTGCAAAGATTCGCGGAGTATCCCTTTTCCGAAAGAAAACCAACTAAATTCTTAGGTGTAACCGTTCCATCGCTGTTCTTTTTAGAGATATCATTATACAACTCCAAACCATCCATATCTTCCCCTAGACTTCTTAATACATAAGCCGAGGAATAGCCTGAACATTCGTAATGTGGCTGATAATCAAAATAATTCTCTGACGTTATCATATATTGCTTAGGAGTGCTTATTAATATGTAGAGATTCACTGTAAGAAATGTACCTAAAACAGCAGTAACGCAAATTATCACAAGCAACGAAAGCTTTTTCTTTACACTCATTTTTATTTTCATAATGATTTGATCTCCTTATATTTTATGAGTCGTCTTATGGTATTTTATTCCTATTTTATCGTAGATTTATCCTAATATCAACCATACATATTTTCTTAAGTTCCAGTGTCATAAAAGTTTAACGTACTCCCGTTATGTCTTTTATCACTTCTCCTGCAATAATTAAACCTGCTACAGAAGGGACAAATGCAGTACTTCCGGGAATGGCTCTCCTATCGGTACATTTTCTTTCTGCACCTGGGGGACAGATACAGTGATCTCTACAGCTGATGGACATATCTTCTATGGGCTTTTTTGGTAATTCTTTTGAATAAACTACTTTTAATTTTTTAATACCTCTTACCCTTAATTCTTTTCTCATTACTTTAGCCAACGGGCAAACAGAAGTTTTATATATGTCTGTCACTTCAAACATGGTAGGGTCTAATTTATTTCCTGCACCCATACAACTAATAATAGGTACATTGCATTTATCTGCTCTCATTACTAATTCTATTTTAGCAGTTACTGTGTCAATAGCATCAACCACATAGGTATATTCTGATAGGTCGAATTGGTCTGCCACCTCAGGTGTATAGAAGGTTTGATGGGTATTTACAACAGCTTTAGGATTTATCTCGAGGATTCTTTCCTTCATAACTTCCACTTTATATTTACCGATAGTCTTTCTGGTTGCGATAATTTGTCTGTTTACATTGGTAAGGCATACTTTATCATCATCAAATAAATCAAAGATACCCACTCCGCTTCTGGCTAACGCCTCCACGGTAAACCCGCCAACGCCGCCTATTCCAAAGACCGCAACTCTTGATTTACTTAATTTTTCCATAGCTTCATTGCCAAACAAAAGCTCTGTTCTTGAAAACTGATTTAACATAGGTTTCCTCCTGGATACTTACTATTCCAACGTTTATAGTGCCTATTATTTCTACACTATTAAACTTAATTTATAGCTATTCATATTTTTTCTATAATATTAATCTGAATTATGATAGCATTATATCCGGGCTCTGTCAACTGAGTAATCACGTATTTTCTTACTTTCTCCCAGTGCATGCCCCATATGTTTGCAGATGAGGCATTGCCTTTAATTCAGTATGTGAATTATGTATTTCAATAATTCACACTAGCTCCTTGCATGACAGATATGCTAGCAGATACGCACTGCCACAAACCGGATTGTGAATTATTGAAAATTTAACATTTCTGAAAGCCCCTCACCAGATAATACTAACTCTATCGCTTTATTTCTATAGCATTGATAACTATGAAAAGTTTTTATGGCATCTGTAGGCTTATCATATACTTTCCAATAACCATTTAATAAATAATTCTCTCCATTATTGTTAATATATCCTTCTACGTCGTGAATGGGATAACCTAAAAAAATGCCTATTTCATGAGGAAATATTGATTTATGATAGGAATAGTCCATATAACGGCTTTTAAATATTCTAATATAATTATCTAAAGTACCTTGAGAATTATAACCATTATTTAAAAGAATGGGATGATGATATAACTGCCCTAGAACTGCTTTCAAAGGTTCTAAATTGTATATGAATACATAAATAGATTTTTCATCTTCATAAACAGTCTCGTATTCACATTGAAATAATTGCAGTTCTTCTTCTAGCATCCGGAAAAAAACAGGCATATCGAATATATAAGCTTTTTTAAAGTTTATAAAACCTGCCGTTTTAATTTTCATTAACACAGGCATACAGTTATTAGCAAGTACAGAAAGAATATAGTGTTGTGTATTTTCTTTTATCATGATTTCAATTAGACAAGTGATTGTCTGCGTATGCGATTATATAATGATAAAGTTACACTATTATTCTTTACAATTTCTTATATCTTACTCTTATTTCAGAGTACCAGATTACCAAAAAATTATTATTTCGATTATATATAAAGCAGATACTATCCATTTTACACATTTCATTTAAATAGAGGGATCTACCGCCAATTTTGCTTTTTCAAATTTATCAGTTCCGATATGACAATAGCCATTCGGATTCTTATCCAAATACTTTTGATGATATTCTTCTGCTAAGTAATAATTTCTAAAAGGCAATACTTCAATAGCAATTGGTTTGTCATATTTTTTTTGGAGTTCTTTTATGGAATCCTCAATGATTTCTATGTCTTCCTCATAAACGTAATAAATACCTGTACGGTACTGACTTCCTATATCTCCTCCCTGACGATTTACAGAAGTAGGATTTATTACATCGTAATAAAGCTCCAATATAAAAGACAAACTAATTACAGTAGGATCATATACTACTCTTACTGTTTCGGCATGTCCTGTATTGTTATGGCAAACTTCTTTATAAGAAGGATTCTCCGTATTACCATTGGCATATCCAACATCTGTACTCACAATTCCTTTTATACCAGATAAATATTTTTCAGTGCCCCAAAAACATCCGCCAGCTAAAAAAATTTCTTTATACTGATTTGAAATACTCATATCTATTATTCCTTTCTTCTTTTATATTTTCATTCATAAAAACTTTAACTCTTATAACCAAATGGAAATGTAAATAAACTTGCTGCTACTAAGAAACATAAGTTTTTATAGAGAAAATGTCAAGGCTAAATTTACTTTTAATCAGTTTTATCATTCTTTAGACAGCAAGATAATGGTCACAAATAATAAGACTTATAGTTAGAAATCAGATAATTCATATTAAAACAGATATTAATTGTTGAACAAATACGTCAAAACGGTTATACTTTAGAAAAAAATAGGTAGGTGATATATTAATTCATGAAAGAACAATATGATAAATTAGAAGAACTATTAAATTATTATTCTGATAATTATGATAATATAAATTCAGATCAGGAAGCTATAAAGCAGCTGTTACATGAAACCCAGGAGATATTTAGCTATTTACCAGCAGATGTTTTACAAAAGATATCGGATAAGTTACAGATTAAATTGGCTACTTTGTCTACTTTCATTAAATTAATACCCCATTTAAAGGGGGAAAATTTCAAACATAAAATTACTGTATGTTCTGGTCCCCGTTGCGGTGCAAAAGGCGGCGGTGCAATCTTAAATGCGGTAGAGAAAGAGTTGAATGTAAAGCCCGGTAAAGTCACAAAAGATGGAACTTTTCTATTGGTAACTCAAAACTGCTTGAAAAAATGCAAAACATCTCCAAATATAAAAATTGATGAAGATATTTATCACAATGTTATCATCCAAAACATACCTGACATAATTAGAAAGTACAAAAAATAATACAGGACACAGGGGATTATTGGAATGGCAGTGATAAAAGTAAGTAATGGGGCGGAATTCTCTGAATTCCGCCCCATTACTTACTTTTTAAAATAACTAGGATATCGCTCTTTTAGCTCTTTTTCATCTACTTTATATCTGCACAAGTGTTTTGTAACCATATCCTGTGCAGTTACACTATCTTTTGCTTTAATTGCATCTAATAAAGCTCTGTGATCTGCTATAATTTTTGAATCCTTTATAACATTCAGGCTTAATCTTCTGGCACGGTCAAAATGTGTCAAAATACCACCTAATAAATCGTATGTTATTGTTTTGTTACCAATACCAAAAATCAGCTCATGAAATTCATTGTCCAACTGTAACTGCTTATCTTGTGCGGGATTTCCTAAATAAAATTCCTGCAATCTAAGGTTTTCTTCCAATTTAAATAAATCTTCCTCAGTTGCCACATCACAAGCTGTTTCCACCATTGCACGTTCTAATACCAAACGAACAAATCTGGCCTCTTCAACCAAATCACTATCAATGAGAGAGATGTAGCTTCCTTTTTGCGGATAAATTTCAATTACTTTTAATTTACTCAACTCAATAAAGGCTTCCCTGACAGGTGTCCTGCTGACTCCCATCTCTTCCGCCAAAACATTTTCACTTACCATACTGCCTGGGACAAGATCCAATGATATTATATTCTCTTTTATAACACGAAATGCATATTCTCGCGCTGTCTCTTTCCCTTTACGCTCTAAAATTCTCATAACATACCCTCCCAATACATGATAGTATAAAAACATACCCTAGTCAAGATGCTTTTTTTAGTGTCCTGTAAACAGCGCTTTTTTAAATACAATTTAACTTAAATACTTTTTTAATGTAGCTCTTACTGCACCTTTTCCTGAAATTAATTCAGCAAAAAGTCCTTCCACTTTTTCACCCAAACCGATTTGGTATAAATTTACACCAAAGATTCTTTCATCAGCTAAAAGATCAGCCAAAATCTCGTGAACATTATTGTTATCACCTAATTTAATATTTGCAAATTTTGGTGTTAATGTAGTTAGCATTGGATCGGAACTTAATTCGAGCGTATTGCCTTCGTCATTGATTCCTGTCAGGTAACGGCACCATCCGGCTAATACAAGAGGAATATAAGTTAAAGTCTTAGGATCTAAGTCCGGAGCCGCTTCATAAGCTTTGATTGTTTCACCAAAACGAATGCTTAATTTTTGTGAAGTATCCGTTGCAATTCTTTGAGGGGTATCCGGCATAAATGGATTCGGTATACGAACACGGATTACTTCATCAATGAAATCCTTGGGTTTAATGATACCAGGATCTACAACTACCGGAAGTCCTTCCACATATCCTACTTTTTCAACCAATTTAACCAGTTCTGCATCCTTCATTTCATCGGATATTTTTGTATAATTTAGCAGGCATCCATATACAGCTAAAGCAGTATGTAATGGATTCAGACAAGTACATACTTTCATCTTTTCCACTTTATCTACAGTTTCTTTGTCTGTATAAATAATTCCACCTTGTTCTAAAGGAAGACGTCCATTCATAAACTTATCTTCAATAACTAAATATTGTGGTTCTTCTGCATTTACAAATGAAGCAACATAAGTATTTTTAGAAGTTACAACGGAATCGGTATCTTCAAATCCGGCGTTCTTTAACATATCAATAACAGAATCTGCCGGTCTTGGAGTGATTTTATCAATCATGGACCAAGGATAAGAAATACTTTCTGTAACATAAGTTAAGAACTCCGGCTCTACTATTTTATTCTCTACCCAAGTCTTAGCAAATGTTGTAACAGCTGCCTCTAACTTAGTACCATTATGAGAGCAATTATCCATACTTACTAAAGTTAATGGTAACTTGCAATTAGAGAATCTTTCATAACACAAAGCTACCAGTTTACCAATATAGCTTGTTGCTACAACAGGTTTCTGTGTAAAGTCCTTAGCAACATCCGGCAATAATTCTTGTCTGCCGTTAACTAAACTATAGCCTTTTTCCGTAATAGTAAAGGATACCATTTTTAAACTTGGATTTCTAAATACTTCACAAAGACGAGACCAGTCTTTTGTATTGTTTGTATCAACACAATGGGACTCTGCTATACTTGCAATTACTTTCTTTTCCAAATTACCGTCAGATTTTAAGGTTACTAATACACTTAAATCATCAAACTTTTTATAGCTTTTTTCTATAATTTCGTAGTCGTAACCTTCTGCCACTACTATACCGGTTTTCATAATCCCTTTATTTAAAAGTTCCTGGCATACTGCAGCCGGGAAAGCACGGAATATATTACCTGCGCCGAAATGAACCCATTCCGGATTCTTCTTTGTCTCTTCAATCATTTGTTCACGGTCAAATGCAGGAAGTTCAAATCCGGCATCTTCCCAAATCTTTTTATTTTTTAATTCTTCTTGATTTAGTTTCATATTAGGCTCCTATCTCACATTTTTGTGCATGATATTTGCAATCCGCATGTGCTTTTATAAGTACATGCGGATTACTAATTCCTATCATTCGTTTTTCGCGAATTGATTGATCTATGTTAATTAAGGGCAAAATGGGTTTTATTGACCTTTAATTACCTGGATTATTTATTTTTATCAGTTTTTTCAATTGCTTCGGCTAAACCGTTAAGATAAGTTGCACCTAAAGCACGGTCGTATAAACCATAACCTGGCATGGATACTTCTCCCCAGATTGCACGGCCATGATCTGGTCTGACTGGACCGTCAAAGCCTGTATCATATAAGGCTTTCATGATTTCATACATATCTAAAGAACCATCGCTGGATAAATGAGCTGCTTCATCGAATTTACCAGGTCCCAGATACACAACATTTCTAACATGGGCAAAATGAATTCTGCCTGCTGTGGAATGAATAATATCAACAATATCATTCTTTGGATTAGAACCATAAGAACCTGTACATAATGTAATACCATTGAATTCAGCATCCACTGTATTTAATAATTTTAATACATTCTCTTTGTTGTTAACAATTCTTGGAAGTTCAAATACTGGCCAAGCAGGATCATCCGGATGAATTGCCATCTTAATATCATATTTCTCACAAACCGGACGAATTTTATTTAAGAAATATACCAGATTATCGAAAAGCTTATCCTCATCCACATCTTTGTATTTTTCAAATAATTCCTTTACATGAGCAAGTCTTTCCGGCTCCCAGCCCGGCATAACAAATCCATTACTGCTGGAATCCAATTCTTTGAACATAGTTTCCGGATCAATTTTATCAATTAAATCCTGATTATAGGATAAAACAGTGGAACCATCCGGTCTTACTTTAGCCAGATCAGATCTTGTCCAGTCAAATACAGGCATGAAGTTGTAGCATACCATATGAATGCCAGCTTTACCTAAATTCTCTAAAGTTGTAATGTAATTTTCAATATATTGTTCTCTATCCGGTGTACCAATCTTTATAGAATCGTGTATGTTAACACTTTCAATACCAGCAACTTTAAGCCCCGCTGCTTCTACTTCTTCCTTCATTTTAAGAATTTCATCCATAGGCCAGGCCTCACCGGCTAATCTATTATATAGAGTAGTGATAACTCCTGTAACTCCAGGTATTTGTCTGATTTGCTCTAATGTAACAGAATCATGCTCTTTACCAAACCAGCGTAATGTCATTTCCATAACTTATGTCCTCCTAATGTCTTTCCATATTTATATGATTAATATTATTTAAAACTACAATTTAACATTAAAATACTTTTCTGCATTATTGAAACAAATATCTTCCACAATCTTTCCTACGAATTCCAAATCATCGGGATATTCACCATTATCTATAAGCCCGGCTAATTTATTACATAGAATTCTTCTAAAGTATTCATGACGTGGGAATGATAAGAAACTTCTGGAATCTGTTAACATACCAATAAATTTTGATATTAAACCTAGCTGGCTTAAAGCTTCCATCTGATTTTCCATACCTGTTTTTTGATCTAAGAACCACCATCCGGAACCATATTGAATCTTACCAGCACAGGAACCATCCTGGAAGTTACCAATCATAGTAGCTATTAATTCATTGTCTCTTGGATTCAAATTATATAATACTGTTTTGGGAAGTTTTCCTTGATAATCCAAGGCATTTAAGAAAGCACTTAAATCTTTGGCAAAGTTACTGTCATTAATGGAATCAAATCCTACATCCGGACCTAACTTTTCAAACATACGGGTGGAATTATTTCTGATAGCACCAATATGAATCTGCATTACCCAGCCTAAATCATGATATGCTTTTCCTAATTGGGTCAAAATATAACCTTCATATTTACTTATTTCTTCCTCTGTGATGCTTTCCTGATTCAGACCCTTTTTAAATATTGCGTCTGCCTCTTCTTCGTTACATGGAGTGAATCTAAATACATCCATGCCATGGTCACTTACTTTTGAACCAATTTTATCAAAATAATGTAATCTTTCAATTAAAGCCTTTACAAGATCGGAAACAGATTCTAATTGGCAACCTACTACTTGTCCCAAATCTTCAACATAGGAAGCAAAGCCTGGTTTATAAACACGAATTGCATTATCCGGTCTAAAGGAAGGCAGTACTTTGATCTCAAAATCATCTTTTAATTTCTTGTGATATTCTAAGGAATCTTTTGGATCGTCTGTAGTACACAGCGCTTTAACATTCATTTTACGTAATAAATTACGTACGCTGAATTCCGGTGTTCTTAATTTTGCATTACACTGTTCCCATATGCTTTCACATGTTTTTGGAGACAAGGTTTCTTTAATTCCAAAATATCTTTGTAATTCTAAATGAGTCCAATGAAATAATGGATTTCCTATTAAATATGGAACTACTTCTGCCCACTTCTTAAACTTTTCGTATTCCGGCTGTTTCCCTGTAATATAATCTTCATCAATTCCGAAAGTTCGCATAGCACGCCATTTATAATGATCACCGCCCAACCAAACCTGGGTAATGTTATCAAATTTAATATCCTCATAAATTTCTTTAGCTGATAGATGATTATGGAAATCATATATTGGCATTTTTTCTGCATAGTCATGGTATAATTTTTGTGCAGTTTTAGTTTGTAATAGAAAATCTTCATTCATGAATTTACTCATAATGATACCTGCCTTTCTGGAAATCCTCTTTACTTGCAATAACAATATAAAATATCTGATATTATTTCTTGCTTTATGTAAAATTAAATATATACTTATGAAATAATTTTACCTATTTTCTTTTTCTCTTGTATACTAGTATGTTAAGAATATATTACCTGTATTTTGGGATAAAGTCAATATAATTTATTATGAATTTTCAATAGATTTTTTATGCAATATGTACAGATATGCATTTTATGGGTTTTCCAGCTTTCAAAGATGTCCTTTCGGACATAGAATCTGCCCCTATCACTACAGACAGGGGCAGATTCGGAATGGTTTAGAATTTACTATTATTTATTCCCTGTTTTATTATATATTTTTTTCATCAGTATGTTATCTTACTTTTTCTTTAGGATAATCTGATAATTGTTAGTGCAGAAACTATACTTCCCGGTGCAAGTACAGGGAAACTAATCGTTGCAAATGAATTATTAGATATGGTTATGGTTGCAGGTAAATTAGAAGCCGTAACTTCTACCAAAGCTGATATTTCAACTTCATTAGAGGCTGCTAATGTTCCAACTGTTCCTCCCGGAACAGGGACTCCGTTTAAGTTTATAGATACATTCGGAAGAACTCCTGCCACATATGCAATAAAGTTTATGAGATACACTCCTGCCTCTTGCAATACAGTCTGACCAGCATTGGGTAAAAGGATTCCGTTTGGTACTATAGGCACATTTCCAGATGGAAACTCAAAATTTCCACCGCCTGCAATCGTTATTCTTGGATTTGTACTAAACCTATAGACAAAACTGTTTGACTCTCCCGGACCTGGAGGGCCTGGCGGTCCCGGTGGACCTTGTGGTCCGGTTGCTCCAGTTGCTCCGGTGGCTCCTGTAGCTCCCGGTGGGCCTGATGGGCCTGATGGTCCCGGTGGGCCTACTGGGCCAGTTGCTCCTGGTGGACCTTGTTCACCCGCTGGCCCTGCTGGGCCTGGAGGACCTACCGGGCCTGTTGCTCCGGTAGCTCCAGTGGCTCCCGTTGGTCCTTGTTCACCTTGAGGGCCTGCCGGTCCCGGAGGACCTGTTGCTCCAGTGGCTCCTGTGGCTCCTGTGGCTCCCGGAGGACCTTGTTCTCCCGGTGGACCTACTGGACCCGGAGGGCCTACCTGACCTGGAGGGCCTGCTGGGCCTGTGGATCCTGTGGCTCCGGTGGCTCCCTGAGGACCTTGTTCTCCCTGAGGACCTACTGGACCTATAGCACCCGGCGGACCTTGGGGACCTGACGGACCTGCTGGACCGGGCGGTCCCATTGGTCCGGGATCCCCTTGAGGACCTGCTGGACCTGCCGGACCGGGTAAACCTGCTGCTCCCGGAGGACCTGACGGACCCATTGGTCCTTGTGCCCCTGTTGCACCGGACGGACCTTGCTCACCTTGTGGGCCTGCTGGACCTGTTGCTCCAGGCTGGCCTTGGGGACCGGTTGCTCCTGTGGCTCCAGTGGCTCCCATCGGACCTTGTTCACCTTGAGGACCTGCCGGGCCTGTTGCTCCAGGCGGCCCTTGGGGACCTGCCGGGCCTCTTGGTCCTACTGGACCTTGGGGACCGGGTGGTCCAGGTGGTCCAGGAGGACCTGAAGAACCATCACAGCCTGAATCCGAATAGCACGAATTACATATGGAATTATCCACTCTATTCTGTCGGCCTGAATTCCACGAATTACAACTTTGTGCCTTTATAATTCCATCTTCATTATTTATGCTAACTTCTTTACGAGAGTTAGAAAATTTGCTATTTGAAGAATAATTGCCAAAATTCATATACTACTCCTTTCTATAAGATAGTATGGATATTCTTCTGACCTATTCAATATAATTCATATAAAATAAGATAGAACGGAATATCATCTACTATATAGATATGTTATATATTTAAATTTGTGCAATCATAATTCTCCAAAAAGCCTAATTATTTTCCATAAAAAGTACGCTTTACCTTATGCAGGTCCAAGCGCACTTTTTTTAATTTTCAATAATATAATTTTTAAGTTCTAGAAATGCATCATCTAAATGAGGCGGGCTCCATGCTCCACTTCTACACAAATAGATACCCTCAAAATCGATGTCGTAAAGTTCTTCTAAAGAACTTTCATTACAATCTACTTTTCCCGACAAATTGAATTCTTCCGAATCTTCCCGTTTAATCCAATTATAGTCAAATTTTTCACCTAACTCTTCTTGCAAGATTTCTGCCCAATTACCGCAATTGACTTTTTCATTTGGTCTGCGATATTGATACATATCATGATGGTGATCAATATTATATACTCTTACAAGCTTACTTTTTCTTGCTTCAAGAAATTTGTATACAAGGCCATACATATACCTGTGACTGTCATTTACGCATTTTATAGCATTCTTATTATAGGATTTGATATATCGTATTAGTTCTTTTAAATTATTAAATCCATTTTCTAATATACCAATATCTTTTATATCGTACATTTCATAAAATGGTTCCCAGATTTCTTTTCTCATATCTTCTGTCAAGATATCATCAGGCGTATCAGGAAAACAAGTATTGCGGGTTTCGTTACTTATATCAATAAAATAATCCCAATCTATACTTAACAAATTTATCACGTTTTCATAACCTTTCCTCTTTATCGTTGTTTTGATTAATAACAAAAATATTGAAAATAAAAGTTATTTATCATGTTCTTACTATAAGAATAGATGAATAGAACACATTTATGCAATGAATTATCTGTAAACAAATATTAAAAAATTATAAACAATCTCATAAAAACACTTATAGCTTTGAAATATCTGTTTCTCTGATTTTCTTTCTTAAAGGATATATATAAGAAGGAGATACGGATAATTCATCAATCTTCATTTTTAAGAAAGTTTCGGTAAGGCTGCTGTCTGCTGCAAGTTCACCGCATATTCCAACCCAGATACCTGCCTGATGGGCATTATCTGCAATCATCTTAATTAAACGAAGAATTGCCGGATGATGAGAATCATAATGTTTTTCAAGTTTTGTATTCTGCCTGTCAATGGCAAGGGTATATTGAGTTAAATCATTTGTACCAATACTAAAGAAATCCACTTCCTGTGCAAGTATATCTGAAATTACAGCCGCTGCGGGAGTTTCAATCATAATGCCCTGCTCAACCTCTTTATATGGAAGCTTTTCTTCTTCCAATTCTCTCTTTACTTCTTCTACAATTTTTTTAATTTCCAGAACTTCTTCCAGAGAGATAATCATAGGATACATAACAGCAATGTTGCCATATGCACTTGCTCTTAACAAGGCACGTAACTGGGTTTTAAAAATTTCTGTTCTATCCAGACATATTCGAATAGCACGATAACCCATGGCGGGATTTTCTTCTTTTTCCATATTAAAATAAGCAACCTTCTTATCCGCTCCAATATCCAGTGTACGAATTATGACTTTTTTGCCTGCCATGTTCTCTGCAACCATTTTGTAGGCTTGAAATTGCTCCTCTTCCGTAGGATAATGATCTTTTTCCAGATATAAGAATTCGCTGCGAAACAGCCCAATTCCCCCTGCATCATTCTGTATTACAGAGGCTAAATCACCGGTACTTCCAATATTGGCGAATAAATCAATTCTTTGACCGTCTAATGTTATATTCTCTTTATCTTTTAGCTCTGTTAGCAGTTCTTTTTTCTTTCTGTCAAGTTCCTGTTTCTCCTTCATATTTTCATATGTAGTTTCATCAGGATCTATATAAAGAGTACCACTAAAACCATCCACGATTGCCAGTTTCCCATTCAGTTCTTCGTAATCTTCCATGGGTACATTAATAAGCGCCGGTATATTCATTGTACGTGCTAATATTGCAGTATGTGAATTCGTAGAGCCATGTACTGTAACAAATGCTAATACCTTTGATTTATCAAGCTGTACGGTTTCACTGGGAGCCAAATCATCTGCTAATATAATGGAAGGTTCCCGTGTTAATATATTGTCGGACACTTCTCCACTTAATGTGGAAAGTACACGTTCTGAAATATCTTTCACGTCGGCAGCTCTCTCTTTCATATAAGCATCCTCCATGGAAGCAAATATGTGATAAAAATTGTCTGCCGTAACAGCCACCGCATATTCTGCATTGACAGACTGGGTATCTATAATATTCTTAACAGAATCCAGATAATCCAAATCCTCCAGCATCATCTGATGTACTTCAAATATAGCAGCCCCATCACTTCCCACTTCTAACACAGCTTTATCATGTAGCTCTTTTAGCTGTCCGATGGCAGCATCCTTAGCTTTATTAAATCGTATCCATTCTTTTTCCGTGTCTTCAATATGATGACGTTTTACCTGCTTGTCTTTTTTTAAAAATACAGCTATTTTACCAATAGCAATACCATTAAAAACAGTTTTTCCTGTATACGTAATCATTGTTTACCTCCAGCTTCTGATCTGTTTACAGATTACTCTTAAAAAATTCTTCCAATTCTAAAGCGGCTTGCTTTTCATCTTCGCCTTCTACGGTTACAGTAATTTGCTCATTTTGCTTTATACCTAAGCCCATGATTGCTAGTATTCTTTTTCCATCTGCTGATTTAGTACCTTTTGTAATTTGAATATTGCTTTTAAAACTTCCTGCTTTTTTCACCAATAAACCTGCAGGTCTTGCATGCAATCCTAGTTCATCTTTAATGGTATAAATAAATTGTTTCATAAAAAAATCCTCCCTTTTTCATTTAAGATTATGTTTATTATCATTATTTTTATTTGTATTTTCTTATAATATACTATTATTCTTATGCACTTATATCGGTATTTTATAGTATTATCATATTAATTTTTCTTATAAATCAACTGTTTTGTTATTCATTTATTATCTGAATGATTTCATCTCCTGGGCTGACGGTTTTATTCACAAAGGAATTCACTTCATTAAAACGGTCTGAATTGGTAATTACAATAGGAACCACTGTGTCATAACCAATTTCCTTTATTCTGGACAAATCATATTCCATTATCAACTCTCCTTTGTTCACTTTATCACCGGTTTTAACATGAGTTGTAAAATATTTACCATTTAAAGTTACCGTATTCAGACCAATATGAATAATTATTTCTACTCCTTGATTGGATAAAAGGCATATGGCATGGTTTGTTGAAAACAGCGTAACAACAGTGCCGTTAAATGGTGCATACACCTTCCCATCCTCTGGCAGAATCGCTATTCCTTTCCCTAAAAGCTCTAAAGCAAAAGCGGGATCATTAACATCACTCAGGGGTTTTACCGTTCCCCTAATAGGAGAATATAGGCTGATATGAGTTTGAGATTTTTCTTCCTTTATACTTTCCCATTCCTGAACTCTTTCGTTTTCCGGAACGTTTTCACTTTCCTGATTAGTTTCTTTTTCTAAGCTATTTCCTATTTCAGAAATATTATTGTGAGCCTTTGTAATATTATCGTTTTTTTTCAGTTGACGATATATGCTATCTACTTCAGGTCCTAATACTACCTGATACTCCAATCCTATTTTTATAATACCATAGACACCGGGAATGCTTTTCAATTGTTCTTCCTTAACCTTGCCCTCGTCTATCAGTTGGAATCGTAACCTTGTAAAACACTGGCTTATATCTAATATATTCTCAAGCCCACCGACTCCTGACAGGATTTCTTTTGCAGCTTCTATATAATCCATTGATTTACCCTTTCTTTATCATTCATCATTTTCCTTATGAAGTTTTCAAATACTAAGGTGTTGTTATTCTTTTTATGTGAATGGTCAGATACATCATCTCATCCTCTGGAACCATTATATTGTATTCCTTTTCCATAAAGGACTTAATCTTTTCGGCACATTTATGAGCAGTCACATATTGTTTTTTTACCAACTCATATAATTCTTCATCTTTATCCGATTCCTTTATTCCCAATAAATTTCTCTGAGCAAAGAATTTTAAATGGGTAACAAATCTTTCATAATACAAAGAATCTTCATTAATATTCATTTTATAAGAGTATTTCACAATACTAAGGATTCCTTGTATCATTTTTGTCATATCCATTGCATAACTCATATCCGTATTTAATTCCGCATTCAAAACATGCATTGCTATAGAAGCAGCTTCCTCCTCGGGTAGTTTGACTCCCATTTTTTCATATATAATCTCAAGTGCTCTTACTCCTACTGCGAATTCCTTTTGGTAAAACCTTTTAATTTCCCATAATAGAGCATTATAAAATATTTGGCCTTGACGAAATCTTTCAATGGCAAAGCTAATATGGTCAGTTAAAGTGAGTATAATGGTTTTGTTTAATTCCTTATTCAGAATCTTATCAGCATATTGAATAATCTCATTGGAAGCTTGTATATGTTCTAAAGGCATATCTGCAAAAAGTTTTTTAAGTTGATCGGCTTCTGACTGGTTATCCATGATAAATATTTTTTCTATCTTTTCATGGTCTATCTCCTGTTCCGGTTTTCCCATAAACCCGATACCTCTTCCCATTACAATAACTTCTCTGCCCTTTTCATCATAGGAACTTACAATATTATTATTAATTACCTTCTGAATTAACATGTTTGCCCTCATTTTTTCCCAAATATAAAAAATAAAACCATGCTTCATACAGATAGAACTCTCTATCCTTTACAAAGCTGGTTTTGCCTACAATGGTAGTAACAATCCGTTTCCTATTCAAATAATACAAAATAAAAAAGTAATGATTCTTTTCTGTACATTTATACTATCATAAGTTTCTGTCCCAGTCAATTGCTTTATTCAATTTGTATTGTATATAGATGGAACTTCCGTTTTTATATCCTTCTCCCATGTTGAGCTTATAAAAGATATTATACTACATAATTACCTATTATAATCCCCACTTATCTATAAATTGTCAGCAACCTGGTTTTATGCTGCTTTTCATAAATAAGAAAGTAATAACCTTACAAATATATTGCATAAAGACAAGGAATGTTCTCATAAATTATTATGGAATAAAGAATGAAACTAGGCTCTTATGAAAAAGAAAGAAAAAGTTCAAATCATTGTTCAATGCAGTGAATATGAGAATAATTATGAGCAAGTAAAAAGTATGGGTAAAATTAAATATAAGTTACCCATGATTGATTCTTATGTTATAGAAGTAAACGAAGAACGGCTGGAATATTTACAGTCAGAACACGAATTATTAAGTTTCGAACTGGATACTCATATTACTGCGCAAATGAACCGCGCATCAGAGATCATTGAATTAAAATGGGCACATGAAAGAAATATCATGGGCGAAGGCATTGGGGTTGCCGTAGTTGATACCGGATTATGCCTCCATAAGGATTTTACGGAAGGCACCAACCGTGTAAAGGGTTTTTATGATTTAATACACGGTCGAACGGAACCTTATGACGACAACGGCCACGGAAGCCACGTAGCTGGAATAATCGGCGGTAATGGATTTCTTTCCAGCGGAAAATATACCGGTGTAGCTCCAAAATGCGATCTGATAGGAATAAAGGTATTAGATCAAAAGGGAGATGGCAATATTTCAGATGTTCTGGCAGGACTTCAATGGCTGATTGACAACAAAGAAAAATACAATATACGAATCGTAAATATATCAGTAGGTACTACAACAAAAGATAATATTGATGAGAATTCCTTATTGGTAAAAGGTGTTAATGCTGTTTGGGATGCGGGTATCGTTGTGGTTGTGGCGGCAGGGAACAACGGTCCCGGCCCCATGTCCATATCTACTCCGGGTATTAGCAGAAAAGTAATTACCGTGGGATCCTCTGATGACAGAATATCCGTTGAATTATTCGGAAGCAAAACCATGGACTATTCCGGAAGGGGCCCTACTGCTGCCTGTATAAAGAAGCCGGATATAATAGCACCGGGTTCAAATATAATATCCTGCGGTACTATGAAAAACTATCAACGTTATCGATATAATCTAAAAAACAACCCCAGAAGCGATAATTATAATATTATGTATGCGGTTAAAAGCGGTACTTCCATGGCTACTCCTATCGTTTCCGGTTCCATTGCTCTTTTATTGTCCAAATACCCGGAGATGACAAATAAAGATGTAAAATTAAAACTGCGGGAAAGTGCTATCGATTTAGGTCATCCATGGTCAAAACAAGGATGGGGCTTATTAAATATACCAAGATTACTTTCTTAATCAAAAAAATGTCATTCTGACTTCAAAAGGATGAAAAATCTTATTTTAATATAAGACTCTTCTTCCCTAACTCAGAATGACATTTTTAAATTTCTAAATTACCAGTATAAAACTTTTAAAGATTCTTTTACTTTATAAGCTTTGAAATTTCTTTAAACTTTTCACTGCGGGAGTCTCTTGTTAATTCAAATAAAATGGATTCATAAGTTGCAGCGATTGCACCTTCCTGTGTCATTCTATGCATTGCAAGCTTTTTATCATTCTCTTTTCTGGAACTTATACAATCTTCAACTACAATAACCTGATAACCCGCTGCCATACAGTCAATAACTGTTTGCTGCACGCATATATGTGCTTCAATTCCACATATAATAATATTCTTTTTCCCGTAGTTTTTTATGTTTTCTAAAATAATTTCATCATCATAGCAGCTAAAAGTAGTTTTATCAAAATATTGAAAAGAATTACCAAATACATTTTGAAGTGATTCTACTGTCATGCCCAAGCCTTTTGTATACTGTTGTGTTATTATCAAAGGAACCTCTAATATATCTAAACCCTTCATTAGTATTTCTGTATTTTGAAGTAATATTTCATTCTTGTCTATTGCCGGAATTAATTTTTCCTGAAAATCAATAACTAATGCAAGGCTGTCTTTTTTATCAATACGCATATGGCTATCTCCTCTTATCTGTGCATAATGTAATTTATAGTATTATATCATCCATTGTTTTACATTGCAATGGGACCACTGTGTCGATTTATGTAAACTAAAAACTAATATTTTTATAGATTAATAGGAAAGCAGTCAAGCTTTGTGACATATTATACAATGTAAAAACATTTAGGAGGCTCATACATGAGTGATTTAGCAGCTACACATTGCGGCGAAAGATGTGATAATGGATTTTCAGGTTCTTGGATACTAATTATATTACTTCTCTGCTGCTGTAATGGAAATAACGGTTTCTTTGGAAGTGGATTCGGCCGTGATTGCGGAGAGAGCGGATGCGGTTCTATCATCTGGATCATTCTGATTTTATGCTTATGTGGCGGTAATGGTTTCGGTGGTTGTTGCTAATCCAATTATCTAATCTAAGTCAACATTTAGTATTGAGTTTAAGAAAAAAGCCGCTAAGTTAGCGGCTTTTTTCTATTATCTCCTTGTTCTGTCCGTTCTATGATTTATACGGTTTCTCTTTGCTCTTTCAAAGCAGTCTAAATCTATTTCATATATGGTGTTATCATCTATAATTAACGACTCCAGATCATTATCTTTTTCACTTTTATATAATCTCGACGAGAATGGGTCATTCTCCACACTTTTTTGTTCCACTTGCCTGGTTATTTTAACTTTTCTAAAATTATTATAGTCCAAAATTAATGCCTCCTTGTATGGAATTTACTTTGATTAAATTATTAATCATTACAGTATATGATTTTTTTTATCCATTGACCGTAAAACAGGTTGAATACATTTTAATTTTCTTATATACTTAAAACACTACATGAAAGAGGTGATTGTTATATCTGGTTCAATATATGGAAATTTATTTAGAATATCTACCTGGGGTGAGTCTCACGGAAAGGGAATCGGCGTTGTGGTTGATGGATGCCCTGCCGGATTACAATTAAATGAAGAAATGATTCAAGCCTACTTAAACCGCAGACGTCCAGGGCAGAACAAATATACTACCGAGAGGCAGGAAAAAGATTCCGTTGAAATATTATCCGGTATTTTTGAAGGAAAAACAACTGGTACACCAATCTCAATGACAGTTATGAATACCAATCAACGTTCTGTTGATTATACTGACATTGCAAATTATTATCGTCCGGGGCACGCTGATTATACCTTTGATGAAAAATACGGATTTCGTGATTACCGCGGAGGCGGCCGTTCCTCTGGTCGTGAAACCATAGCTCGTGTTGCGGCAGGTGCTATAGCAAAAGCCATTCTTGATCAATTAGGTATAGATGTATGTGCCTATACGAAATCAATTGGTGACATAACCATTGATTATAAAAATTGCAGTAAAGAAAACATATTAACAAGTCCTGTTGCAATGCCGGATTTGACTGCATCTGAATTAGCGACCCAACTTCTTGAGAAACGGATGAAGGAATTAGATTCCACAGGAGGCGTTATAGAATGTATTGTTACCGGAATGCCTGTGGGGATTGGTGAACCTGTTTTTGAAAAGTTAGATGGGAACTTAGGAAAAGCCATACTATCCATAGGAGCAATCAAGGGAATCGAATTCGGATCCGGATTTAATTCAGCTTCCTCCTCCGGTTCTTATAATAATGATAATTTTCAAATAAACCAGGAAGGCAAGGTAACCAAGCTATCCAATCATGCCGGCGGAATTCTCGGTGGAATCAGTGATGGTTCAGAGATCATATTCCGGGCAGCTGTAAAACCCACTTCTTCTATAGCGAAATCCCAAAAAACAATCAACAAAGCCGGTGAGAATATAGAAGTAAGTATACACGGACGTCACGATCCGATTATTGTCCCTCGTGCTGTTGTTGTAGTGGAAGCCATGACAGCTATTACTTTAGTTGATATGCTCTTTATGAATATGACAGCCAGAATGGATTATATTCAAAAAATATATAAAAAATAATAAAATTTATACATTGGAGAATATATTATGGAACAATTAATGGTTTTAGGAACTGGAAATGCACAGGCATTAGATTGTTATAATACCTGTTTTGCATTAAAAGAAGGAAACGAGTATTTCTTAGTGGATACTGGGGGCGGAAATGGTATCTTACGTCAGTTAAACAGACAGAATATATCTCTGCATCAAATTCACCATATATTCATAACTCACGAACACACAGATCACATTCTTGGGATTCCCTGGGTGATTCGTTTTATAGGTTCTTTGATGAATCAAAATAAGTATGAAGGAAATCTCTATATATACTGCCATTCAGATCTAGTAGATACAATAAAGATCATCACAGAATTAATTGTACAAAAAAAGTTTTGCAAATTGGATGAACGAATGTTTCTGGTTCCTTTACAGGATGGAGATACAAAAGAAATCCTTGGTAATGAAGTAACTTTTTTTGATATTAAATCTACAAAAGCAAAACAATATGGATTTACCTTGCTTCAACCTAATGGCGAAAGAATAGTATTTACCGGAGATGAGCCCTATCGTGATGCCATCAGAGAGCATGTGGAAGGATGCACCTGGTTATTACATGAAGCCTTCTGCCTTTATTCGCAGCGTGAAATTTTTAAACCTTATGAGAAATTTCACAGTACCGTTAAAGATGCCTGTCAGTTAGCAGAAGAATTAAAATTACCCAACCTTTTGCTTTGGCATACAGAAGATAAAAATATATTGCAAAGAAAAACTCTATATACAGAAGAAGGAAAGCAATATTATCACGGCAATTTATTTATCCCAGATGATGGCGAAATAATAAACTTAATAAACCAATAAAAAACATTATATGTAAAAACACTTTTTCCTGGAAACAATAGGACAAGGTGTTTTTTTTATACTCTAAAATTATTTTATTTTTACATTGACAGCCTGAAAAATATGTGTATAATTAGTATTGTTTCAGTTTAGCAACACTAAACTTTAAGTTTAATATTTTAACCTTATCAAGAAAGTAGACTTGTCTGTTTCAGCAGGAGTTTACTCTTGCTGAAATCCCATATATTGGAAATAAGGTTATGAACAAGCAGTGTAAGCGAATAGCTTGCCTATAGGCAAGTGGAATATCCGCTTTGACAATTTCTCAAGGAGGCACTTTGTGAAGATTGGTGAAAAAATCAAAGAATTACGTATTCAAAAAAGTTTAACCCAAGAAGAATTAGCGGATCGAGCAGAGCTTTCCAAAGGATTTATATCCCAGTTGGAAAGGGATCTAACCTCTCCTTCCATTGCTACCTTGGTTGATATACTACAATGTCTTGGTACCAATTTGGAAGAATTTTTTACTGGTTCTTCCCCAGAACAGGTGGTATTTAAAAAGACGGATTACTTTGAAAAATATGACAGCGAATTAAAGAATGAAATAAAATGGATTATCCCGAATGCACAAAAGAATATGATGGAGCCAATTCTTTTAACTTTAGAACCGGGTGGTTCCACTTATCCGGATAATCCTCATGAAGGTGAAGAGTTTGGGTTTGTATTAAGCGGAAGTATTACTCTTCATATTGGAAACAAAACCTTTAAAGCAAAAAAAGGTGAATCTTTTTATTTTACTGCAAGTATGAAGCACTACATAACTGCATCCGATAAAAGCGGTGCTTCCCTTTTATGGGTATCTACTCCGCCGAGTTTTTAAAAATATTACAATTACAAAGGAGGCATTATATGGCTGGCAATAAGCTTATTGATTTAATAGATATTACAAAAGTTTATGATGATAACACAGTTCTGGACGGACTAAATCTATACGTTAGGGAAAATGAATTTCTAACTCTCCTTGGTCCCAGTGGCTGCGGCAAAACTACTACATTGAGAATTATCGGTGGTTTTGAGAATCCAGACTCCGGAAAAGTAATCTTTGACGGCAAAGATATTACAAAACTTCCTCCTAATGAAAGACAATTAAATACGGTATTTCAAAAGTATGCTCTCTTTAGTCATATGACCATTGCTGAAAATATCGCATTTGGTTTAAAAACAAAGAAAAAAAGCAAAGCATATATAGATGATAAAATTAAATATGCCCTGAAATTAGTAAATCTGAACGGTTTTGAAAATCGTACCCCGGATTCTCTAAGCGGTGGTCAGCAACAGCGTATTGCCATTGCCAGAGCCATTGTAAATGAACCAAAAGTACTTCTTTTAGATGAACCTTTAGGGGCGTTGGATTTGAAATTAAGACAGGATATGCAATACGAATTAATTCGTCTTAAGAATGAGCTGGGAATTACTTTTATTTATGTAACCCATGATCAGGAAGAAGCCTTGACTATGTCAGATACCATTGTAGTTATGAACCAGGGATATATCCAACAGGTAGGAACTCCTGAAGTTATATATAACGAGCCTCAGAATGCCTTTGTTGCCGACTTTATCGGAGAAAGCAATATTATTCCTGCTACAATGATACAAGATAGATTAGTAAACATTCTGGGAGCCAATTTTCCTTGTGTGGATGAAGGTTTTGGAAAGAATACTCCAGTAGACGTGGTAATCCGTCCGGAAGATATAGATTTGGTAAAACCGGAGGAAGGCATTATAAAAGGCCGTGTTACTTCCCTGATCTTTAAAGGAGTTCATTATGAAATGGATGTATGGGCCAATGATCATGAATGGCTGGTTCACAGTACTGACTTATTCCCGGTAGGAAGTGAAGTGGGAATATCCGTCAATCCTTTTGATATTCAGATTATGAATAAACCGGAATCTGAAGATGAAGAGGCGGTGATTATGGATGAAGAATAGAAAATGGCTTTCATATCCTTATATTTTATGGATGACTCTATTTATAATCATTCCTTTATTAATGATTATTTATTATGGAGTGACTACAAAGAGTGGTTCCTTTACTCTTGATAATTTAGCTTTTATTACAGATCCTATCAATCGTAATGCACTTTGGTTGTCCATAAAATTATCCGTTGTCAGCACTCTGGTTTGTTTGATCCTTGCCTACCCCCTGGCTCTGATTCTTAACAATATGAAGTTAAAGAATAATAGCTTTATTATATTAATCTTCATACTTCCCATGTGGATGAATTTTTTACTAAGAACCATTGCATGGCAGAATATATTGGAAAAAACTGGTGTTTTAAATACTATTCTAAGGTTTCTTCATTTACCGACTTTGGAATTAATTAATACACCTGCTGCTATTGTATTCGGCATGGTATATAATTTCCTGCCGTTTATGATATTACCCATTTATAACGTGCTTATAAAAATAAGTGATGACACTATTAATGCTGCCAGAGATTTAGGAGCAAATAGTTTTCAAACCTTTTTAAAAATAATATTACCACTTAGCTTTCCTGGCATTATCAGCGGAATTACTATGGTATTTGTTCCTTCACTGACAACCTTTGTTATTTCAACGATTTTAGGCGGAAGTAAGATTGTATTGATTGGTAATGTTATTGAACAGCAATTTAAAATGATTAACAACTGGCATACCGGCTCCGGTCTTTCACTGGTATTAATGGTATTCATTCTGATTAGTATGGCTATACTTGCCAAATATGATAAAGAAGCGGAGGGCACTAGCGTATGGTAAAAAAATTGGGGCAAAAATTATATATAGCACTGATTTTACTCTTCCTTTATGCCCCCATATTTATATTAATTGTGCTATCCTTTAATAAATCAAAATCCAGGTCAAAGTGGGGAGGCTTCACCTTTAAATGGTATATTGAGTTGTTCCGGAATGATAACATCATGAATGCCCTTTATACCACGTTAATCATTGCATTTTTATCAGCACTTATAGCTACTATTATCGGCACTGCTGCTTCCATTGCAATGAATAATATGAAGAAAATACCAAGAACAATATTAATGGGAATCACGAATATTCCTATGTTGAACGCAGATATTGTTACCGGTATCTCTTTAATGGTTTTATTCCTTGCCTTCCATTACAGATTAGGGTTTTCCAGTGTTTTAATGTCCCATATTACTTTTAATATACCCTATGTTATATTAAGTGTAATGCCAAAGCTAAAGCAGTTAAATAAAAGCACTTACGAAGCCGCTCTGGATTTAGGTGCAAGTCCAAATTATGCTTTTTATAAAGTTATATTGCCTGAAATATTTCCAGGCGTATTATCCGGATTTTTATTATCCTTTACTATGTCTTTAGATGATTTTGTAATTACCCATTTTACAAGGGGTAATTCTATTGATACTTTATCTACTAAGATTTATGCAGAGGTGCGTAAGGGTATTAAACCGGAAATGTATGCACTGTCCACTCTTCTATTTACTTCTGTATTAGTTTTGCTAATCATTATAAATCGAAGAAATGACAGATTAAAACATCATGAGAAAAAACATAGCCACTAGAAGCTGTTTATAAATTATATATTAATAGATTCAAAGGCTGGAAATGTTGAAAGAAAATATTTAATGAAAGGTTACCACAAGATCATTCTTTCAACCTATTTATTAGTGGTGGTATCACATTTACTTGCAGATGTGATATGCAATGGGTGTAACTATGAAAAAAATTGTAATAGTTTTATTATTGGCTCTTGCTGGAGTTTTTGGTTTAACCGGCTGTAAAAAGAGCGACTCGCCAACCTTATACGTATATAATTGGGGAGAATATATCGACCCGGAAGTAATTGACATGTTTGAAGAAGAAACCGGAATTAAAGTTAAGTACGATGACTTCGTACAAAACGAGGATATGTATCCTGTAATCCAAACTGGCTCTGCAAAATATGATGTTGTATGCCCTTCTGATTACATGATTCAGAAAATGATTAAAGAAGGCTTATTACAAGAAATCAATTATGACAATGTACCAAATATATCCAACATTGATCCGACGTATTTAAAAAGTGCCGAAGAATTTGATCCGGGTAATAAATACAGCGTGCCTTATTGCTGGGGAACTGTTGGTATCCTATACAACAAATCTATGATTAAAGCTGATATAGACAGCTGGGCAGCTTTATTTGACAAAGATTTTATGAAAGCCAATGGTTATGACGGTGAAGTTCTTATGATTGACAGCGTAAGAGATGCACTTGGTATTGCCCTTGTTTATTTAGGATATTCCTTAAACTCAACGAATGAAGCTGAGATAGAAGAAGCTAAGAATTTATTAAAAGAACAATTTCCAATGGTGGATGCTTATGTAGTTGACCAGGTACGTGATAAAATGATCGGTGGGGAAAATCCAATCGGTGTTATCTACTCCGGTGAAGCAATCTATACCCAGAGAGAAAATCCTGATCTGGAATATGTGGTTCCTAAAGAAGGTTCTAATGTATGGATTGACGGATGGGTTATTCCAAAGAATGCACCAAACAAAGAATATGCAGAAAAATGGATTGATTTTATGTGCAGACCTGATATTGCATTAAAGAATTTCGAGTACATTACTTACTCCACTCCTAATGCTGCTGCAAGGGAAATGATTGAAGACCAAGACATTAAAAACAGTACCATCGCTTTCCCTGAGCCTTCTGTATTAGAAGGATGTAAGACTTTCCAATATCTTGGAGAAGAAACAGAAACATTATATCTTAATAAATGGAATGAAGTAAAATCCAATTAAATTTGTCATTGATGAAATATAGATATTTTTAGATTAAAGAAGTTTGCCCTATAGTGACCTCAATTAGTAAACTACGGGGCAAAAAGGGGCGGTTGCAAAATGAGAGTTCCTACCGGACATAGATTGTGATATTAGCTTAATCCTATCCAGTACCCTGTTCTATTTTGCAACCGCCCCTTTTTTATTTACTGCATATTGTATGGGCAATATTTAATTATATTTTACTACATTTCTCTCATTACCTTGTAAGAAGGACTTTATATTCTCATATACTTCCCTGACACATCTGGTTCTGGCTTCTACCGTCGCCCAGGCTATGTGGGGTGTGATAATAAGTTTATTACTGTCTTTTATTCTTAATAAGGGATTATCGGGCAGCATTGGTTCTACACTGATTACGTCTAGTCCTGCACCTGCTATTTCTCCCTTCTCAATTGCATTTGCTAAATCTTCCTCATTCACGATAGGACCTCTTCCCAAATTTAATAGAATAGCCGAATTCTTCATTTTCTTAAAAGCTTCTTCATTCATAAGATTTTGTGTAGCACTGTTTAAAGGTGCGTGAATGGATATAATATCAGCAGTAGATAACAAGGTATCAAAGTCTGCTCTGGTATAATCAGGATTAGTATTCTTACCTGAGGTGGAGTAGTAGATTATGTTGCAGCCAAATGCTTTTGCAATGTTTGCTACTCCTCTCCCGATTTCACCTAAACCAATAATTCCCCATGTCTTTCCGTACAGCTCATTGAATTTGTAATCAAAACAGCTGAAGATATCTCTTCTGGCATATTCACCGCTTTTTACAAATTGATCATAAGAATTCAGCTTTTCATATAGATAAAAGAACAATGCAAAGGTATGCTGAATTACGGATTGGGTTGAATAGCTTTTCACATTGGTAACGGTTATTTTATGGGCGTTGGTATAATGAAAGTCTACATTGTTGGTGCCGGTTGCTGTAAGACAGACTAGTTTTACATTCTTTGCCTTACTTAATAAAGTTTCATTAATAGCAATCTTATTGGCTATAACAATATCTGCCTCCTTGATTCGGTCTGCATTTTCTGCTGGATTGGATTTGTTATATTTTATTACTTCACCATATTCATCAAATATGGATAAGTCCACGTCACTTCCCAATGTGTCTGTTTCCATAAATACTAGTTTCATACATTTCCTCCTATTAACGGATTCTTTCTGGAAAGCCCACTTTCTTTTGTACCTTACGAAGTGTCTTGGTAGCATAATAGTTTGCTTTCTCTCCATTAGCTTTAATAATTCCGTCAATATAAGCTTTGTCTTTTGACAATTCTGCCACTCTATCCTGAATTGGCTTAAGGACAGATACTACAGATTCTCCAACTGCTAATTTAAAATCTCCATATCCCTTACCGTCGAATTCTTTTACTACTTCATCCACTGTTTTGCCCGTTGCTGAACTATAGATATCAATTAAATTTTTAATTCCCGGTTTATCATCGGAATAAATAATTTGATTATCGGAGTCCGTTACTGCCCTTTTAAACTTTCTGATAATGGAATCCGGATCATCCATTAGATAGATGCTTGCATTTGGGTTCTCATCGGATTTAGACATTTTCTTATCAGGATCTTGTAAACTCATAATCTTAGCACCTACTTTTCCAATGTAGGGCTCCGGAATGGCAAATACGTCACCATAGATACCATTAAATCTCTCAGCAATATCCCTTGTAATTTCAAGGTGTTGTTTTTGGTCCACACCCACTGGAACCATATCTGTCTGGAATAGCAAAATATCTGCTGCCATTAATACAGGATAGGTAAATAAGCCAGCATTAATATTATCTGCATGTTTTGATGCTTTGTCTTTAAACTGTGTCATTCGACTTAGTTCACCCATATAGGTAAAACAGCTTAGTATCCAGCTAAGTTCTGCGTGACCGGAGACATGGGATTGATAATAGATGCAGTTTTTCTCAGGGTCTAAACCAGCTGCAATATAAAGAGTCAATAAAGCTCTTGCTCTTCTTCTTAATTCTGCAGGATCTTGTCTAATGGTAATAGAATGTAAATCCACAACGCTGAAAAAGCATTGATATTCCTCATTCTCTAAGGATATCCAATTCTTTAATGCACCTAAATAATTTCCTAAAGTCAAATTACCTGTTGCTTGCATTCCACTAAAAAGTACCTTTTTTCCATCTAACATATTCATACACTCCTTTAAAGATTAAGTTGATTTTAATTTTGATAAATTCTGATTGATTCAGGATAAATAAAAAAAGACTTTTATCCTAGTATTATCTACTGGGACAAAAGTCATTATAAACTTCTGCGGTACCACCCGGCTTGGCATTTTGGCACATCTGTGCCTGCCCTCTCTTATCATACATGGTTACAGTAACCATTAAACGGTATATAAATATTCCTCATTTGCTACAAACCTGTAACTTATAACTCATGTAAGTCCATTGATATCGGGTTGAATTCCCGTCGGGCATTACTAGGCTAAACCGTTCCTCCCGATCCTATAAGTCCATTCCATATAGAATTTGTTACTGCCTTCCACCCTCGCAGCTCTCTGTAAATAAATTTCTATACTTACTATTCTTAATCATTGGATTTCTTATTTATTTTATAAATTTAGTATATCCATGTTTCTAAGAAAAGTCAATCCATTTTTATATAAAGGTACTTGCTCTATTTTTACGTAAGACATGTACTCTATTTTTGCATAGAAATATACTCTATTTTTATATAAGACATATACTCTATTTTTGCATAAGACATATACTCTATTTTTGCATAAGACATATACTCTATTTTTATATAAGACATGTACTCCATTTTTACATAAGAAATATACCCTATTTTTACACAAGAAATATACTCTATGTTTCATTAAACATATACTCTATTTTTGTGAGACATATGCTTTTTTCGTAACACATATGCTTTTTTTCGTAACACATATGCTCTGTAAATATGATATTTCTATATTCTTATTTACATCTCATAAAGCGTTCCCACATACCACTGTATATTTTTCTATTTATAAGTGCCTATTTTATTTTTTTTATGAAACATCTTACATTAATAATGTTGACATGCCATCCAACAGATGGTACAATTATACAAAATAGATTATTAATTTATATATTATTTATACAAATTATATAATCTTCGACAAAAATAAAGATTCTGAAAAGCTTTGCTAGAGATTAAGATGCATTAAGATTAAATATATTATGGAGGAATTCATAGGTTTTTAATAATGCAATACGAAATACTCTTAGTAAGGCTTTTTCATTTTCTTAATGGGAGGTGGCAGTTAAGTCTATTTGCTTTTCTATTTTAAGAGAATAAAAATTCAGGAGGTTTTTTTCGTTATGAAAAAAGGGTTGTTTTTATTAATTACTGCTATTATGGTATTGGGTTTAACAGCTTGTGGGAAGAAAGACAAAGAGAAAGTAATGATTTACACTTCTATGTATGAAGATATTATTGAAGACATTAGGACAACTTTGGAAAAAGAGTTCCCTGATATTGATATCGACTTCTTCTACGGTGGTACCGGTACTCTCCAGGCAAAAGTTGCTGCAGAAATTGATTCTGGAAAGCTGGGCTGCGATATGCTAATGGTTGCTGAGCCAGCATATTCTTTAGAATTAAAAGATGCAGGGGTTTTAGAGCCATATAAGTCAGAACATGCAAAATCTCTGGCTTTTGACTATGACGAAGACGGCTATTGGTACCCGGTTCGTATTTCCAATATGGTTCTTGCTTATAATCCAGATAAATATAGTAGAGATGAGATTCCTAATTCTTTCTATGATTTTGCATTTGACACTAGTGTGAAAGACATGATTTCCATGTCCAATCCACTAACATCAGGTACTGCTATGGCCTCTATTACCGGTTTACTTGAAAAATATGGTGAAGAATATTTTCAGGCATTAGGTAAACAAAACGTTGCAATTGAATCCGGTTCCGTTGCTTTAACCAAGCTGGAAACAGGAGAATGTAAGGTTATTATGGTTCTTGAAGAATCTGTTTTAAAAAAGAGAGAAGAAGAAAACTCCAAACTGGAAGTTATCTATCCAACGGATGGTACCATTAATGTTCCATCCACCATTATGACCGTTAATGATAAATGGAATGCAAACCAGAATATTGAAGCTGCACAGAAGATTACAGATTGGTTCTTATCTGAAGAAGGCCAGAATGCTATTGTAAAAGGATGGATGCACTCTGTCCGCTCCGATTATCCAAATCCACCATTTGATGCAATAGCAACCTCCGAGATCTTAAAGAACATTATTCCAATTGATTGGGTGAAATGCTATAAGAATCGCGAAGAAATCAGAACCTTATTCCAAGAACACGTAACTATTCCCGAATCAAAATAGTATAAATTAATTTTATACATAATTACTTAAAAACGGGCAGTGCTTTGATATAAAGCCTGCCCTTTACCAAGATAACTTACATAAATTTACGAAGTTATTCTGCTTACTAAATAGAATTGGAGTGATTATTACGGCTAGGTCTGTTAACTACAAAGTAAGAACAAAAGGCAAATTCAATTTTGATTTTAAATGGATCGTCATATTAGCAATTATAGCTTTTCTTCTTATCTTTCAGGTTTTTCCATTACTTTATTTAATCATTCGTTCCTTTTTCCCAAATGGAAGTTTTTCATTAGAAGGATTTAAACGAATTTATTCTTATGCCCTGAACTGGACAGCTCTTAAGAATACCATTATCAGTGCCGGTCTTGCTATGGTTTTTGGTGTCCTATTAGCATTTCCCCTGGCATGGTTGGTTGGAAGAACCAATTTATACGGTAAGAAATTCTTTCGGACATTATTTGTTATGACTTATATGGTACCTCCTTATGTAGGGGCAATGGCATGGCTGCGTCTGTTAAATCCTAAAGTTGGTACACTAAATGTATTTATACAAAACCTATTGGGGCTTTCTAAAACTCCTTTTAATATTTATTCCGTTGGCGGATTGGTGTGGGTTTTAACAACCTTTTATTACCCATATGCCTTTATTACTATTTCCAGAGCCATGGAAAAAATGGATCCTTCCTTAGAAGAAGCCTCCCGTATATCCGGCGCTTCTCCTTTAAAAACTCTATTTACCATCACTTTGCCAATGATGTTACCCAGTATTGTTGCTGCCGGTTTATTGGTATTTGTGGCAGCTGCTTCCTGCTATGGAATTCCATCTATTGTTGGTGCACCGGGACAAATCCACACCGTAACAACAAGAATCATTGACTATGTATATATCGGATCCCCGGAAGGACTTACGGATGCTACTGTTTTGGCTGTATTTCTAATGGTTTTAGCATTGATAATTCTATATGTTTCAACAGTGCCCATTGGCAAGAAACAATATATAACCGTATCCGGTAAATCCACAAGACCGAATATAGTGGATTTAGGCAGATGGAGATTGCCTATTACCATATTGATTTCAGCTTTTGCTGTGATTGTTGTTGTAATTCCATTTGCAACTGTCCTGGCTACATCCTTTACCGTGAATATGGGAGAATCGTTAACACTAAGCAATTTCACAACAAAATATTGGAAGACTATATTTACTAGAAAACCCATACTAAGCTCTGCTCAAAATAGTATTGTATCTGCTATCTTAGCAGCTACCTTTGGAATGATCGTCGCTTGTGTCATGGCTTATTTATTAAAACGGACAAAAGTGAAGGGAAAAGGGATTCCAGACTTCTTAATTACAGTTGGATCCGGCACCCCTAGTGTAGTTATTGCTTTATCTTTAATTATGACTATGAAAGGCAGATTCGTAATTAATATTTATAATACCTTATCTATTATGGTTATTGCTTATATGATCAAATACATGTTAATGGGAATGCGTACGGTAGTCTCTGCATTTTCACAAATAAGTCCTTCTCTGGAGGAAGCGGCTCAAATATCCGGTTCAGGCTGGGCAAGGCGTTTTAAAGATATTATAGTTCCTCTCATATTGCCATCCATTGTTGCAGGTTGGTTTTTAATATTTATGCCTTGTTTTTATGAACTCACCATGTCCACTTTATTATATTCTACGGACACAAAAACTTTAGGCGTTGAATTATATACCTACCAAACTTATCACAGCCAGCAAACAGCATCTGCTTTGGCCTCTGCCATATTAGCCGTTGTCATCGCTGCCAACTGGTTACTGAACAAATTAACCGGCGGTAAGTTTTCAATATAAAGAGGAGGAAATACATATGTCTGTCGTTACTATATCCAATGTTACAAAAGCCTTTGGAGATGTTGTTGTACTGGAACATTTCACTGATGAATTTAAGGACGGAGAATTCGTCACCTTACTGGGCCCATCTGGCTGCGGTAAAACAACCATGCTTCGTATGATTGCCGGGTTCGAGAAACCAACTTCCGGCGAAATTAAAATAGATGGTGCTGTAGTAAGTTCTGATAAAACCTTCCTGCCACCTGAGAAAAGAGAAATCGGCATGGTATTCCAATCCTATGCCGTATGGCCCCATATGAATGTTTTTGATAACATAGCCTACCCTTTAAAAATTAAAAAGATTCCAAAAGATGTCATTCATAAAAAAGTTATGGATATCCTTGAGGTTGTTCATCTAAGCCAATACGCAAAAAGAATCCCCGCCCAACTATCCGGTGGGCAACAGCAGCGCGTTGCATTGGGACGAGCCTTAGTGGCAGAGCCAAAACTATTATTACTGGATGAACCTTTGTCAAACTTAGATGCAAAACTACGTGAAAGTATGCGTTATGAAATCAAAGAGATTCAAAAGAAGCTGGGAATTACCGTAGTCTTCGTTACCCACGACCAGGTGGAAGCTATGACCATGTCAGATCGTGTATTTGTCATCAATCGTGGCGTTGTTCAGCAAGTAGGAACACCATACGAAATTTATTCCAAACCTTCCAACCAGTTTGTGGCTGACTTTGTAGGAAAGGTTAACTTTATGAAAGGTACTGCCTCTGGTGGCAAGGTCACACTTACCGGCATCGGCAAAGATATCCCTTATAAGGGCGAACTTAACGGCAACGTTATTGTTACAATACGCCCGGAAAACATTCAGCTTGTAGAGAAGGATGCTGATGCACTGGAAGGAACCTTAGAAAAAATCTATTTCTTAGGCAATGAAAATGATTGCTTTATTAATATTAACGGAGTTATCCTTCGCACAAATGCTCCTTCCCATTTTCATGATTCCTTAAAAGTCGGTCAAAAAATATATTTGAAATTAAAGGACTATCTAGTTCATGTAGATGACGGCAATAAGGATGAAATTACAAAAATAGTTACTTAATAAAAATTTAGACTACTAACAATAGTACACTTTGCCCAATATGGGGTATTCAG
>NZ_DAMAUC010000020.1:0-84537 GCF_032079385.1 Anaerocolumna sp.
TACCCCATATTGGGCAAAGTGTACTATTGTTAGTAGTCTAAATTTTTATTTAATTTGTAATAATTCTCTTATGATTGTTGAACTGTTTCTTCTCTTGTTCCAATATAGAGCTTTATTTTATCTATGCGCTTTTTCTTAACACTTTCAATTTTAAAAACCAATCCATCCAATTCAATAGTACGGTCATCTTGGTCTCTTGGTATTTCACCAAGTGTATCGATTAATAGACCTGATATGGTTTCAAAATTATCTGAACTGATATTTAAATCCAATTTATAATTTAACTCATCAATTGGTATCATACCATCAATTAAATAAGTAGAATTGTCGATTTTTTTAATTTTAGGTGCATTATTATCATATTCATCATCAATATCACCCATTACTTCTTCTACTAAGTCTTCCAGTGTTACAATACCGGAAAATCCACCGTATTCATCAATTAATATGGCAATTTGCGTCTTAGATAACTGCATTTCTTTAAATAACTCATCAATATTTTTACTATCCGGAACTAAAAAAGGTTTATTCATAATAGATCTTATATCAATATTGTCAAATCCTTTTTTTATAGCTTCACGCATAAAATCCTTCATGTATAAAACACCAATAACGTTATCAACGTCATCTTCGTAAACAGGAATCCTTGAATATTTTACTTCCAATAATTCGTCAAGATATTCTTCCATTGGCTCTAATATATCTATGGCAAAAACATTAATTCTTGGTGTCATTGCTTCTTTTGCCAAGGTATCATCGAATTCAATAATGGAATCAATCATCTCTTTTTCCTTTTTATTAATTACACCGCGTGCTTGTCCTTCTTCTACAAGAGATTTAATTTCTTCTCTGGAAATCATGTCCTGTACATTTTCATTTTCGTTACCGAAGATTTTCATTACTAAATTGGTGGTTCCCGTTAAAAGTCTGATAAAAGGATATGCAAATTTGGAAACGGCACCAATGGGTTTTACAGAAAACATGCTGATTGCTTCCGGATTACGCATAGCAATTCTTTTTGGTACTAATTCACCAAAAACCAAGGTAAAAAATGAAAGTATTAAAGTAACTGTTATTAAAGAAATTTGTCCGCTGTACGGAACCCGCAGATCTGTCAACCATCTGCTTAAAGGATCTGAAAGTCCTGTTGCGGCAGATGCACTTGAGAAAAATCCAGCAAGTGTAATTGCAACTTGAATCGTTGATAAAAATTTGGTTGGTTCATCATGAAATCTTTGAACCAAGATGGCTTTGTTGTTTCCTCCGTCTGCTAACTTTTTAATCTTATTCTTGTTAACAGATACCATAGCCATTTCGGCACATGAGAAAAAACCATTGATTAGAGTTAAAAATAAAAGCAATAGTATTTGCATCAAAATACTATCCCCGTCGGGGTCATCGTCCATGTATCGTTCCTCCTAAAAAAATAAAAAATAATAATTGGTTAATAAATGATTATGTATTATAACATATTTAAATCACTTTTGCAAGTTTTGCGCATAATATAAGGCTGCAATTCCTGTTATAGGCTTTATCAATCCCATTAGTAATAAGAACTACAATGTAGTTCTGCTTTCAAACAACTAAAAACAAGCATCTTTTTTTAAGATTCTCATGGACGCTTTTTTATATTAATTCTTCATTTTCATATTGGTAACTTTATCTGTTGTTTTATCCTCTAAAGATCCACCCGTCAAAATGTTAACTTTAGGGCTTTCTGATTTATTACTCCACATCTATAATTATTTTTTTACATGAAGAACAGTAAAAGGCTTCTTTTGAAGCAGAGGTAAGAGGAAAGTATTTTGATATTACAATACC
Organism: Anaerocolumna sp.; assembly: GCF_032079385.1. Lineage (NCBI taxonomy): Bacteria > Bacillati > Bacillota > Clostridia > Lachnospirales > Lachnospiraceae > Anaerocolumna > Anaerocolumna sp. Next base: position 1,822 of record NZ_DAMAUC010000020.1, read on the forward strand.
ATTTCTGGCAACACTATATTTTGAAGGTCCTTTTCTCCTTTCACCTTCAGGTGACCAACTTAATGTGTCATAAACATCAATAGAACCTAATTTCATTTCTTTATTGCAATAAGGACATTGCATTTGTTTTCTCCTTAAAATAATTAATCTAACCAAAAAAACGGCTCAGAATTATCACATAAAGTAATGCCATTGAAAATGTAGTTTTACATGTGATAATTCTGATATACCGTATCTAATCTTATATTATATTAACCAAATAATGAAAATGTTAAAAATAGTGTTGCAGTTAAAGAGGCTACCAAAGAAATAACTGTAATCTGTGTATTTATGGACGGTCCTGCCGTGTCTTTAAAAGGATCACCTACCGTATCACCGACTATCGTTGCTTTATGAGTTTCTGAGTTCTTTCCTCCATTATGGCCGGCCTCAATATATTTTTTACTGTTATCCCAAAGTCCCCCTGAATTAGACATAAATAATGCAAAGATTAACCCGCTGACAATGTTGCCTGTAATAAAGCCTCCAATAGCCTGCACTCCTCCAATAAATCCAACTAAGATCGTTGCCAATATCGTCATTAATCCTGCAGGTATTAATTCTTTCAAAGCACCATCCGTAGCTATTCGAATACATTTATCATATTCGGGAACCGCATCTTTATGACCTTCTTTAAGGCCTTTAATTTCCCTGAATTGGCGATGGATCTCTTCCACCATACGTTGGGCATTCCTGTCAACTCCAAGCATTAGCATAGCAGAAAAAACAGGCGGTATGGCTGCACCTACTAATAAACCAAAGAAAACGACAGGATTAAGCACGTCAAATCCAGTTAGTACTTCTTTTCCCATCTCCAGTGCCCCGGCATTCACTTCACTTATAAAGGCTCCTAACAAAGCAATAACTGTAAGTCCTGCTGCTCCAATAGAGAATCCTTTTGTAATAGCTTTTACCGTATTTCCTGCACTGTCCAAAGAATCTGTAATTTCAAGTGCTTTATCTCCCAGGTCCCCCATTTCAACCAGACCTCTGGCATTGTCAACAATGGGCCCATAAGCATCATTGGATATAATCATGCCTACGATAGAGAGCATTCCTACTGCCGACATAGCGATTCCAAACATAGGATATCCCTCACCTAAAGGTTCACAGATTTTATAAGCTGCCAAGGCAGATAATCCAATGCCGATCATAGACGGCAAAGTACTCATCAGTCCATAAGAGATACCGGATAATATAGTAAATGCAGGTCCTGACTCGGAGGCTTTTGCCACTGCATGAACCGGTTTTTTCGTATCGTTGGTAAAGTAATCACTGGCGATTCCAATCAGAACACCTACACATAAACCAATTACGCTGGCTATCCAGATTCTCCACTCAAAATTAAAAAGATAGGTAGCCAAAGCGGTGAGTACTCCATATATTATTGTAGTTACATATGTATTACTATTTAATGCTCTTGTAGGGTTTCCTTTGTCATTCATCTTGGCAGTTAATACACCAATAATGGATGAAAACAAGCCAATTGCAGCATAGCAGAATACCATGCTCATATTCATGCTTCCGCCGGTAATTTTATCTAAGGCAGATGCCATAACGAGAGCCGCCGCCATGGAAGCAACATTAGAGTCAAATAAATCCGCTCCCATTCCCGCCACATCACCAACATTATCCCCTACATTGTCCGCTATAACAGCAGGATTCCTGGGATCGTCTTCCGGTATTCCAAGTTCTACTTTTCCCACTAAGTCTGCACTAATATCCGCTGTCTTGGTAAAAATACCGCCTCCAGCCTTTGCAAATAGTGCCATAGAGCTTGCCCCAAAACTAAAACCCAAAAGTGCAGTTGTATTATCAGTAAACATCAATACCAAGGTTACGCCAAGTAAACTGGAGCCAACTACAGCCATGCCCATAACTGCTCCACCACGAAAGCCAGACATGAAAGAGGGTTTGATTCCCTTTGTAGAAGCTTCTGCTGCTTTTATATTGGCAATGGTTGCTATACTGATACCAACCTTGCCTGCAACAGCAGAAAAACAAGTTCCAAACAGATAGGATACAGCCATAGATATATTATCCATCAGATTCCCAGTCCATATAGGAACAGGCAAGAGAATAAATATAATAATAGCTGCCACTGCACAAAAACGTCCTAATGTTTTGAATTCCTTTGCTAAAAAGGTATTTGCACCATTACGAATCAATTGACCTACTTCCTCAATCCTTTTGTTAGAGGAAGGCTGTGAAGCCACCCATTTGTACAGCCAAAAGGCAGCTCCAAATGCGAGTAATGAAACAATAATAGATGCGTAGTAGAACCATGAAACTTCAATTTTCAAAATACTCATCTCCTTACATTTATGTAATTGTTTATAACAATAACGTTCTGGTATTTTAAACAAGTTCATTTTCTTTTCTGCAGTTTATTATGTCTTAATTTATTGACAGATGTATCCCTATCCCGTTCAGACCTGTATGCCCATCTCCTTATTTCTAAAAAATTTACACTACATATATATTATGATTTGTTAAATTTAAATAGTATTATAGATAAGACAAAACTTATCTTTTCAACAATCACTATAAATTGCTGGAAAATAATTATTCACAATTAACAGATCTCCGATATTTTTATGTTATGTATCACTATTTTTCACTTTATATTTCTTCGTTCTGAATAGCCGGTTTTAATTTCGTCCAATCTGTATAACACAAATCAAAAATCATACCGCCATTGCTGTTTTGATAAACCGTTTGAAATCCATTGCGCAATTCCTCCGGTGTTTTCAAATCAGGTAGGCTGATAGATCCTATTAAATCTACTTTCTCATTGGTTAGTATGTTACCAAGAGTTACATATTTTTCAATTTGCTCTTTGGTATCATAATAGCACCCAATCATAATAAAATCAATATTATCTAAATAGCTTGCTTTCGCATATTCTCTTGTATAAAGAGGCGGAAGCGGAAAATCCAGTCTTTCATTATAAATAAAACTTTCATCTGCCCAATTGACCCCATTTTGATAGTATGTTTCATACCAGGAACCTACATATGCAGCAAGTTTAATGTCCCTGTTTTGATTTTTGCCATACTGATTAACCAATGCTCTTAAACGATTGGAGAAATTACTAATTACCAAACTTCTAAAAGTTATCCATTCAAAATAATGCTTTCCAAGCACCACAGTCCCATCTGGACCGATAGAATAAACATCGGCAGGCCAATTATCTAACGCCTTATTCTTACCTGTTAAATAAGCAATAAATTTTTCTTTTGTTTCTTCGCTGAAATCTGCATACTGATGATCATACCTGGCTCTATCCAATATAACACCATCGATAGAATAGTTCATAAGAACTTCTTCCACTCTTTTTAATTGGAAATCCTGTACTTCATCATTAGCCGGGTTAACATATAAAAGCATAGCGTTTCTTTTAGTATGTAATACACTTTTAAGCTCACCCTTGTCTTCTGGTGCCTGAATTACCTCTGCCCATCCCGGATGCTTATCCGGAACATGAATGGCATAATCTTCTGTTGATATATTACCTTCTACAAAGAAATTAAAGCTGGCATATACTTTCATATTATGTTTATGGGCAATTCTTACGAATTCCTCTAAGAAATCAATTTCCATTTCTGCCTTTTTTCTGGGATCTCTTGTTTCGGTTATATAAGGTGCATGTGTAAGAGTAGCTTTTTTATATGCGGCAAATCCTTCACAGCCTTTTACATCAACAGCAAATTCAGTAATTCCGGCATCTTTGGCAGTGGCAATTACTTGCTCCATTTTCTCCACCGTATTTAAGGTTTTAGCATTCACAAACTGCTCTACCCACATAATCACTTGCTTATCTTTATTTAAAGTTTTTTGTTTCTTCTTAAATACAATTCTTTTTTGATTTGCATAGTTTAATAATTGTCCAGCTTCATAGAGAGAAAGGTCAACGTAATTCACACCATCGTTTAGTTGAAGTGATATAAGAAAACCGAAGTCATCCTTATCAGTAATTTCTACTATTTTTTCTTCTACAAACTCTCCGGAAGCGCCGTATTTTTTCACTTCAATTTTATATTCTGCAGATGTTAATGGATTTCTTATGAAACCTGCAAGCTTTAAATCCCTTTCCTCTGTAGTACAGTAATCTCCATTTAACAAAGATATGGATGCTTTCATTTCTGCCTGGCCTGTTAATTGCAGAACTTCCTCCAAGGAGATTTTTGTATTGTTCATTCTCAATTTTATAATATCTCCATTGTTAAATTTCTCTGCAAAAAAGCTTCGAATCCCTGAATTTTCATAATCAGAATCATAAGAAAGAACCATAAACCCTCCATCTGGAATTTCAACATCCACCGATTCGGTAAAAGAAGGTTTTATTCCCTTGTCAGGGACTTTATTTATTACTTTTGTTACGGCCATATTCGAATCTACAACCACCGCAACACATCCTGTTTTCATTTCATTACTTACAATAACTGGATTCCCCCCAGTAAATAAAATAACAGCATTATCTTTATCCATAAGAATATCCCCATTATCAGGGTTAATATAATCGATGGATTTTACTTCACCTTGACTGATAAAGTCATATACAAAGGTGGTTTCTATTAATAAACCCGGTAAACTATAATTTTTATTCATATTCATATCCAGTGTCAAATTTGATTATAGAAATATCTCTGTCTACAGATATAATATTTCTCTTAGCAGTTGTAATACTTCAATTTTAGTTATACTTTCGCTTTCAAATGTGACACTGCCACAAAATCAAATTGAAAGAATCCTTTCGTGGCAGCCTTTCTATAGTTATATTTTCTTTCAACATTTAAATAATGGATGAAGAAGCTTGTTCTTCACACTTTTCTATATGGCTCTTTGCAGTTTCTGTTTCACACTTTACCGCAAAGTAAAGGGCTGTTGCAAAATAGTTATTCTCAGATACAATTCAGAAAATTGAATTTTCAGTTCATAGAATCTTATCTTAAGATTCATTGCTAAAATTCAGCTATGCTAAATTTAATCTCAGAATGACAGTTAATTGTTTTGCAACAGCCTCTCTGAATCACAACAACTGATTTGATATAGATTCCGTTGTTCTTGATTTATTTTCTCTTGATTGATTATAGTGCTTAATAAAATATTGCAAATATAATACATCTAATATATATAGCTGTACCATAGTTGTGGAAGAAGCTCCTCCCTCCAACGGTCCTTCATTGGAACCGCATAATAAAACCACATCGGCGATATTGGTTAGGGAGGATTTCGCAAATCTTGTGATACAGATTGACTTACAACCATTTTTCTTAATAAGTTTATGGATTTCAATCATGTCTTTTGTTGAGCCGGAATATGAGACGATTACCGCCAAATCTCTGCTATCAAGTAAAGATGCAGCCATATATTGCATATGACAATCAGAAACATATTCCACATTAGGCAGAATTCTCATGAATTTTTGCTTTCCTTCTAATGCAATTACGCCGGAAGAACCCATTCCAAAAAAATGGATTCGTCTCGCAGCAGAAATTAGATCTACCGCTTTCGAAACAGCATCAAAATCCAGAACATGAAAGGTTTCATTTAAAGCTGCGATGTTAGTGGATAACGCCTTTTCACAAACGGTTTTGACATCATCATCCGGATTTATAGTTCCAACCAATACGTTATTACTGCCGTTGGAATTGGATATATCCTGAGCCAGCAGCATTTTAAATTCCTGATAACCATTTAGTTTAAGTGCTTTGCAGAAGCGGAACACAGTAGTATCTCCCACTCCGCACATTTCTGCCAAATCTGTTATAGAAGTATATAATACCCTCTGTGGATTCTCAAAAATAAAATCTGCTACTCTCTTTTCTGATTTTGTAAACTTTGCATAATTTCCTTCAATGGTTGCAAAAATCCCGTTCATTATCCGTCTCTCCTTTTATCTTTTAACCTTTCTACCTTAATGCCGGTGTAAAGACGCTCTTCTTCACAATTGTGACATGGCTGCCCAGGCAGCCCCATATGTCACATGTAATCTCTGAGAGATATGATAATTATACCCTCCGTCTTATTTACACTCTTATAGCATTAACAAATCTCTTAGTAATCTCCATAGGACGAGTGATTGCAGTTCCCACTACTGCCGCATGTACACCACTATCAATTGCTGCTTTTAATTCTCCCGGAGACCATATGCCTCCTTCCGCAATAACAGGTATCTTTAGTGTACTGGTCAGTTGCTTCATTAAAGAAATATTAGGAAGCTCCGTATCTTGCGTGTCATTCGTATATCCGCATAGGGTAGTCCCCACAAGATCAAATCCTAATTTTTCCGCATGAATGCCATCTTCTAAGCAAGAACAATCGCCCATAAAAATCATATCTGGATATTTGCTTCGAATTTTCTTAAAAAACTCATCCAATGTAATACCAAAGGGACGAAGTCTATCAGTTGCATCTATTGCAATAATATCCGGTTTACTTTCCATAAGTGCATCTACACATTCTTCTGTAGGTGTTATGTAAACCTCACTGTCCTTAAAATTCTTTTTATATAAACCTATTACTGGCAAATCAACTGTTTCTTTGATTTTTGTAATGTCTTCAGGAGAATTTGCACGAATTCCGCAAGCTCCTCCCAGCTGAGCTGCATATGCCATTCTGGACATGATATAAGAGCTATAAAGAGGCTCATTATCCAGTGCCTGGCAAGAAACAATTAACCCACCCTTAATTTTGCTAAAAACTTCTGTCTTCTTATTCATTGCTTTGACCTCCAGATATATATACCAAAGCGTTGGGCTAAAGCTAAGCTTGGTCCAATCCGTCAAATCAATTCTACCTAATTTTACTATATAGTATATTCTTTTACAATAGATATTGATTTTATAGTATATATGTAGTTTATTTTTATATTTTATAATTGGCATCAAGGCCAATCTCAAACATTCTTCTCCACGGCATATATACTTGATTGATACATACCTTTTCTGCTATAGAAGATAATTTTGAATCCACAAATTCCTGTAACGTTTCCCGAACTAACTTACTTACAACACCATTACTTTCTTTTACATCAAAGTAGTTCATTCCAAGGCTGTCTAATTTTTGTTCGGTTACATATTTACGAACAACAGCGCAGTAACCTGCATCTTCAATATATCTTTCTACCAGAAAATCTCTGTGCTCCTTACAATCATTTCTATAAAGATATAAAACCCCCTGACTGATAGCAGTTCCAAGTGTATTGGAAGAAGTATTCCATCCTGCATACCCTGCAACTTTCATTAATAGGTCCTTTTTATTCAGTAAAGCGATTAATTCTAAGTCTGCTCCATTGGCAAAGGCATTATCACCTATGGTAACGGGTCTGCCCTTCTTTAACTGTTCTTCAATAAACAGAACAAATTCCGTCAGATTTCTTTCTACGCAATAATTCTGATTTTTTACAGGCTGGGCAGATGCTTCTAACATTTCACCAGCAGGTGCACTGACTGCAAGAATAAGGTCTGCTTCTGCCGGGGACTCTGTTTGCATACACCCGGCAGACATAATCTGATATTTTAAAGTTTCGCCCAAGGATCGATCTTCATATGCAGGAATTATATATGGTGCATGAATAGAAGCATATTTTATATAAATATTAGGGATTCTTCCATTTATATTATTGATTACCCTTGTAAGGAGTGTCATTGCAACTTCATCTGCGCCAGGATACATTAATACCTGGTCTTGTAGTAGTTCATTTGTTATCTTTTCTCTTACAATTTCCTGATCCATTGCAGTAAAACCATATTTAGCGGAATCATCCTGAGGTATAATCAGAAAATCAATATAACCTTCTTTTACATAATCCAAAGATAATAAATTCAAAGAAAGATTCACTTTACGTCTCTTAGTATAATCCTCCAAATACTGACTTTTTACTTTTTTGTGTAAATCAGCCAGCTCCTTATCAGTTTCTATTCCTAATCTGGCTTTATGCTCTAATTCACCTATTTTATGAATTTCTGCTCCGCATTCTTCATAATAATCCGGTTCTTCATCATCAGAAGAATATTTAGGACATCTCATAATACAATGGAAAGCGTATATTTTCAGATTCTTATTTTCTTTCTTTAACTCTTTGAGAATTTCTAGTCTTTCCCTAAGTTCTTCTTCACTGGAATGATGAAGTCTTGACGGAATCAAACCTCCATAGGCAAGAGTATCAATAGATATTACTAATCCATCCGCATCTTTACAGGATTCTTTAAGGAATTCCTGGATGTCCGATGTATTTGCAGGTGTTTTTTTATCTCCTAATTTATCCGGTTTTATAATTTGAAAATCTAAGTTTAAAAAACTTGTTTCTTCAACTGGCAATTTCTGATGTGACACAAAATTGCTGTCGTTATTAACTGGTGCTGTAGCACCGGAATTGCAGCTATTATCGAATAATTTATATGGAAAATGATAATTACAAGGTCTTTCATCCAGTGGAAGTAATACTATTTTTTTCATGACTTAAACCTCCATTTTCGTATAATCCCAATGTAATTGAATTCCCTCTTTAACTAATACTTGTTGGAAATCCTCCATTCTATTTTCTAAAATCTCTTCTAAACTTACATTACAATCCATTGCATAAGCTGCTAATAACCCGGCAACTTCTCCAACATTCCATTCCACCGGATGCAGACGGTAACAACCATTGGTAAGATGGGTACATCCAATATTTTTACATGCTGGAATCAAATTCTTAAGTCTTACCGGAATCATTGCAGACAATGGAATTTCAAAAGGATAAGTAGCATCATAAAGGAAAGAGTGGGTTTTGGTAGTCAAATGAATATCAATAGCGTAATGTCCCACTCCTACAGAATCTTTCACAGTTGGGGGTACTTTATTAAATTTTTTACTTACATCCTGCTCACAAATGGTTTTCTTTGCAACAATTCTTCTGGATTCTCTTATATACGGTGCTTTAGCAATCCCATCCTCTGTTCCCATAATATCAGGTCTTAATCCAACCGGATATCCAAAGCCGCCATCTGCCCTTGGTGCATCATTTTGAAGCCAGTAAACAAGGCACATGGTTTGCTCTCTTGCCAGCTTTCTGTTTTCTTCTGCATCTTTATCATCATATATATTACCTAAGCTAAAGTCATTCTGAGGTATATTTATCAGTGAAACTTCTTTCACAGATGGATCTTTATAATTCTTTGTATCAATAATTCTTCTATAGCTCCATAAGCCTAAAGGCTTTTCTGGCACTTCATTATCAAACATAGAGAATAATACCTTTTTCTGTGTTTCAGCTTCCGGGGCATACCAGCTGAATAATTTATTATTATCATAAGTTACATCTAAATTCTTAAAGAACTCATATTTTTCTGGTTTTGGAATCTTGTAATCCCCCTCCGGATTTAATTCTAATGCTACAACCCAGGTAATTGGCTGCATATCATGGGGATTTCCAACTTCCGGAGCATGAAGTTCTCCTGTTTCTTCTTTGCTTTCCGCACCGGTTCTATATTCAGCATGAACAACTGGTAACAAATCTCCGCAATCGGTAGCATCTAAGAAATAATCTGCTTCTATTACTTTTGTTTCCTGACTCTTTGTATTTTTTACGGTAACTGACTGGATCACATCGTTTGCTACCAGGCTGTCTACTGGTGCAGTGTAATAATCAATTAACAAGGTTTCATTTTGTATAAATGGCTCTAAATAGGAGTTTAGAATCTTAAGTGCCACTTTGGGTTCATGGGCAATTCTGGATACCCAGGAATTACCGGGACAAAATCTGTCCTTATTCTTAATTTCATCACTGATATTGGGTAAATTTCTGTAATGATTTCTAACATCCTGTCTATATTTTAGATAGCTTCCTGCTGCACCGAATTCTTCTATCCATTTATGCTCATCAGGAGGAACAGCCTGAGTCGTTAACTGACCTCCCACCCAGTCCGTTTCTTCACACATATATACTTTTTTCCCTTTTTTTGCGGCACTGATTGCTGCCTGCACTCCGCCTAAACTGCCACCTATAATAGCAATATCAAACTTCATCAATTCTCTTTCCCCTTTTCTGTATTCTTTCAATGTTTTAACCATTACATTTCCCAGCTGCAAGCATATGGAAGCCTCTGCTTTCAAACAGGATACTCTGCTTACAGACTTGATACTGCCACAAGTTAAAGAATCACATTATGGCTTTCCATCATTAATTTTCTTTCAACCTTACTATAAATCTCTTATTCTATCCTATCAGCCTTTAACTGCACCTGCAGATACATCGTTTTTGATATATTTGAAGATAAAAGGATATGCACACAGGATTGGTATAATGGATATTAAAATATAACTCATTTTAATATTATCCCAGAATGGTAACAGCTCCGGCATAGATTGCGCAACATCCATAGGATTTCTGCTTAAAAAGTTTTTAATATACATAGGAACCGGATATATACTTTGGTTTGATGTAACATAAAGTATAGAGCTGTTAATGTTGTTCCAAAAACTGATTGCAGTAAAGAATGTTACCGTTGCAATCATAGGTGATGCTATTGGGAAAATAATTTTAAATAATATCTGAAAATTATTTGCACCATCTAATTTTGCAGATTCCTCCAGTTCATCAGGAATGCTTTCATAAAATCCTTTTAATAATAGTAAATAATAAACCATAACTACGGTAGGTAATATAAGTCCCCATATGGTATCTGTTAATCCAAGTGCATTTACTACTAAAATATTAGGAGCGATTCCACCTGAGAATAACATAACAATCATAAAGAACAGCATCATCGTTTTTCTAAGGGGCATATCCGGTTTTGATAAGGGATATGCAGCCATTGCCATTGAGGTTACTGATATTAAAGTACCTACCACTGTGATAAATATGGAATTTCCAAAAGATTTAATAAATCCCATATCTGTTAATACATATTTTAAAGAAAAGAAATTAATTTTTTTCGGGAAAATATTAATGATTTGACCCGGTGATGATAAACTTACTGCTATTACATTTAAAAATGGTACAAAGAAAAAAGCTATTAATAGTACACCAACGATTTTAGTTATCACCTGAAATACTTTTTCATCATTAAATCTTCGAAACAGATGCGGGAACTTTAACAGAATAATCCACCTTGCCACTTTTAATGACGGCATCGCAAAGGATAGCGGAACTACAATAAGTGAAATAATAAAGTACAGAATTTCAGCTTTATCAAATTTTGCATAATAGATTCTATCTGTTTTTGTTTTTAATTTTATTACTCTATTTATATTCTCCAGTGCAAATACCGCCCAAATTAATGCATAAACCAAATCCAGTTTAAAATTAATGGATGCACTTAATTTTACATAAATGATTTGTTCCAATAGAATTGCTAAGGAAATAATACCTCCCGTTAACAAAACCCTGTCAAGAAATCTTTGTTGTTTCTCAGCTTTTGTTAATAATTCATTATGTTTTGATTTCTTCATGCTCACGCCTCCTTTTACCAAATACCTTTGTTGAAGAATTTTTTAGAAACAAAATTGCCTCCAACAACAAGTATCAACGCTACCATGGAATTAAAGAATCCTACCGCTGTGGATAGTGCATATTGAGGGATTAAAGCGGATTGTCGAATTAAACGATAAGTATAAGTACCCAATATATCACCTGATTCCTGAACGAATGGTGAATAGAATACAAAGACTTGTTCGAATCCGGCATCCATCAAGAATCCAATTCTTAATATAAACATAACCGCAACTACCGGCATAATTCCGGGAAGTGTGATATATTTGATTTGCTGCCATTTTGAAGCACCATCAATTTTTGCAGCTTCTAGTTGATTTCTGTCCAAAGCAGTAATAGCCGCCAAATATGTAATAGTACTCCAGCCAATATCTTTCCAGGCTGTTGTTGATACAATAACGGATCGGAAAGAAACATTACTGGTTATAAAATTAAATCTTTCATGTCCCAACCATTCCAGAATGTTATTTACTAAACCGGTTTCTTTATTCAATATTGCGATAAAGATTCCTCCTATGGTAGCCCAGGATAAAAAGTAAGGAAGATACATGGTAAGTTGTAAAGATTTCTTTACAATTTTTCCTTTCATTTCACTAATTAATATAGCAAGCACAATAGGAATAGGAAAAACTATAATTATTTTCATAGTACTGATAATTAAAGTATTACGGAGAGCATTTAACACCTGTGGATTACTAAATATTGTTTTAAAATTCTTTAATCCTACCCAATTTGCCTCCAAAATACCAGCTAATGCCGAGCTGCTGCCAAATAAGTTTGGATTTTCTTTAAAGGCCATAACCAATCCAAGCATTGGAGTATAATAAAATAAGATGGCAAACACAACCGCTGGTATGTAGAATATAAACAAGTTACCATTGCGCTTTAATTGCTCACCAAAGCTAACCTTTACTTTTTTCTCTTTCACCTTTTTCACCGGCTTTACCTCCTGTTTTTAAATAATATAACTCACCAAAATACGTAGTGGACAAATGTTATATATTCACACCTTTTAAGTTGTCACCTACGTATTTTGGTGAATCCATCTGCCTGTAAACAGGCAGATGGTAATAACATTGTCCAATATTATCTAGGTTGTACGGTATTAAATGAATCTTTTAATTCCCAATTCTGATACCATTCATTTACGGAAGCTGTAATTTCTTCACCTTGTAATCCGTTAAATACGGCTTTGATATCATCAACAGATAAACTAGTACCTTTTTCAAATAAAGTAGTAACTAAAGTATCTTTTACCTCAATATTAGCAGCTGTGTAATAAGTATCATAAGCTGTGTTTGGAGGCATTACAGTTATTGGATTTTGAATACCGGTTTTTTCAATATTGTAGTTTGCAATACTAAACATCTTATCTTGAGCTTCTGTTTTTCTTGTACGGCATAACCAATAGGTAGCATAGTCGTCTTCTCTTATACCATCCATGAATTTGTCAGCCAGACCTTGTTTTTCATCAAATGTAGGTAAAATTGGATAATACTCTCCGTTTTCTACTGTATAAGTTTCACCTTCTGTACCTAATACCATCTCTAAGAAGAAATCTTTATCAAGTTTTTTATCTGCCCAGTCAATCACTGCTGCAGCTTGTTCTGGTGTTGAATACTTAGGAATAACAGTATAAAAACCGTAGCCTTGTTTAGCAAATACTCTAACTGCGTTTGCATCTCCTTTGTTTTCATCTGGTACAAGTGCCTGAATGTAAGAAATGTTGTCATCTGTAGCAGCTGTATCCGTTGCTTCTATAGTTGCTGCATTCCAGTGAGGAATACGTCCTGCACCTACAGTTCTTGCTTGTAATGATTTAGCAGCACCTGCATCATTAGCGGTAGCCTGATATTGGATTAATCCATTATCAAATAGGTCTTCCATGTACTTCATGTAATCTTCAAATCCTGGCTGATTAATAGCATATTCCAATTTACCATTTACTTCAGCCCATTCATTGTAGATGCCAAAAGCAGGCAGGATATTTTCCTGATAAACAGTTTGTACGTCAATTGCCATTGCTTTTCCACCAGCAGGTACCTTTGTAGCAAAGAATGTTAACATAGCCTTGAAATCTGATAATGTCATGGAATAGTTGTTTTCTTTTGATGGAACTGGAATCTGAGCATTTGGATTTGCTGTATTGTATTCATTTAGCCAATCTAATCTGAAAGCGATTGCTGTATCAGACGCTAAACGTGCATTCTTTTGTGGAATTGCATAGATTTCACCATCTTTTGTTGCTGTTTGCCATCCAAAATCTGTTATAACTTCTTTTAAATTAGTAGAAGCATTTACATATTCTGTAATTGGAAGTAATGCATCCATTTCTAGTAATGTATAGAATTGTTCTTTGGATACTTTTACAGCCTGATAGTCAGACTTTAACATAAAAATGTTAGTGATTGCAGTCTGTGCATCAATTGGATCAGCTGGTGCCTGATCATAATAAACATCATAACCAGTATGTTCTTTTACAAGCTGTGCTGTTGGGCTATTGTTGAATTGTTCGGTTTCAACCCCTGAACCCATACCGAAATACTTAAAAGCATTTACTTTTTCGTAATCTGCTAATGTTTTTGCAGTTCCCTCTCCCTCATTAGGGGTTTCTGCAGTTTCTGTTTTACCTGTTGTTTCTGTTTTTGTTTCAGTATTGTCCTCCTCACCTTTTTTGCTGCATCCAACCACAGTAAACATTGTTGCTAAAATAAGCAGCATGGTTAATACTTTTGCGATTTTTTTCCCTTTCATCACAATACCTCCATATAATATTTATTTTAATTATTATTCAATACAAGAAAAGTGTTCTGTCCTGTGTAATAAGCAATGGCTTTTCCATATGAATAATAACTAGAATCACCTTTTGTGGCCTAACTGCGGATATTCTACTCAACACAGACAAGTTTCTCCGCTTACGCTACCTGCTCATAACCTCATTGCCACTACGTGGCATTTCAGAGAGCTTAAACTCCTGCTGAAACAGGCGAATCCGCTTCCCTGATGGGGTTAAATAACGGATGGTGTCACAATGACACTCCATAAATTATAAATTATTTTATTATAATCCACTGTTTCAAAATAGTTAAATGGTTTTCTTGGAACTTCTAATTCTTCTATTTTAGATATCTCTCCTCTTAAGTACTGGTCTATGCGTTTTTGAACATATTCCATTCTGTTTTTCAAGCCTCCAAGCCTTACAACCTGTACTTCAAATCCAAAGGATTTGTTTTCCTTATGCCATTGATAAAAGAAGCTTTCATAAAAGGATTCTAATTTATTAATTAATCTTGGCAAAATCGCATCTTTAATCTCTAATAACATTTCCCTGTCATTTTTGTCATAAGCAGCTTTTAAATCCACTCCTAGTTTTGCTTTTAATGAAAGTACATCACACAATTTATACAGCGTATCAAACAGGTACCCATATCTATCCGCCTTGCAGATTTCTTTTAATTCCATTGCATTTTTTTCATATGCTTCGTCAATAGTATCAAATACCAGAGAATCAAAGGTACCTATGAGCAGATCGTTGTACAATAAAAATTTACTTGCATTGTTTCTGTCATAATCAGAAGGTTCTATAATTCTGTTAGGTAAATCCAGCTTCATAAAATCATCAAAATCAATTCCGGTCAAAGCTAAAAAGGAATCTTTTTCAAACTGATCAGAATATGCTTCTTCCGCGTAATAATAAATAGAAGGCAGAATGGAATATACACTTGCTTCCGCTCCATTATCACCCCAGCAGGTTAATAAAAAGCTGTCCGTTCCTACATTTTTGCATGCTTTCATGGATTGTTCCCCTGTCTTTATGCTAAACAGATTATCCGGAGCAAATCCGGTCCACTTCCATGCACCACCTGCAAACCCTACATTGTCTGAAATCTTTTTATGCAGCTTCAAGTTATTCTCATACCTGGAAGAATCCAGAGAATAATAATCCCAATAAATAAGTTTTACTTCTTTTGGAATCTTATCAAATAACCCTTGTATCTCTCCATCAATTTCCGTATTATAGTAATCTCCTCCCGAAACCAATCGAAAGAACATATCACTCCACATTCTAGGTTTAAAATCGTATTTATCACATAATTCTAAAACTTTATTAAGATGTTCCAACATAACATCAAAACGGTTTTTATATCCGTTCTTATCCAGATATTTGCCCAGTCCAACCATATGGGCTTCATCCATGCCAATATTAATATTTCTGCTGGTAAAATGTTTAGATGCTGTCTTAAAAATATTCTCCAATAATTCATAGGTTCTTTCTTCACCAACCAGTAGAATATCCCCATAATCTATAATCTTATCGTATCTTTCGTATCTGGTTATCTGATTTAGATGTGCCAAAGTCTGAATACAAGGTATTAACTCGATTCCAAAAAGTTTGCAATAGTCATCGATTTCTTTTATTTCCTCACCCGTTAAAGCGCCTCGCATATAACCAAAGTATTCCTCGTTCTCAACTTCCAGAGTATCCTCTGTATATAATTGCAAGGAATTATACCCAAGCAATGCAAGATGCAAGACTATATCCTTTATTGTCTCTGTTTTTAATACTGCATTTCTTGATATGTCCAGCATAATGCCAAAATCTTTGAAACTGCACTCCTGTTTTATATGTAGGTCTTTCTTATCTCCCTTTGCATATAGAAGAAATATGCCCCGGAATAAAGTATGTAAACTACTGAACTTTATTTTATAACCTTCTGCAGTGCTGTCAACTGCAAGTCCTGATTCCGTATTTTCAAGTTCCACACAGATTCCGTCACTTGAAATTGTAAATTGTAATAGTTTTTGTAGTTCTGTAATAGCATTCATCTGCAACCCATTGCAGTTTTTAAAATGATACTTTCTCATAATCATGCTCCTTTCAAAGTCTGGAGACTTGCTGCATGCACAAATCTCCGGTTGAAAGAATTTCAACCATTGAAGGAAGGAAATTTTTCAACCTTCTCTTCTATTAAAGAAGTTCTTTAATTACTCCATGTAAGCCTTCTGCCATTTTCCAAAAACCTAAATCTGTGGGATGTATAAAATCCACTGTATACTCATCAAAATAATCGTCGAAGAGGTCATTTCCATTATAAAAATAAATATTGTTATCGCCCTGTCTTCTTTTTTCTTCCACTGTATCTAGTTGGAATTTACGATAATGTTCTCTATTTTTCTGCAATGTTTCATCATAAAAGTCAGCTAAATATTGTATTCTTGATAAAACAAGGATTGGAATGTCAGGGTGCTTCTTCCTTATAATATCTATAAAGCCGGATAGTGAAGCTTCTAACCTGCCGGTTGTAGCTGCATTGGCTTCATAATCCAGCACTACCATGGAAGCATCTTCAATATCTGCGATTAATTCTGCCATCTCGTATTCCCCAAGACCATTGGCGGAAAAGCCCAGATTAATAACTTCTCTGTTCAGCCATCTGCTCAATATATTAGTATAGGCCGTTCCCGGACGAGCAGCACAACCACCCTGAGTTATGGAAGTTCCATAGAAAACAAGTTTCCCCGGTGCTGCAAATGGCTTTGGTGGCAATACCTCTGCTCCATCATCTACTCCTATTTCTACATACTCCACTCCGTCATATAAGGGAAAGTTAAGGAGTACATCTCTGATTTGACCCACAGGCAAGTTTGCAATGATTTCACATTCATATTCTTTATATTTTACATCAAATTTTGTAATACCGTAAAATTTAAGACGTTCCCCATTTTGCCCCATATATAAGTCAAATCCGTTCTGACCACTTGCAGCCATATTGACCATATCATGACCAATTTTATTCTTTGCCCTTACTAGTATTTTGGAAGAATTGGTTCGGAAAGCAACTTGCCCTCCTGCAGTATCCTCGCTTAATATATTTAGGTTGTTATTAACCCTCTCAAACAACTCTTTTTTACTAAGAGGCAATCTTCTATAAACTCTGTCTTCTGAAAAATATTGAAAGCCGCTTAATCTTAAAGGTGCTTCATATGGTTTAAACCACTTAATGCCTTCTGTTGATGTCAATCCGTTATTCGACATATTCTTATCAATATCTCTAATATCCTTTTCCATAACAACTACCGACTTCTTTCCAAATTATTATTAATTTACCTAAAATTGTGAAAATAATTTTTATTTCGACTCACTAAATGAAAAATATTTTTTTTATTAGTATTATCCTATAACTTTTTAACCAATAAGTCAATATATTTCATAAAAATAAATAAAAAATATTTTCAAAAGCTTTGGTTTTGAAAAATATTTTTATTTTTACTTGCTTTTTCCTATATTTATACTATAATTTTTAATAAAGGAAACCTTGCATTCTTATATGTAATACCTTATTTTCAATGTAAAAAACAAAAAAATGAAAATAATTTTTATTTAACGGTGAAAAAGAAAATTTTAATGAAAGGCTGCCACCTGAATTCTTTTACACCTATATTTGGCAGTGTCGTAAGTATTCTTTACGATATGGATTTGGTCTTGTTATGAATATATTAGCCTTAGATGTTGGGGGTACCGCAATTAAGTCTGCACTGATTAATAACGGTAAGATTTTAAAAGGGGATGAATGTTTATCGGAAGCCAGGCTTGGAGGCCCCAAGTTAATTCAAAATATTATGAAAACCATTGATTCTTATCCTGATTATGATGTAATAAGTATAAGCACTACCGGGCAGGTTGACAGCGAAAAAGGCTGTATTATATATGCTAATGAAAATGTACCTAATTATACAGGAACTAAATTAAGCGAAATTATAAAGGAAAAATATAAGAAGCCAGTCTTTATTGAGAACGATGTAAATGCTGCTGCCATTGGAGAAGGTTTTTACGGAGCCGGTAAAGGTGAAAAAGATTTTCTATGTCTTACTTATGGTACCGGTATTGGAGGTGCTATTGTTTTTAATAGTAAAATATACAAAGGCAGTCAAGGCGTAGCAGGAGAAATGGGCCATATGGTTACCCATATAAATGGTTTGTCCTGTAACTGCGGCCACAAAGGATGCTATGAACAGTACGCATCTACCACTGCCCTTTTACGGGATGCCATGGCCTATGATGCGACTCTTAATACTGGATATTTGATTTTTGCAGAATTGGAGCAAGGCAATAAAGAGATAAAAGATATAGTAGATAACTGGATTGATGAAATTATATATGGCTTAATTAATTTAGTACATATTTTTAATCCTTCCTGCATTATACTGGGGGGCGGAATTATGAAACAAAAGTATATCATCGATTCCATTAATGACAAAATCCAAAATAAAATTATGGATAGCTTTCAGGGAATAAAGATAGTTCCTGCACAACTAGGTAATAATGCAGGTGTCTATGGTATGGCTGCCATAGCGGAACAAATGTTAAATAAATGAGATTTTTTATCAACTCATACAAAAAGACAGTTTTTAAAATTTTTTCCCCTGTTATAAATACACCTTTTATATTATAATCTGTTATAATAGGAATTAATATTTAAATAAGCATAAGAAAGGAAATAGAAATGAAAATTATTGAAGCAAAAGATTATAAGGAATTAAGCAGAAAAGTAGCAAACATTATCTCCGCACAGGTGATATTAAAACCAAATTGTGTATTGGGCCTTGCAACTGGTTCCACTCCCATTGGAACCTATAAGCAATTAATTGAATGGTATGAAAAAGGTGATATTGATTTTTCAAAAGTTACCAGCGTAAACTTAGATGAATATTGCGGTTTAGAAACCAGTAACGAACAAAGTTACCGTTATTTTATGAATCATAATCTTTTTGATCACGTAAACATTGACATAAAGAATACAAATGTTCCCAATGGATTAGCTGCTGATGCAGAGGCGGAATGCAAAAGATATGATCAATTAATTGAAGATTTAGGCGGTGTTGATTTACAGATACTTGGAATCGGACATAATGGTCACATTGGTTTTAACGAACCGGACACTACATTTGAAAAAGGAACTCATGTTGTTGAGTTAGATGAAACTACCATTAAGGCAAATGCAAGATTCTTTGAATCCATAGAAGAAGTTCCAAAGAAAGCTATCACTATGGGTATCAGATCCATTATGTCTGCAAAGAAAATTATCTTAGTTGCTAATGGTCCGGATAAGAAGGAAATTATAGACAAAGCTATCTACGGTCCTATAACTCCTGAAGTTCCTGCATCTGTTTTGCAACTTCATCCGGATTTAACAGTGGCTTATTGCTTTAATGCCTAATAGCATAAAAGATTTAAAAGAAAGGATGTGTCAAATATGAAATTTATAAATGCAGAAGTATTTGTAGATGGCAAATTTCAAAAAGTAGATTTCGAAGTGAATGAGGATAGATTTACACTTATTAAAGATAATTTGTCCTCTGATAACGACAACGATTGTATAGACTGTGAAGGTAAATTAATTTTACCCGGATTTATTGATATCCATTCCCATGGCTGTGTTGGTTACGACTTTATTAATGCCAATGTGAATGAAATTGAAAAAATGTGTGAGTTTTATGCCGGCAATGGCATTACTTCTATCTTAGCAACTACTATGACTATTGATCCTGAAATTCACAAACAGGCCATGAGAAATATTAAACAAGCCATTGATTCTAAAGTGAAAGGCAGCCGAATTGTAGGAATTAATATGGAAGGACCTTTTCTTGGCTTGGATAAAAGAGGGGCTCATGATCCTAAGTTTTTAATGGATATTGATGATGATTTTTTTGACGAATTAAATCAGTTATCCGGCAACAACATAAGAATTGTGGACATAGATCCAAAGCTATCCCATTCTAAAGAATTTATTGAAAAGTATTCAGATTCTCTTACTGTTTCTCTTGCACACACAAGCTGCAATTATGATACAGCCAACAAAGCAATTGAAGCCGGAGCATCCCACGTAACCCATTTATTTAACGCAATGAACGGTTTACATCACAGGGAACCAGGTATTGTAGGTGCTGTTTCCGATAATGAAGTACATGCGGAGATTATATGTGATGGTATACACATTCATCCAAGTGTTATCCGTCTTATGTTTAAAGCAGATGCAGACAAACTGATTCTTATATCCGACTCCATGTGCGCTGCTGGTCTGGAAGACGGTATCTATGAACTTGGGGGACAAAAAGTTGTTGTAAAAGACTACAAAGCCACTTTAGAAGATGGAACTATAGCCGGTTCTACCGTTAATGTTTACGAAGCATTGAAGCGCGCTATCCGTTTTGGAGTTCCAAAAGAAAAAGCTATTCTTAGCGCAACTATGATTCCTGCCCAATCTATTAAGGCAGAAGATCAAATTGGCTCCATTGCAGTTGGAAAAAAAGCTGACTTTATAATATTAGATCCGGATTACAATATCGAGAAAGTTTATCTTGATGGTGCTTTAATATAATATAAAAATGAAAGGGTACCCTTGTCAGTTAACACAACTCTGTGTCTGCTGAAAGGGTACCCTTTTGTTTTAACTATATTTTTAAAAACTTCTGTTTACTGTTAATCCAAATACAAATTCATAAAATATGCATCATAGAATTTTCCATCAATATGAAAGAACTTTTCATAGTATCCTATTTGTTTAAAGCCAAACTTCTTATAAAGTTGTATGGCATTTTCATTATCCGCTTTAACCGTTAATTGAATAACGGAAAGTTTCGCCTTCTCTCTTCCAAATTGTATTAGTTCTTTCATCATAGCTGAACCAATACCTTTATTCCAATATTCTTTTTTAACTGAAATAGCTATTTCTCCCCTATGTGATATTCTTTTTCTTCCGAAAGCGGATAAGCTTCCTACCGCTACTATATTACCATTATCTTTCGCCAATAGCATAATAGAATTTAATGAACCATTGAAATCTTTTATAAATTTTTGTTCCTCTTCTATTGTCATATAAAACTCATTTTTACCAAATAAAAGATTATCGCTTTCTCCCCCTACTATGTTCAAATAATTAATAATAGCTTCTGCATCTTCTTCTACAGCTTTCTTAATTAATATGCCCTTCATGAAATTTTCTCCCCTTTACATATATGATAATCTATATTACTTTTCCCTCAAAACTATGTAGCCGGCAGCTGAAAGTTTGTAATTATTTCTCTTTATTTAAAAATCGATTCTTAATGAATAAAATTGCACAAATTAGAAAAATAACACCTAGAACAACAATAGTGATTTGGGTAAAAGTATCCGTTCCCTTAACTATCTTTTCCCAGGAAGCACTGGCTACTACACCTAAAATTACCAATACTGTATTCCATATAAGAGAACCTATGGTTGTAAATAACATAAATATTCCAAACTTCATATTTGCCATTCCAGCAGGTATGGATATTAAGCTTCGAACAATGGGTATACATCTGCAAAATAAAACAGTACTTTTGCCTTTGCTATTAAACCAATCACAAGCTTTAAATACATCCTCTTTTCTAAAATGCAATATCTGACCGATTCTCCCATCCAGAATCTTTCCAAGACGTTCCGCTGATAATATACGTCCTACTCCGAATAAGACCACAGCACCCAGTAAAGAACCTATGGTAGATGCCACCACAACTCCCCAGGCATGTAATTGTGTATATGTTGTCATAAATCCGCCAAAAGTTAATATTACCTCAGAAGGTATTGGAGGAAATATATTCTCTAGCATAATTAGCATAGATATTCCCAAATACCCAAAATCATCCATAATGTTAATAATCCAATCCTGCATAAGCAAACTCCTCTAATTTTTACTAATTCAATTCATTATATTGTAAATTAATAATTTTTACAACCCCAAACTTCTATCAATATAATGATAGCCAATATAACCTACTTATGTTATTATTTACATAAATCATTGTGAAATATCTTTTGATTAATTTAGAGAGATTGGGGTGTTTTTATGAATTTCTTAGATAATACCGGCATATGGATTTATTTTATTATTTTCTTTGGTAAAATTCTGGAAGTAACCGTTGCAACCGTTCGTGTTGTACTCATTAACCGTGGAGAGAAAAAAATTGGGGCATTTATTGCATTCTTTGAAATTTTAATATGGTTATTTGTTACTGGAACAGTTTTAGAAGGCTTTCAAGAAGACATGTTACGAGTTGTGGTATTTGCATTGGCATTTTCTATAGGAAACTATTTAGGTTCCTGGATGGAAAACAAATTGGCTTTTGGGCTGAGTTCTATTCAGGTTATTGTGCCAAACAACGAGCAAAGCCATGCATTGTTAGAAGATTTAAGACAAAGTGAATTTGCCGTTACTATAATTAAAGGACAAGGCAAAGATGGAGAACGAGATTTAATGGTACTTCATTTGTTGCGAAAGCGTATACCGAAAGCAATGGAAATAATACATACTCATTTAGAAAATGCTGTTATTATTATTAATGATGTAAAAACCCTAAAAGGTGGATATATTAAAAAGTAACAAAAAATAATTTCTATTTCAAGTTAAAAAATCAAAATATCCAATGGTTCCGGAAAATAATACCGGAACCATTTATTTTTATTAAAATCCGCTAAAAGAGCCGCCTAATACAATATTAAGTTGTATATTCCTCAATTTGACTAGTATACCAGTCCGATGATATAATTATTCCCATCATAAAAACAGCTTACAATACAAATCCTATTAATGTCGTCCTGAAAATCTGCATTTCAATAGGAGGAGTCTTATGAACAGAGTACACTATAATGTATCCGGACTACTGAATAATTCTGTAAAAACTCAAGTTAAAAACGTTTTAAGCGAAATTGATGGAGTTCATAAAATCAATGTGGACTTAGGCAGAAGTTCTATCGAGGTAGGTTATAATGATTCCACAAATGAAAATGAAATCAGAAATAGTATTGAACATGTAGGATGCAGAATTGAATAATTGTTACCATGTCGTTATCGCATTTCAATGACATTTACTATCGGAAGCTGTCGCAAAATAATAATCTGTTATTCAGAATTCATTTAATGTAACTGAATGAATTCTCAAAATAGATATTTTGCAGCAGCTTCTTTTTTTTACATCGTTGTTATTGCATTTTACCTATCCTTTATAATCTAAAACAATATTATTGAAATATTTAACAAATATTTTCAATTTTCTTAGATTTTTTAATCTATTTCTAATCTTACTCTTATTTACTCACCTCCAATATTATAGTAAAATTATTAAATAAGTATAAAGAAATTAGTTTAAAGGGAATAATGTAGTAGAACTTCCTTTAATTAATTTATATTTTCTTTTACACAAAAAACTAAAATTAGAGAGGTGTTTTTATGTGGTTTTCAAAATCAAAAGATGACGTCACCAAAGAATTGAACGTCAATCCTTCAACCGGTTTGACCACTCAGGAAGCGAAAGCCAGACTTGAGAAATATGGTCTTAATAAGTTGAAGGGGAAACCAAAGAAGAGTTTAATTTCTCTTTTCTTTGCGCAACTTAAGGATATGCTAATCTATGTCCTGTTAGCCGCCGCTGTTATCACAATATTCATCGGCGAATATGTTGACTCTATTATTATCCTTTTAGTTGTACTTATTAACGCAGTTATCGGTGTAGTTCAGGAAGCAAAAGCCGAAAAAGCGGTAGAAGCCCTTCAGAAAATGACAACACCGAAATCCCTTGTAAGACGTGATGGAGAAGTTAAAGAAATTAATTCCGAGGAGGTTGTTCCCGGTGACATTATTATATTAGATGCAGGAAGATTCATTCCTGCCGATTTGCGTTTATTAGAAAGTGCGAATCTACAAATAGAAGAATCTGCGCTTACTGGTGAATCTGTACCTTCTAGCAAAGATGCAGATGATATTCATGAAGATCCTAAAACACCAATTGGTGATAAATCAAATATGGCATTTATGTCTACCCTTGTTACTTATGGTAGAGGTGAAGGTATTGCTGTAGCCACTGCTATGGAAACAGAAATCGGTACCATTGCTAAGATTCTGGATGAAGATAACGACGAATTGACTCCATTGCAAAAACGTTTAGAAGAATTGGGAAAAGTCCTGGGATACTTATGTATTGGTATTTGTGTTCTTATCTTTGGTATTGCCCTTTTACAAGGAAGAGATTTATTTGAGATGTTCTTAACAGCAATCAGTTTAGCAGTAGCCGCAATTCCAGAAGGTTTAGCTGCTATCGTTGCTATTGTTTTAGCATTAGGTGTTACCAGAATGTCTAAGATTAATGCAATTGTTAAAAAACTTCCTGCAGTTGAGACCCTTGGTTCTGTTAATATTATTTGTTCTGATAAAACAGGTACATTAACACAAAACAAGATGACTGTTGTAAAGAATTATACTATTGGTAATTTAAAAGATGTTTCCGTTACAGGTGAAAATCTTACACCTGCTAATGATGAGGCAGAATTAATTTGCTCCTTCGTACTATGTTCTGATGCTACTTATGAAAATGGAGAAGGTACCGGAGATCCTACGGAAATCGCTCTTGTTGTATTAGGCGATAAATACAACATGAAGAAATCGGATTTAAATGTTAAGTATAAGCGAGTTTCCGAAAATCCTTTTGATTCAGATAGAAAGTTAATGTCAACTCTAAATGTTGAAGATTCCGGTTACAGAGTTCATACAAAAGGTGCTATTGATAACTTATTAAAGATATCAACTACTGCACTTGTTAATGGAAAAGTTGTTCCATTAACAGAAGAAATAAAATCTGATTTATTAAAGAGAACGGAAGATATGTCCGATGCGGCACTAAGAGTTCTTGGTGTTGCTTATAAAGATACAACAAGCATGATTGCTCCGGAAGAAATGGAGAAAGATTTAACTGTTATAGGTATTGTTGGTATGATTGACCCTCCTAGATTAGAAGTAAAAGACTCCATTAAAGAAGCAAAACTTGCAGGTATTACACCTATTATGATTACCGGTGACCACAAAAATACCGCTGTTGCTATTGCAAAAGAATTAGGTATTGCTGAATCCATTAACCAAAGTTTAACAGGTGCTGAAATTGATGAATTATCCGATGAAGAATTCTCTGACCAAATTAATAATTACAGAGTATTTGCCAGAGTTTCACCGGAGCACAAGGTTAAGATTGTCAGAGCTTTTAAAGCTCACGGAAATATTGTTTCCATGACAGGTGACGGTGTAAATGATGCTCCTTCCTTAAAATATGCGGATATCGGTGTTGCTATGGGTATTACCGGTACTGACGTTGCTAAGGGTGCCAGCGATATGATTTTAACAGATGATAACTTTACAACCATCGTAAATGCAATTGAAGAAGGTAGAAATATCTATAATAACATTAAGAAATCTGTTATTTTCTTACTATCCTGTAACTTAGGTGAAGTTATTACCATATTACTATCCATTATCTTCAAGTGGCCAATACCATTAACTGCTACTCAGCTTCTTTGGATTAACTTAATTACTGACGCACTGCCAGCTATTGCTTTAGGTGTTGATCCAGGCGATAAAGATGTTATGAAGAAGAAACCAAGAAATCCTAAGGAAAGCTTTTTCGCAGGAGGTGCCGGTGTCAGAGCAGTAATTGGCGGTGTTTTAATCGGTTGCCTGACCTTACTTGCTTTCTATTTTGGCTTAACAGAGCGGGGATATTTATTCGGTGCCGGAGACCCTACGGAAGATCAGTTATTATATGCCAGAACAATGGCTTTTGTTGTACTTGCAGCATCCCAATTGTTCTACTCTTTATCTGTAAGAAATTCATCAAAATCCATTTTCAAAATCGGTTTATTCTCTAATATGAAATTAATCGGTGCTATTATAGTTGGATTTTTACTTCAAGAAATAGTTATTTCTGTTCCGGTATTAGCAAATGCATTTAACGTACACAATTTACCTCTTAATGACTGGGCAATTGTAATTGGATTTGCATTGATTCCTCTTATTGTAAATGAAATTATTAAATTCTTTATGAAAGTTGCTGAAGAAAAACAAGAATAAAAACAATAGCTAGCATAACTTTTAGTGAATTTAAGGAAAGGATATATATCGTAACATTACTACGGCTCTTGGTACAAAATACTGAGGTGGATTCTCTGAATTCCACCTCAGTGCTGTACTTAGAGCCATTACTTTTAAGTTTATAATACATTCTTTCTTATTAAGATGTAATAAATGGACATTAGAATGTAATTTATGCTATTTTATATTTTCGCAATATCTACTAAAGTAATATTGTCTTTATCTGCATTTTCCAGACTAGTAAGTAAAGCATTGGCTGTATCAAGAGAGGTTAAGCAAGTTACTCCGGTCTCAATGGAGTTACGGCGGATTAAGAATCCATCCCTTGTTTTATCTCTGCCCTGTGTTGGAGTATCAATGACTAAATCAATCTCATGGCCTAATATTAAGTCTAATATGGTTGGTGCTTCTTCATCCACTTTATGAACCGGAATGGCTTTTACACCATTCTCATTCAATATTTTTGCGGTATTTCTTGTTCCGTAGATTTCATACCCCAAAGCCTGAAAACGTCTTCCAACTGTAACAGCATCCTTTTTATCTGCATCTTTTACCGTTATAATCATCTTTTTATGCTCAGGCAGGTTTATACCAGCTCCTAAAAATGCCTTATATAAGGCTTCATTAAAAGTCTTTGCGATTCCCAAACATTCACCGGTGGATTTCATCTCCGGTCCCAGACTAATGTCAGCACCCCGTAATTTTTCAAAAGAAAACACCGGCATCTTAATGGCTGTATATTCAGCTATGGGAGTAATTCCGGTTCCATAACCTAAGTCTGATAATTTATCTCCCAATATGACTCTGGAAGCAAGCTCTACAACCGGAACTCCGGTAACTTTACTGATATAAGGAATGGTTCTGCTGGAGCGGGGATTTACCTCTATTACATATACCTGGTTATCATATATTATAAATTGTATATTTATTAATCCAATGACTTGAAGGGATCTTGCCAGCTTTCTTGTATAGTCTACGATTACCCCTTCTATCTCATGGGATAAACTCTGTGGCGGATATACCGATATGCTGTCACCGGAATGAACACCTGCACGTTCTACATGTTCCATAATACCAGGTATCAGTATCTCCTCCCCATCGCACACTGCATCCACTTCCACTTCTTTTCCCATTAAATATTTATCTACCAGAATCGGATGTTCCTGCACATTCAGATTAATAATATTCATGAACTCCCTGATATCCTCATCGGATATGGCTATCTGCATTCCCTGACCTCCTAATACATAGGAAGGTCTTACTAATACGGGATATCCTAATTCATTGGCAGCCTTAACCGCTTCCTCTGTCGTAAATACCGTATGGCCTGCAGGCCTTGGTATGCCGCATTTTTCTAGAATCTCATCAAATAATTCCCTGTCCTCCGCGGCATCTACATTCTCAGCTGAGGTACCAAGAATCTTAACCCCCATTTTCAATAGGGCTTCTGTTAATTTAATGGCTGTTTGACCGCCAAATTGAACTACTGCACCCTCTGGCTGCTCCAAGTCTACTATGTGCTCCACATCTTCCGGTGTTAGAGGTTCAAAATAGAGTTTATCTGCAATATCAAAATCTGTGCTGACGGTTTCCGGATTATTATTTACAATAATGGTTTCATAGCCGCTTTTACGTAATGCCCATACACTGTGAACAGAACAATAGTCGAATTCAATACCTTGCCCGATTCGAATGGGACCGGAACCTAAGACCAGTATTTTTTTCTTATTTTTAATTGTTACCACTTCGTTTTCACTGTCATAGCAAGAATAATAGTAAGGTGTGGCTGCTTCAAATTCGGCAGCGCAAGTATCTACCATCTTAAAAGTTGGAATAATCTTATATATTTCTTTTCGTAATTTCCTAACCTCTTCTAAAGATTTTCCTGAAAGTTCAGCAATTACCCGATCCGGATATTCCAACCGTTTAGCTTCCAACAATAATTCTCTTGTTAAAGGCTGATTCTTTAAGTACGATTCTATTTCTACCAAATATACGATTTTGTCTAAAAACCAAATGTCTACTTTGGTAATAGAATGAATCTCTTCCAAAGAAATGCCTCTTCTAATGGCTTCTGCTATTACAAATATTCTTCTATCATCTATAATATATAATTTTTCTTTTATATTTTCCTTTGTAAATCCTTCATAATTTCCATGATACAGGCTATAAATATTCTGTTCCAAAGAACGGATGGCTTTCATCAGGGCACCTTCAAAATTGGTGCAGATACTCATTACTTCCCCTGTTGCCTTCATTTGGGTGGTTAACGCTCTTTTTGCCATAATGAATTTATCAAAGGGCCATTTTGGAATCTTAACAACTACATAATCCAGTGCCGGTTCAAAGCTGGCATAAGTTTTACCGGTAACGGCATTCTTAATTTCGTCCAGGTTATAGCCTAAGGCAATTTTTGCTGCAACTTTTGCTATCGGATAGCCTGTGGCTTTAGAAGCCAACGCAGAGGAACGGCTGACTCTTGGATTTACTTCTATTACACAATATTCAAAGGTATTGGGATTTAGTGCATACTGTACATTACACCCGCCAGTAATATTTAACTCTGTAATAATATTCATGGCTGAGGTTCTTAGCATTTGATATTCTTTATCAGAAAGTGTTTGAGAAGGAGCTACAACGATA
This sequence comes from Anaerocolumna sp., assembly GCF_032079385.1. Lineage (NCBI taxonomy): Bacteria > Bacillati > Bacillota > Clostridia > Lachnospirales > Lachnospiraceae > Anaerocolumna > Anaerocolumna sp. Next base: position 30,919 of record NZ_DAMAUC010000020.1, read on the forward strand.
CTGTCTCCTGTATGAACTCCCACGGGGTCCAGATTTTCCATATTGCAGACCGTAATACAATTTCCCTGACGGTCTCTCATTACTTCATATTCGATTTCTTTCCATCCGGCAATGCTTCGTTCAATTAAACATTGTCCTACACGGCTCAGTCTAAGACCATTGCTGCAGATATCTGTAAGCTGTTCTTCATTATCCGCAATTCCGCCGCCGCTTCCCCCTAATGTATAGGCAGGGCGTACAACAACGGGATAACCGATTGTATCTGCAAAAGCTTTTGCCTCTTTCACCGTGGTGACCACAGTACTTGGAGCACAGGGTTCTCCTATTTTCTCCATAGTATTTTTAAATTCCTGACGGTCTTCTGCTTTTTTAATGGTTTCCGATGTGGTTCCTATCAGGTTGATCTCCTGTTCTTTTAAAAATCCGGATTCTTCTAATTCCATAGCTATATTTAAGGCTGCTTGTCCTCCCAGGGTTGGCAGAACGCTGTCCGGTTTTTCTTTTAAAATAATCTTTTTTACAAACTCAGGTGTTAATGGTTCAATGTAAACTGCGTCTGCAATATCTTTATCGGTCATAATAGTAGCGGGATTAGAATTTACCAGCACTACCTTAATACCTTCTTCTTTCAAGGATCTGCAGGCTTGTGTACCGGCATAATCGAATTCTGCTGCCTGTCCGATTACAATGGGACCGGAACCAATTACTAATACTTTTTTAATACTTTCTATCTTTGGCATTATTTTGACACCTCCATCATCTGTATAAACTCATCAAAGAGAAACTCTGTATCCTGTGGTCCGGAACAAGCTTCCGGATGAAATTGGACGGTAAATATATTCTTTCCCAAATAATGGAGCCCTTCTATAGTTCTATCATTGACATTTATAAAGCTTGGCTCCACTATACTGCCACTTAAACTTTCCCCCTCAACCACATATCCATGATTCTGCGTAGAAATGTAGACTCTTCCGGTCTTTAAATCCTTGACCGGATGGTTGGCACCTCTGTGACCGTATTTCATTTTTCTTGTATTACCGCCGTTGGCAAGAGCCATAAGCTGGTGTCCTAAACAAATAGCAAAGATAGGAATATTACTGTCATATAGTTTTTTGACTTCCTTAATGATATCAACATATTCCTTAGGGTCTCCAGGACCATTGGATAGAATGATTCCATCCGGATTATCTTTAATTATATCTTCTGCTTTTGTAAATGCGGGGTACACTGTAACATCGCATCCTCTTTTCAGCAGGCAGTCTGCTATGTTCTTTTTAGAACCTAAATCCAATAATGCTATGCTAAACTTACCGGTTTTGTAAGGATTCACTTTAAGTCCGCTTCTTGCCTGCTCTGCCTCTGTGGTCTTATAATCTTTGGAAAGAAGATTTTCCTTTTCCTTACAGGTCACTATATTCATTGTATTAGTGGAATGATGATTCTTTAGTTTCTCAATAATTTCCAGACGGTTAAAATTCTCATTGGTAGTAATCATACCATTCATGGTACCTTTTTCTCTCAAAATCTTCGTTAATGCTCTGGTATCAATACCTTCTATTCCTGGAATATTTTTTTCTATTAAGAATTTCTCAATACTTCCCTCGCTTCGGAAATTACTTGGCCGCCTTGCTATTTCTTTAACAATATAGCCTCCCACCCATGATTTTGCCGACTCCATGTCTTCATAGCAAATACCATAGTTGCCTATCAGCGGATATGTCATTACAACGGCCTGACCGGCATAAGAGGGATCCGTCAGTATTTCAAGATAACCGGTCATAGAAGTATTAAATACAATCTCGCTGATTATTTCCCCAGTTGCTCCAATACTTTTTCCCACAAAGACAGTACCGTCTTCCAGAATCAAAAATGCTTTCATAACTTCCTTCCTTTCAAAAACTTGTCTACAGTAACAATAAATTTGCAAATTTATAAAAGTAACTATGATTCTATTTTTCTTATAACCGGTATAAATATTTTTATTTGAACTTTCATTTCAAAAGAAATGTTATATAACATGATATTTACTTTCAGCAAAGAGTAGATAATACCATGGTTATTCCTCTTTTACTGTGCTAATTATAGGTACCCAAATTGATAAGATTCTATCACAACTGTTTTTTAAATACAATAAGTTTTTTCATTTTTATTCAAATGTACCTATTATTATTCATAATCTTATTTATAAATATATATAATAAATAATTATTTTTTATCTTGGGGTAAATTAAAAGCCGAGTAAGTTTTTATCATAAACTCACTCGGTTTAATAGTTGAACCTTTTTAATAATTTAACTTTCTATTTTTAATACTTTTTTAGAACAAACTTTATTACTTACTTTCACTGTCTGTAAAATACCGTCTTTATTAACTTTCCACTATTATGTCTTCAAAGCCTCTTAACTAATTTATTTTTCAATTTCTTGAATCTGCTTATAATTCTGCAATACGTGTTACTGCTACATATAGTTCAGATATACGATACCATGTAGGGAAATCAACGATTCCCGTAGCAGGCAAGCCAAAAACTCTTTGAAATGCTCTTACCGCTTCGGCGGTATTTTGGCCGAAACTTCCATCCACTGCAACTTTTGGTATAGCACTATAAACATCAGCAACTGCATTTAACTGTTCCTGAATCATTCTTACCGGCTGCCCGGTGGATCCAATTGTTAAATTATTTCCTGGCCAGGAGGCAGGTACACCTGCTACTTCCGGTGCTGAATTAATAAATATTGAATCACCGTAAAAATTACGTAGTATTTGGATGGCTTCGTAACCTTGATCTCCAAGATATTTGCTTCCCCATTGGGTCATCCTTATAGTAATAGGGTATGTATTGTAAAACGCATTATGAAGGAGATAGGAGAATTGTGAAGGAGATAGGATTGATTATCCCAACTCGTTACAAGGTATTTTAAAGTAAGTAATATTATGTTACTATAAGTTAATAAGATATTACGCTAAACAAATAGCAAAAGAGCCTTTACACTACACTTTTTACAAATATGCCGGAGATTTTTAAATTTCTCAGGCATGTAATTTATTTATTATTTTTTTACTTTCAACTATGAATATAACCTATGATAAATTAACACACTACGGGAATAATATTGGAGGATATGATATGTGCGGCAGATATTACATCGATGACGAAACATCGAAAGAAATTGAAAAAATTCTACAAGATCTTGATAAGAAAAATTCTAGCAAGAACTATAAAACCGGAGAAATATCTCCCACGGATAGAGTTCCTATTTTGGTAGCACAAAAAGATGATATTATTCCAGATTTACTTGCATGGGGATTTCCGAATTCAAAAAGCAGAGGAGTTATAATTAACGCCCGGTCCGAGACGGCTTTTGAAAGAAATATGTTCCGGGAAAGTCTAATATCCAGACGCTGCATTATACCGGCAAATGGATTTTACGAATGGAACAAAAATAAAGAAAAAATCTACTTCACCCAACCAAACAGTGATATCATTTATATGGCCGGAATATACAATGTTTTTAATGAAGAAAATCGGTTTGTAATTCTTACAACGAATGCGAATCCCTCTATTGGGGATGTGCATGATCGAATGCCGCTGATTCTGCAAAGAGAGCAGCTTCATTCTTGGTTGTTTGATAATAGCCAGACCCAAGATTTTTTAAAGCAGGTTCCAACTATCTTAGAAAGAAAAGCCGAATTCGAACAAATCCAGCTGGATCTTTAGTCAAAGTGGTATTCCTCTTGCCTACAGGCAAGTTTATCCCCTTACACTACGGCTCTAACCTCATTACCACTACGTGACATTCAATGCCGGAAACCATAAAGGTTAATGGAAAAATAACCATTCAGCAGGAACCCTCACTCTTGCTGAAACAAGAAAGTTCGCCTGATAAGGTTAAATTTCTAATTATCGCATAAATTTACATTCATTCCCTCTTTACTTTAGAACATGTGTTTGTTATACTTTATTCTAACAAACGTATGTTCTTTTTTATGTGAGGTAGTAAAATGGAAAAAGTAATATTTCACATTGACGTTAACTCAGCATTTCTAAGCTGGGAGGCCGTTTATCGCCTAAAACATTTAAGAAGTACAAAAGATTTGAGGGAAATGGTTGCTGCCGTTGGTGGTGATATGGCTATGCGCCATGGAATTATATTGGCAAAATCACCACTAGCAAAGAAGTATGGTGTCCGAACCGGCGATAGCATTATGGAGGCAAAACAGAAATGTCCAAATCTTATTCTGGTTCCTCCCAATTATAATCTGTATGAACACTCTTCTACTGCCTTTATGCAAATACTCAGAGACTATTCTCCCGATGTGGAACAATACAGTATCGATGAGGCCTTTATGGATATGACCGGCACCGAAAGGCTTTTCGGTTCTCCCGTCATTGTAGCTCATAAAATAAAAGATCGGATTCAGAGAGAATTGGGCTTTACTGTGAACATTGGTGTTTCCTCCAATAAACTTTTGGCCAAAATGGCAGGAGATTTTAAGAAACCCAACCTGGTGCACACTTTATTTCCAGATGAGATAAAAGAAAAAATGTGGCCTCTACCGGTATCCGAACTTTTTTTTGTTGGCCGGGCAACCACGAAAAAATTATTCGGCCTTGGGATACACTACATTGGTGAATTAGCAAATGCGGATCCCGTTATGCTTAAGTCATATTTTAAAAAGCATGGTGAAGTCATTTGGGCCTTCGCTAATGGTTTAGATATGTCCGTAGTTCAATCCTCTCCTCCTCCCAACAAGGGATATGGTAACAGTACTACAATTCCCTTTGATGTAACCGATTCCAGCACTGCCAAATTAGTCCTCTTAGCCCTTGCAGAGACTGTGGCAGCACGTTTGCGTAAACATGAGGTAAAAGCCGAGGTAATTGCTGTTGGTATCAAGGATTATAATTTTTCCTATGCCTCCCACCAAAAAGTTCTTACCGCTGCAACGAATATAACCCTGGAAATTCACAAGGCTGCCTGTACCCTATTTGACGAACTTTGGAATGGTTCCCCCATAAGGCATCTGGGTATTCACACTAGCCGGATAAAGGACTTTGATTTTAACAGACAAATAAATATGTTTGATACAGAAGATTATGAAAAACTGGAGTCTGCTGACCAGATGATTGATACCATTAGAAGCAAACATGGAATCGACTCCATTAAAAGAGCTGTGTTCTTGAACAATCCTATAGACCATATGTCCGGAGGTATTTCCAGAGAAAAGAGAACTGTAGACTATAGTAAATTAAAAATAGATAATTATTGAAAGGAGTATTGTCATGTCTGCTTTTGGAATCGGTATAAATAGCCAAAGCACTAATGATGGAGAAATTCAAGGTAATCAATTAGAAATAGCCTGTGCTTGCTGGTTTACAAGCCAGAAAAGGGCTATCCCATACATGATAAAATTCATAGATGAAAATAGTGAAATGCAGACTGTAAGAGAAATTAAGGTGATTTATACGGAGCCAAAGAATTATTCCGGGATTCCTTCCCTGGAATATACCTGTGAAATTGTAATAAATGAAATCCGCCATAATGTTAAATTGATTTTTTTTATGCATGAATGCAAATGGATCATGACTTTTCTATGATGTTCCCGGAGGAATAACCCTCCGGGATAATTTTATATTTTTTTAAGGGTATTAATAGTACCCTGACCTACTGAATACCCGGTGGCCTTGCTCCAATCCCAACCTTTTGTTTCTGCAAAAATTAGAACTGCTATCCTGGTTTTAGAATCATATTCTCCAGTCACAGGTATTGTGTAATTAGGATTGGCCTTATTAAGGCGATCTTGCAGCCATTTGATGGCCTTGGCATCTGACAGATGATTGATAGGAGCAGTGGGGACATAGTCTCCTTTTTCCGGAACATATTTTATACCAGTATATTCACACAGACCCTTGGCAATTTCTATGGCACTTTCTTTCCAATAGGTTTCATTAGCCATCAATTCTACGGCCTCCCGCTTATTTGTCATAAAGGCTAATTCGATAAGGATTGCTCCTTTTACATCCATGTTGTTGCAGTTACACATTGCAAGGCCGGCAGGAGATACGCCTCTATCCTTTTGGTAACTTCCTTGTAATAAGTGCTTTAGCACCGCATCCGCTATCTTTTTAGATTGACCTGCATACTTATTATGTATGTAGATACCAATTCCCTCGGTGCTGTTAAAGCTGTTACCATCACCAAATGCGTTGAAATGGATTGATATACTATAATCACAGTCAGCTTTTGCTATGGCCGTTTGTCTGGCTAATAAAGCAGTATCTTCGTCATTAAAAGCGTTATCATCATCCCAACCGGTACGGGTCGTATCGAATCCGCAGCGGATCAATTCTTTCTCCAAATAATACGCCACTCCTACGTTAGCAATGTGTTCTCTAAACTGTTCACCCTTCTTAATGGTTATTTCTCCATTAACCTTTATGGTTTCCGGCATTGGCGGTGTTCTCTTTCCGGCAGTATTGGCCCCATGACCTGCATCAATGTTTATTCTCACACTATTCACCTTCATTCTTTTTCTTCTCGCTTTGTGTCCCAAAGTAAAAAGCAATAATTGTAGTGAAAATCATCAGAAATTGCTCACTGGTAACATCTCCTCTAACTGACAAAAATGCAAATATGCCAGTTAGAATTATAGTTACGATGGATTTTACATTAATAAGTTTCTCTACTTTTTCTATCATAATATTCACCCTTTCATAAGGATTGTATGTACCAAATAATAAATCCTACGAGAGTTGTTATTAATAATCCCATGGACCACTTTATCGTTGATATGAGGCTTTTAATTTGCTCACATAAGTTGCTTATTTGGACTTCTGACCTGGATTGGTATTGCTCTAGCTTGTCAAGCCTATCTCCATGGTTATTTAACCTTTTTTCGTGGGTTTCCAGTTGTTTTGTGACATATTCTTCATTCATGGATTATATATATCATCCTTTCATTGTAGAGTAGGTCAGAGGGCGTAAGCCCTCTTTCCCCTCATCAAACCGTGCATGAGGTTTTCCCTCACACGGCTTTCCGACATTTTCTTTCTACAGCTTTGTGTTATGCAACAGACATTCTTTTTAGTCCTTTTTTGTAAATGTTCTTTCTAACAAATCTCACCTTCGACATTTTATTTCGTCCTTGATGCTTATTGTTATACCATCTCGTAAAGGTACAGATAATGTACCAGTCTAGTGCTTGCATCCATTTATTGCTTGTATTGGTCTGATAGTAATTTCTCCATCCCGTGATTTTCAGATTTAGATTCTTTATTAGATCTTCTTCCTTTGCTACAAGTAGTTGTCTGCTGTTTACATTCACTTTCACCGTTGCTTTTATTTTCTTCATAGCTTTCTTGCATGGATACTGATACGTTTCTTGAAACGTTTTTCCATGCTCTGTTTCCGTAGTCATTCTTCTGTGATGCATTCCAAGGAAGTCAAATCCCTCTTTTCCATCCCACATACATACTACTTTCGTTTTTACTGGATGTAACTTTAATTCCAGTTTTCCCATGATGTACTGTAACAGCGACAATGCATGATTTGCTCTTTTCTTGTTTTTACAGATGATAACAGTATCATCTGCGTACCTTACGAGTTTTCCATGGGTAAGTCCATACTTTTCCCGTAGTCTGTCTAGTGTATTTAGATAGATATTCGCCAGCAGTGGCGAAATAACCGAACCCTGACTTGTGCCGAGTTCACTTATTTCAAGTATGTTTCCATACATAATTCCCGCTTGCAACCACTGTCTGATTAACTTTAGGATTCTTCGGTCTGAGATTCTTTGTTCTACGAGCGTCATCAGTTTTTCTTGATTTACGTTATCAAAGAACTTTTCAATATCTGCATCAACTACATAATATCCTTTGTTATTGCATGCCTTTCTAACTACTTCTAGCGCCTGTTTTGCACTACGTTTCGGTCTGAATCCATAGGAACACTCCTTAAAGTCCGCTTCGAATACGGGCTCTATCGCTATTTTTGTAGCCATTTGAACAATTCTGTCTCTGACCGTTGGAATCCCTAGTGGTCTCTGGCTTCCATCTGGTTTTGGTATCATGACACGTTTTACTGGCGACGGTCTATAATTTCCACTCTTTATTTCTTCTTGAATTTCTGTTAAATACCGATTTACACCTTTTGCTTCGATGTCTTCAATTCCAATTCCATCTATTCCACTAGAACCTTTGTTAGCCTTTACTCTTTTCCATGCTTCAAACAGTACATCATCTCGATATACTTTGTCATAAAGTGCATGAAATCTTCTACTACTGCATTTCTTGGCTGTTAGATATAGTTTGTTTTGAAGTTGTCGAACTTTGTCTTTGGAGTTATTAGTCTGCATGACATTCTCTCACTCTTACCCTCTCTACAAACTTGAATGAAGTAGGGAACCTTTCCTAATCTGCGTTTTCTTGCACAGACATCATAGGTGTCGGGTAAGGGAGTTACTTTGCAGTCACTCCCTCCCCAAAGAACGGAACGTGCAGCTTTCACCGCATTCCGCTCACGCATCTATAACGCATAATAACCTATTTGCGCGGCTCTATTGGAACATATGGCTTTCTTTCGGTTTAGTCGATGCTTCTTTGCTCGATTTTCAAAATATTCCCTATCAAGAAATGGATTTTTATTCAAAGCCATTTGCCCTTTACGGACTATTGGCATATCCATCAGCAGAAATAAGATTTGTTTATCCGTCATGAAGCTCCATTTTCGACCTTTGTGCGTTTTCCAGTACCTATCTACTATCCAGTGCTTACTTTTGTTTGGATGCCTTCGCTTTGCCCACTTCCACAGCATTTCCCATATGCGATGGTCTATTGTACTAAATGCTCTTTTGGCACAAGCGGAATGATGATAATTCGCCCATCCTCTAGTGATTTCATTTAGCTTTAGGATTAAAATATCCTGTTTGGATGTTCGGCTGTTTTTAATCAGCTCGCTGACTTTTGCAGTTATCTTACTCAAAGACTTTCGTGATGGTTGGATTATTAGTTTTCCTTTGAATTTACGAAAGTTCCAATGATTTTGTACAGCATGTATTTTATCTCTGTCCGTTTTCCACAAAACTCCATCTATTCCTGGCGTATTCTTTCCTTTGTTCGTTACTACACGCCTCACTGCCAATACTTTGGCATAAAATGAATTTGTAATTAGATACTGTAGTCTTTTAACTAATCTCCATTTTTGTTCCAATGTTGCCTTTACAATCCGAATCTGTATTCTGTTAACTTGTTCTTCAGCCTTCTTCCAGTCAATCTGGTTCCATTGAAGTTTCATTGTCTGCATTGTCCTCACTTTTGTGTAATTGAACCTGATACATTCACAGCTTCCAATTCCTTCATGTAATTGATACGCATCAGAAGTCTGCTTCCTTTCAGATGGGGCAAATCTCGAACCCCTATCTTCTGCATTACACAGAAGCCTTCGCTTTTTCTGATATCCCTTGCCTTCTACGCATTGTACAGCTCTTACGATTTGCCTACCCATTGGGAGCGTATAAGGTTTATCTTGTTCCGCCACCTAGATAATTATGGTATGTTTAGGTTCTGCCTATAGACCGGGAGTTCTCTGTCCATTTCGGCACGGCATCATAGTAATTACCGTGTCCCCCGACTCCGCACTATTTTAGTCAAGGTGTATCAACCACGTTTCACCTCTTATCAGACTGACGACCCTTACGGCAGTTCACATATGTTAACCATGCATACCTTTTCCTTGCAATAGGGTAAATGTGGTTTCTACCTTTCTCACGTTGTCCCGCTGCTCCGCACCGTTCATCGCTTACTGGGCACTATGCGGTAGGAATACTACGAAATGGAAGTAGTAGTGTTTTATCACAATCTAAGTGGCGACTTTCAAGTCGCACACTATGGGCTCGGCTGACTTCTCACAGTTCGTTGTTACTCGGCTAATGGAACCGCTGTGAGACCTCCCCGCTTAAGGTGCGAGCTCTTTCCCTCCATATATCCGCCGCATTTACGTTACTCCTACAAAAGTGGTAGCTATCAGATTTTGCTTCTTTAATCAAGCTTATCTCTCAGAGCCCCGCCTTATATGCGATTTCTGTTCGTCGGACCAAAGGTTTGCTTACAGCTTCCTTCAGATTCTATCTCGCGATAGACACCCTTGCTGTTCGGCTATACACTTCCCACTACCTGGGTATGTTCAGGACTTTCACCTGTTAGAGCCCGCCCATGGCGGGCAAACTTAAAAAAGAGCCCTAAGGCTCATAAACTTCTCCGGTGATATCTTTATACTGTTTATCTGTAATAACACCTTTAATTACTGCTGTCTTAACCATTTGTTTGTTCCATAGCTTTCTGTCATAGTTCTTTTTAATAATTTCAAAAGTCATACCGTAGGCCTCCTTTTACATTGATAATAAGTTTTGATATTCTAAAGCAGCTGCAATCCTGTCCTCCGCAGATGGTTCAGGCGCAGGTAATGGTTCATTCATTTTATTTTCAATTGCTTGTAAAGCTTCCTCACTTGATAGTCCTGTAATATCAACTTCATTTCTTCCTGCTAGGATATTTAAAGTTGTTGGAACAGTATACATATAAATACCATCCTCATCTGTTTCGATTACCATCTTTAGTCCAGAATTTACTATTGGATAGTCTAACTCCGGGGTAGCTAACTTATTGTTAGGGTAATAGTAATTTTTTTCTGCTTTGTAAAATTCTAAAAACCTTTTCACTTTTTATTCCTCCCTTAAATTTCATATATGTCTACGAGGTTTGACGTCCCTTGTTCGAGTGCGCCACCAATAAAAAAACCTCTGTCACCGAGTTTTCCAGCTAAAATACGCGTTTTAGATTCACTTAAATCCTCTAGGACATCTACCACTAAATTCTTATCATACACGTAAACTTTATTTCCTGATAAAGTACCACCTGCAAAAACTGCGTAATCATCAAATGATAAACCTGCCATTCTATAACTACCAGGAAAATTTTCCAGCCTATCATAAGCTAAATTTGCTGTAAAAACATCTACAGACGAACCATTTTGATAGAGAGCATAGTTTTTATTTGCAGCCCCTGCACTATCTCCACTGCTAGTAAATCTTGATACAGAAGTGTGCTGAGAAACTGATAGCCCCTGCGTTATATAGGCAGTACTATAGTTATATGCAGCAACTCTGTTATAACCATGGGCAAATAATAGTACTCCTCCAATGTTTAAACCTATTGGATATGCTATATCAAAAGGTAGGTTTAGGACGGAAACACCCAAAGACGAGTTTACGACATCTACAATGTTAGTTTGGGCAGAGGAGCTGATATCTCCTCCGGCAAACACTGCGTTGTTAGCTATTGTTCCGCAGCCCATACCACTCCTGCCAGTTTTTATAAAGGTAATTGAATCTGTTATTGTTAACTCAGGAGTGTAACATGTTCCACTTCTGGAATAGTAATTATTAGATTCGACTAAACCTCCTGTAAATATAGCGTAGTTTGAATTTGATGCAGCCCCTTTATATTTTCTCCCAGCGCCATATGCAGGAGTTGCATCACCCCTAATAAGAGACGTATTAATATATTCAGCATGCCCTTTACTTTTATCATCTATAGAATCTATAAGCAAATAACTCCCGATTGAAGTACACGCTCCTTGGAAGTTACTCCAACGACCTTCAACTTTATTATTTACAGTCATAGTTTTAACTTTACTAAGTCCTGCACTATAGCATATTCTTGCCTTACCATCCACACCAAAGAACATTTTCTTTACTTTTCTTGATTTATCCCCTACACCAAAATAAAGCTTTTTCACCTTTCTAGCTTTTTCACCTACACCGAAGTATACGCCTTTAGCCATTCATATCACCTCTATTCATATACTATGTACAGGTAACCACTAGGTAATGCAGACGCACCTGCTGTTAAATCCGCAGTACCCGCATAAATATTTCTTAGCCTTGCTGTACCATAATCGGCGCTCGAACCTGCGGCAGTTACTCCTATTGGAAGTGCTCCATTTGATAAAATACTTGGTGCATGTTTATCAGGATGTATATAAACTGTATCTGTAAATTTTGCACCAGCTGGAACGTTTTCAGCTACGGTCTTACCGTTTACTGTGGCTGCATTGCCCCCATTGGCCGGAAGTGAAGTTGGAAAGTTCGTAATATCTGATACAGCATGGGTATGAATTTCATCGGCATATGCATCGGAATAAAAACAATCATTCGTCTGACTATACCACACTGTAACAGCTTTGCCGGCTATCAAACTTGGTGATGTTGTTGTACCTGATTTGTATAATTTCTTACCATTAATTGTTGTTGCTGCACCGTTATTACTAATTGACACTATAAAAATTTTACTAGCACCATCTTCTAAAACGATACCCTTCAATGTAATGCCTGTCCCTGTTCCGCTTGCTTTTTCAAACTTTGCAGAATTTCCCAACGCAGTATCTATTTTATCAAAATTCTCATTTAATCCCTCGATACTTATATTGTCATTTCCTTGTTGCTTTTCCAAATTATAATTTTTTGTATATTCAGCCATTTCTTCACCTCACTCTCAGTTCTTCCCATGTATAGGCACTTGTTTCATCCCAAATCATTCCAGCAACATTATTCCATATATTATATGTGTACTCAAAAGAGAACGACAAATGTGCCGGTTTTATCTCATTTACAGTTAATGTTAAATCTGCCATATTATTTGGAATCCCTTTTGTACCAACAAATTTTACTTTAAAACTATAATCTTCGGTATTTTCTATAACCACAACTTCTCCATTACTATAGCTTTTTGCGACATTCTCAATCATCTGTTTAGTTACCGTACCAGTACCTCTTATTTTTGCCCTGATACGTTCTCGTCTAAATTCATTGGATTTACTCACATCAACTTGTATTCCATATATTTTTTCATACCGGCTTAATAATGCTGTTGCAGTGTTTACAAAGCACTGATCTATAGCGGTATTGATATTATTTGCAAGATGGTTTATATCCGTACTTAGAATACCTTGCAATTCTTCCATGGTCTTATTACCTTTATAGTATTCTGGAAGTAATGTCATTAACTCCATCTTATTCCACCTCCGTTAATGTAACAATGCCCAGAATAGGCATTTCTGTATCCAGCAAAGTTATATTTGCGGTTCCACCATTAACAAGCAAATCAGAGTAATCTGTAACACCTGCAGTAGATAATAATAGGCTTCCAATACGTGCGTAGCTGATGGAATAAGTCTTAAATACAATTTCCTTTAGATAAGAATTTAAAGCCAATGTAAAGGCAGCTTTAACTTCATCCATTGTCTTTGACCCATCTAATATAACATTTGCCAGCACATTAATTGTTTTTTCTTCAGGACTTTCTACTGTAACTGTGGCTCCTATGGGCCTTACTGCTTCAATGTAATTAAATACTTTCATTGGTAAAGCAGTATCTAAATCCATGTTTTCATCCACTACAATGACTTTTATAGTACCATTGCCATTCCACAATGGAAATACTTTTGCATCTCCAACTCCCGGTACTTCTAAAGCCCATTTCTTATAGTTATCAGCATTTCCGGATGTACTAGGCGCCTGTATCTGCATGTAAAATCTGGCTCTTAAGTTATCATCCGACTCTTCGTCTTCTCCTGGAGTTACAATATCCGTCAATGTGGCTGTAACTCCGCTTACATTATCTATATTTTCAAGTTGCCCTGAATAAGTATTGCCTATTGATCCTAATTGCTCACATTTAGCCTTGTAAATGTTTGGAGAGATTAATTCAGAAATCGTGTAAGTTGTACCATTCAATCCCCATCTGGTACCAATTTTGACCTCTCCTGTAGTTTCTACCCGCCTGACTGCATAGGTAGGAGGCTTCCTTGTGATACCATGATCAGCAACAACTCTATCTAAAAATTCTCCTACCGCCGTATCACCACTCACCAAGTCAAGAAAATTACTAAGTTGATAATATGTTTCTGCTAATTTAAAAGCACATGGAGCGAGGGCATCATAGATTACTGAACCCTCTCGTTTATCTACATCACTTTTAACAAGACTTAACATATCATCTAATATATTTTCAAAGGTCATATCTTCAAACATTATACGTTCACCTCCTTCATAATTGTGATGTTTCCATAAATGCTTATCACATCAAAAGTACATAACAAGCTATCACCGGTAACGGTGCATTGAAAATTATCTATACCGGTTATTCTTTCGTCTTGCAATAGGCACTCCTGAACTCTTCTCTGTAGTTCAATTTGCACATATATAGGATCTTTTCCAATAAGACTTTCCAATTCTATCCCATAAGCAAAGCTATATATGGGGTATTCATACTTTTCTGTATTTAATACCTTATATATAGCTTGCTGTAATGCTTTTAATTCGTTTGTAAAGCCTTGTATATTTATATCTGTTAATCTGTAAGTTTTAGTGGTTTCTACGTCTTCTATAATTTCTAATTCGGCGTCAATCATTTCCTTTGGTATCATTTCACCACATCCTCTACTTTGTATTCATATAAGTTGCCATCTCTGGATAATGTGACCGTGCTGCCCTTGATGAGAAAATGTTTATCTATTATTTCAATGATATAAAATTCTTTCCCACCATGATTACGGATTAGCCTTACTTTATCCCCAGTTGAAGTATGGTCCATTAAATTACCTTTGATTAATTCATTTGGAATTACTATTTTTTCACTTATTCTTATTCCGCTATTTTCCACTATTCCCGTCATGACGTTACAAAGTTTAGCATTGTTAAGATAGTTTTGCACGATTGCTTTTATTTCATTTATCATGAAATAGCCACCTCCAAACTCATGGTATGATTAGGCAAAAACTTATGGGTAACGGACTTTACAAATAATTGCTTATTTAATTTAACTCCATCTATATAAACATAGAAACTAGAACCAGCACGAATAGAGGTGTCTCCCAGACATTCTAAGCTTAAAGATTCAACTTCTTGATTGTATAATCCTAAAAGTGCTTTTGCTTTTGCTTTAACTTTTGATATATTTATTTCTTTGTCTATAGATTCAAAATACTGTAAAAGACCATATTTTTTAATGGAACTATCACCATCTTCCACTATAAACTGTCCATTCTTATCTTTATCTCCCTTGACATATATTTTGATTCTATTATAAAACTCATCATCAATTGATTTTTCATAATTAAAATCATAACAAAGGCTTTCATCACCTAATATAAGATCCAGCTTTAAATCATCAAGGTCCCTAAGGGTAATAACACCACATTCATCTCGTAAACAGAATTTTCTACCTGTATTTACTAAAGTTTCACTTATACCGTCATAGACAATGTCTAACCATGTCTTCCCATCTTGCACCCCTGTAGCCAACACATATTTTGTATCCGTTAGCACCCCGGCTCTCAATCCGAAATAAGTACACATTCTTTTCGTTAATGTGGTAGCCGTATCTTTCAGCACGACAATCTCATCCTTAGCTTTACAATATCTTAACTGATCGTATGCAGTGATTGCAATTTCTTTATCTTTTGTGTGGCCATGTTTAAATGCGATTCCAGAAAATATATATTTATTATCATATTTAAATCGAACAGGACTACCATTTTCTATTGTCAATTTATCGTCGATATAAGAAAATTCGAGCTTGCTGCATCCATCATTCAACTTATCTGAGTATGATATGGATGTTACAAGCTCACTTATTTCGTACATTTTACCGCCTACATTAACCAACAATTCAACCTTTATACCTCTCAGCTCCTTTCATTAGAACGGTTCTCTCCTCCTTAATGCATATTTCCATCAGAAGTAACTTCTTCACCCGAACTGCTTCTAATTGCTTTTTGATGCAATAGTGAGATTATTTTGTCTTTTTAATTACTAAACGTTCTTCCACTGTCAGGACAATAATACTTACTGCCATTAAGGTGCAAAGATATACCAACAACAGGTTTGTCAGAAGTATACATACATGTCTTATTTACCCAACTTTCTCTGCCTTCTCCAATTTCATTACCGCAGTGGTGTGGAATATTTGTTAAATTCACTTTCTGCCGGAATTTTAAGTTTCCATCCTACCTTTAACATGTTTGGATTCTTAATAATATTTTTATTAGCGTTGTATATTATATTATTTTTTGCTCCATTACCATAATATTTTTTTGCTAATGCCCAAAGTGATTCTCCCTGCCTTACTATATGATATCCGTTTGATTTAGGATTTGATGTATCTTTACTCTTCGTGTTATTCTTTTTTGCTACAGTTTTACCGGATTCATTTATCTCAAATGTTATATCAGAAGTTTTCTTACTATACGGTCTATATTCCAATAATTTAAACCCAACATATTTGTCTCCTTCTTCTCCAGCTTTTTCTGTAATAGTTAAATCTTCAATTAAGACTAGAGTGTTTATACATTTATTTAAATCAATTTCTCCTTCATCCACTATCTCATTACCATTATTATCTGAAAATCTTCCGGCAATAAAGCGAACAGGTACAAGGGTTCTCTGTAATCGGCTGAAAAGGCTTATATAATAATCTGAACCATGAAATTCATTTGGAGTTTCAATATAGTGAGGGGGATATTTTTTACTGTACTTTGGAAATTCTGTTTCGAATGAATATTCCCGCAGTTCCAAATGTGTGGGAACTGCAATCTGTCCAAGCTTTAGGATCTCATATTTTTTAACTGCCTGGGTGCTGGATATTTCAATTTCTTCCGGATTTACCGGAATTCTGTATGTTTTTTTATTATATTCAAAAAACACTGCATAATCTCTCATTAATAAGCCCCCTCTGCTGCCGTTGCAATTTCTTCTTGGAGTATCATTTTTATTCTTCCCGCTACTTTATCAGCGTCTGCTTCCTGATGAACATCTCCAAACTGGACTTGAATTTGTGGAGCTAATGTGGCTGTACTGAATTTATTTATATATTCTCTCTCAGCTATATCCCTTAAGTAGCCTAAATCTTCATCCGACACATCAACTTCCATTGAATCATTTCTTCCAGTTCCCTTAACCGTCAAAGGATTCCCTGAAGTTCCATAATCACTTATATCGATTTCATATTCTTTTCCAGTTCCGATTCCAGTAAAAGAATTAGTAATATTACTTAAAGTACTATCTAAATTTCCATATGCTTTTTTACCAATATTTCCACCAGTTGCAGCTGCCTCCGTATAATCCAAATATTCCTTTTTCTCCATGAACGTTTTTAAATCAGCTTCGCTTTTAAATTTTCCTGATTTAGCGGCAATGCCATCTTTAAGCCCTGTTAATCCGCTTGTGATATCTACCTTAATACCAGGTATATGATTAAGCAAATTCTCAATTCCTTTTGCAATTCCTTCAATAAATCCTAGGACTGTTATTGCCAAGTCAGCGAATAATGCTATAATACTTTCAATCGGATTACTAAATATGTTTCCAAAGAAATTAACGAAATCAGCAACAATATTCCATAATGTGATAAATATATTTGCGAAGAAACCTACAAATACTCCAATTACCCCACCTATAAAGCTAAATATATCTTCAAAGGTTACCCCCATTGATTGTAGCATGTATATAATGGCTGCAATAGTTGCTATGACAGCTACAATTGGAGCGTTCATAGCCCACCATAAGGCTACATTAGTCAGTAGCACTGGTATAGCAGCTGTAAGGTATCCAATAAGTTGAAACATTAGAAATATCCCAATTGCTAACAAAATAGACTCAATGATTGGCCAATTTGTGATAACACAATCAATTATTTCATTAACAAACAATGATAAGATATTTATTCCAATTATAATGCTGTCCAATATATCATTAAATGCAGCACTCTTAATTAATTCACTAACGGCTTCAATAATTGGCTGAAATGCATAAAATACCTCATTCTTTATGCGGTTGCATATTTCTGCAAATGTCACATCCATAGAGTCAAACTGTTCATTTATTTGATCGCTTGCTATAAACATAGCATTTTTTATAAAGTCAGCCGTCATAAGACCAGTAGATGCTAAGCCTTTAAGTTCTTCCTCTGACTTTCCTGTGGCTGTAATAAGAGCTTCCATAATTGCAGGTACCTGATCCGTGATTGAACTGAAATCACCACTAGTTAATGTACCCTTACCCATTGTTTGCGCTACTTGCCCCATAGTGGTACTTTGTTCTGCTCCGCTTACGCCACTTACTTTCATCGATTTTTGAAGCAATTCAGAAAAGGCTATTGCCTCGTCATTGGTAGGAAATGCATCCTTTGCAATTGATCCAAGTGTAGCCACCGTACTTGCCATATCCATATAAGAACCACGCGAACGATTAGCGGCTTGAAATATCTTATCCTGAAATTCAGGTTGTGTCTGTGAGCCATCATTGGCTAATTTTAGTCTAGTATTTATATTTATAAATTTATCAGCTATTTTCATACCTTTAACGGCACCATTTACTAATTTTGTAATATCCAAGAATTTACCAAATTTATTACTAGCTGTATCTGCATTTGCTCCTGTAGCTTCAAGCTTTTCATTAAACTTATCTGTACTGCCGCCTGCATCCGTCATTATTTCTGTTAGTATATCCGCTTTGACATTTAGTTGATTAAAAATATTTAGTTGGGCATTGATATTTAGTTGGTTATTGGTATTTAGTGGGCTAATAGTAGCAGGATAATTGTTAAGTGGCATAAGCATAGTATCTAATGTAGCCATTACCTTCCTCCCTTCGATTTTATCTTAGAGGCTTGATTCTTTTCTTGTTCAACTCTAACCAATATACTGCCATAGGTAAATACCCTTTCCTGGTACCCCATAGGCTCGTTTGCTGAACATAACCCCAATAAAACTCCCGCTCGAATTTTTAATTTTTGTAATGCAAAGTGAGCTAAATTTGCCTCCGGATCACCTTGCATTATTAGTTTTTTGCTTCTTCAATATCATTATTAATATCTTTGTCCAATCCGCTTATTTCTTGTACTGCAATTGCTAATTCAGCATATTCACCTACGTATAGCATTTTTTGTAACAAGCTCGATTCACCTAACACACCATATGCATTTTGTAACTCTGCATTTTTCAGGTCAGGAAAAACAACTGCACTTGCAGTTAAGGCCTGTACATATTCGGCTCTGTCAAAGACTTCTGTACCTTTTTTGTCTTTTTTTGTATATTTTTTTATTAGTAATTTATTTTCTTCTTGGGTAATGGGTCTTATAATAAAGGGAACAACTTTATCGTTGTCTTTAAATCGATTGGACACAATAACTTCTTTGTTTTCTACCTGAACTGGGTTTAAAAAAGCGTTTAATGATTTCATATTATTTTCCTCCTTAAAAAGGGAGCCGAAGCTCCCATATTATCTAAAATTTGCAGGTGACTGAAAGAACTCTAAACCGGTCAAATCGTCAAATGTAAATTCCGTTTCAATTGTAATTGGATCATCAGACTGGTCATCCAGCGTAGCAACTGGAATTGTCTTGAATAAAACATTCTTCAATTCTACATCTTGTTTTCCAACAGTAGATTGTGAATCTTCATTTATAACACGAAGTTTTAATCCACCATACTTACCTTCTTTTATGTAATCTATGGCTAAATTAAGCATGTCTGAATTCATAAAATACATTGTCATAGAACCGGTTCCGGTTGCTCCAACTACTTTATGCTGCGTCATGCGGTGTCCCATCATCTGGCGCTCTTGAACTTTTAACTCCAATTGCGCTTTAAGACTGGAGATTTCAAAAAGTTCTCTATTCTGTCCATCTATGGTTATAAACGCCTTACCCTCTTTTGCGGATATAGTATCACTTAATCTTACATAATTATCTGCCATGATCTAGTCCCCCCTTCTTATGCTAAATTTACTGAGATATAAATCTTCTCAATGCTGTCAACAGGTTGTATAAAGCAGTCAATTACTACTGCATCAGAACTTGTTCCAGATGAAACTGCTACATCCTCTGGTACGAAATTCTGAATAGCTCCCATTCTTTGCAATTCGTTGAAATACTCAATTAATGTAGCTCTTAATAATGATCTTCCGTCTGTGTTGTTATTCACTTTACCTATGTAATTAGATTCGAATATCTCTGAAACATCCTTATGGATTCCATCAATGGTACGAACAACACGATTCTTCTTGAATATTTCACCTTTTTCCACCGTTTTGGTAGTTAATGAGTTAATATCATATACCGCAGTAACATTCTGTGCAGCATCTACCTTGAAGATAAATTCACCTGCAGTAATAGCCGCTTCCTGTTCTGTTTTCGTCATACGAGGAATAACATCAATGGCGCCATCGTATTTTCTTCCGGTGTTGGATTGATTAATGTTTGCACCGGCACTAATGCCACCTACCCATGCAGTACACTGGGAAGGAGTTAATGATGTTCCATCTGCTAATTCCACACCTTGTGTAACATTAATAATGGATTCACCATCGCCTGCATAGTTAGCCATAACAGCCTGAATTTTCACACCCTCTTCTGAGCGCATTGTATTAATCCAGGTTTTAATTGCAGCCTTATTGGCCTCGTAAGCAGTATCATCATAAGGATAAACCAGTGCATTGAATTCTACTGTCTTTAAAGCATCAAGGGCAGCGGCAATTGTATCGGCAGTATGTTCAGTACCAAGATTATATAGAATTACTGTCTTTGCTCCTTTTAATGCTTCATTGACAAGCAGCTTGTCCTCAGCCGGTATATCAGTCGGATATTTTGATTGATCTAATGCAGTGATAACATACATTTCACCTGCCACACCTTTACTGATTTCCTGTAACAATACCACGATTCCTCTATCACCAGGAGTAATAGAGAGAGGCGCATTTGTACGGAAATTTAAATACGCACCAGGTAAAATTTTATTTTGATTATTCCATGTTCCTGCCATAATTCACCCTTCTTTCTTAAATATTTGTATTTGTTGTTTGAGATTTCATTTGTTCTTCCATTTCCACTTTCATTTCCGAGTATTTAATATCGAATGTAAAATGCAGAACATTCTCTACAAACTCTGTTTTTTTGTTTATAGCTCTGAATGTTCCGACTAAATCAAATTCATGGAACAGATTTTCTTGTACTTTTTGGGAATCCAGCTTAATCTTTGCAGTTGGTTTATCCGAATAGTAAGAAACGTCAAATCTGATTCTTCCTATGTACTTTGAATTCATTCGTTTTTTATACTCCTGCTCTATTAGGAAGATTATAAAAGCAGGTTTGGTAAGACTTTGCGTAACATCATCCATGTATATTGGGTATGTTGGGTATAGTTCTTGGAGTTTATTGACTATAGCTTGTTCTATTTCACTTATCATGCTCTTTTCACCCTCTCTACGTTTCCTCTTTTACAAAATTACTTTAATAAAAGAGGTTGTTCCATTTTTAATTCATAATTGATTATGTTGCATTTTTTACAGATAAACGAATCCAAAACTTATGACAGTTTTCAAGATTACGAATTCATCACTTCTTATAAACATCGGATATCATTAATTTCAGACTCTAAACCTGTAGCTTTACAGCTAAGTTAAAATGTTCCATGCTCCAGGGATTCTTTACTCCTTCCGAGCTTTTTTTCTGACAATTGAGTTCCTCGTCTTTCGTGTCAATGATAAATAAATCCTTATACTGCTTTTTTAATATAGTAAGTTGTTCATCGATTCCGGATACTGTTCCATCTTCGTTAACAACTAATATGGATTTATCAAACTTATCCACTAATAAATCCGAATACTTAACATTCATTAACTTAGATTGGATTGCAGAAGTGATAGTCATATCTTTAATTTTAGCCGCGTAGAATTTCTTTGCAGACTCATTATCTTGTTGAAGCTTCTTGATAATCTTTTCTGCTTCTTCACAACTTTTGATTTTTTCTTCAAAGCTTATAAGCTGCTCATTTTTATCCTCAATCTGTTTTTCAAGGTCTTTTCTAGAGTCGTTTACTTCATCAAAGCGTTTCTTGGGTATGTAACCTTTTAAATCTTTTTTATAAATATCCATGACTTCGCTTACTAGTTCCTCTGTTAAACCTAATGCAATTAAATTTTCTTTTTTCACTTCATTCCCCTTTCAAATCCATTTTTCACCCGGTTCAGTCCGGTCCTATTTGTCTTTACAGTTAACGTCCGAAGTACCAAAGTGACGATAAAAGGCACCCTGCCAAACAGACAGAATGCCTTTATGAATGGAAATATAAACCATTAAAAATGTCAAGCTCCGAGGAAGAATATAATATTTGCTAAGCTTTGACACCTAATAGCTTCCAGGTGACTCTCACCGATAACTTTCCATAATACAATTTTAACACATGATATTATGCTATTTATGCAATATGGCAAAGTCTCAAGTTCTTAGAAAATGTAATAATCGCTTAAACTTAGACACCAAATAAATTCCAGATGATCATCACCGACAATTTTCCATAATACAATTTTAGCATGTAATATTATGCTATTTATGCAATTGTGAAAAATCCCAGGCTCTTAGAAAAAATATAATGTTTACTAAGTTCTGACACCTAATATTTTCAGGTAATCCTACATACAACTTTCCATAATACAATTTTAACACTTAATATTATGCTATTTATGCAACTGGGGAAAGTCTTAAGCTCCTAAGAAGAATGTAATAATTGCTTAGCTTAGACACCAAATGACTTCCAAGTGTTCCTCACCCACAGCTTTCCATAATACAATTTTAACACACAATATTATGCTATTTATGCAATATGATATATTCCTATTTATATAACTATACTTCTATCGCATATGGTCTCTGACAAGCTGGCTTCTGATAAGAGTTTATAAAATCTCAAATTAGTTATTATTTATTTCGTAAGTATTGCTTAATCTTCCTTGATACTGCACTTTGGTCGTATCCGGTCCTGTTGGCAATCTGCAATTGACTTAGCTCATCGATAAAATACATCCTAAATATTGTTCTTGTAGAACTATCGTTAATTTCAAATATATAATTCTCAATTTCCATTTGCTTTTTAAGCAGCTCATCCCTTTGTACTTCTCTTTGTCTTAGCAGTTTCATAATCAACTCCTGACGCCTGCTTGCATCTTCGGGATCTATCCCATTAATATGAAAGTTTTTTGTATTGTAGGGGAAATTTTTGCTTGAGCCTTTAACAATTCCAAGATGTACTACTTCTCCCTCTTTTATTTCTCTTATTCTTCTATTAAGATCAGCTATTTCTTTTTTAATCGCTTTGTATTGATTTAAATCTTTCTCAGTCAAGATATCACTCCTTCGTTAATAGTTGTAATTACAATAATATTCATCCTGTACTGCATATTTAAATGTTATGTAGTTTATAATGCATAATTTATAAAATAATTTAAAGTTTAGTTTTGATTCATTTGCTTTTCCAACCCGCACTGACTTTTATATTCTTTTTCAATAAGATTGCAGATTTCCAAAAGAATCTTTTCGCACAACTGAAATGGAAACCTTCTCTGTAATTCATGGCATGCTTTAACTAGATTCTGAAAATCCTGGTCTGTTTTAGAATTTCTATATTTGTGGTATAGAACATAGGTATATTTAAAAATTAACCTTATCTGTTCAGATGATGGAATATTTTTATTAATATTCGACATATTTCCCTCCTTATAGTTCCCAAAGTTCTCTATAGTTCCCACTGTCTTCTGCGTAATTGGGAACCCCTTAATCGCCTATTATTATTGGTTTTAATAACAACGGTTCCCAAAGTTCCCGTAGTTTTACCAGGTAGAAAAATTTCTTTAACAGATACTTTTCTGTCTAATATACTGATACTTCTGTCATCTTGTTTTCTTCCTGATTCCGTGCTATAATGCACTGGTAATAATTTGTTATGGGCTCACTTTGGAATGGCGGTTCCGGTGAGCTTTTCTTTTTCTCCTCCCTTCTGAATGCAACAACTTGTCCACTTTGTAAAACTGCAACTCGGTTCTTCTTTTCATACATGTCCAAGCAATCTTGAATTGTAATTACTTCGTTGTTCAAACCTTTCTCCCTCCTTTTACCAGCTAGGTAGTTTTTTCTGTTTTCACCGGTGCATAGCCTATTGCTCTTAAAGCTTTGTCATTTAAAGCTACACCAATTTCTTCTTGTTTTTCTGCTGACAGTGACTCCCATGGTTGATATTCCCCATGAATTCTTACAAAGGTTCGTACAGTTAGTTCTTTCAAAAAAACCACCCCTTAGTAAGTTATGTATGACGACCTGTACTTGTTGCTATTTACTTTCCTATATGATATCCCCATAAGAAAACAAATCATTTTTGGGATCACCTCAAAATACTTCAACTTTAACCAAGAACTGCAAATACTAAGTATAACTTTCCATATTTACTATAATGAAACAAAACTACTATCCAACTTTCTTTTATTGCGTTTCCGCAACTCTTTCGGCAAAAAAAATTTGCATTGGATCTTCAAAGCTTAGAAAATTACATAACTCCTGGATTTCTTCTCTATAGAAATCACTTTCTCCATTCATCTTTCTATAAAGTGTAGCTGGATTAATCTCCAGGAAATCAGCCACTTCCTGAATTGTTTTCCCCCTTTCTTTTATTTTTCCCAAGAATTTTAGTTTATCAAACATTAGCCTCCTCCTTTCTTACGTTTACGCAACTCATATTATCACCTTTCACTTTTTGTGTCAATACATAAACGCAAAATATTTTTACTTTTACGCAAAATTACTATTGCATATTCGCAAAAGATATGTTATTTTAATATTAATCAAGAAAGGTTGATGAAAAGTGGAATTTAAAGATAAGATAAAAAATCGGCGTTTGGAATTAAATATGACTATGGATGAATTGGCAAAAATAGTTGGAGTTAGTACACCGACTATACAAAGATATGAAAGTGGGGAGATTAAAAATGTAAGGCGGGATAAAATTAAATTGTTAGCTGATGCCTTACAATGTTCACCATCCTATCTGATGGGTTGGGATGAAAATCCCCGGGAGCAGCCTCAACTTTCCAAATCTGAGGAAGAACACCTATATAAATACCGTTCCATTGATAACAAAGGTAGACATACTGTAGATACCGTTTTAGAAATGGAGTATAACCGTTGTAACAAACCCCACCTGGTTGTGAATGCAGCTCATGCCATAGAAAGCGCAACAGAAGAAGAATTAAAGCATGATGATGATATCATGAATGACGATAATTTCTAATTTTTATTGGAGGGTGATGTTATATATGACATATGATGAACTGCTTGAAGAGGCATCCAGTTATGGACTAATAGTAAAAGAGAAACCTCTTTTAGGGAATAAGGGTAGAATTTTTGACAAGAAGATTGCAATTAAAAAAGACGTCCCAACATTAAAAGAAAAAGCTTGTATCCTTGCAGAGGAACTTGGACATTATCATACTACTGTGGGAAACATTATAGATTTACAAAATGTTAAAAATAAGAAGCAGGAATTAAGAGCAAGGCTATGGGCATATAATAATCAAATAGGATTAACTGGAATAATCAGGGCCTATGAATATGGCTGCCATAATTTATACAGTATGGCTGATTACTTAGATGTTACGGAAGAATTTCTACAGGATGCTATTAAGTATTATCGTAGTAAATATGGAGAGTACACCGCTGTAGATAATTACATCATTTATTTCGAGCCTAACCTTGGAGTAATGAAAATGATATAAACAGTTAAAATTCCTATTCTATTATCTACTATTTGCGTATAATAAATATTGAAATGCACCTCAAACTTAGACAAATATATCTAAGGATTAGAGGTGCATTTTTATGACCTTTTCTCAATATAATGAAAAAAGGAGTTGATAATATGCAAATAACTATACCTGTTAGAATAGCCGCTTTATATATCCGGGTAAGTACCGATAAGCAGGAAGAACTTTCTCCGGATGCTCAAAAGCGATTATTACTGGATTACGCTAAAAAGAATAATATGGTTGTATCAGAACAATATATCTTTATAGAAAATGGAATATCCGGGAAAAAGGCGGACAAACGTCCTGAATTTCAAAAAATGATTGGATTAGCAAAACAAAAAAAACATCCCTTTGATGTGATATTGGTCTGGAAATACTCCCGCTTTGCCAGAAATCAAGAAGAAAGTATCGTTTATAAATCTTTATTGAAGAAGAATGATATTGAGGTAATAAGCATATCGGAGCCTTTAATAGACGGCCCTTTCGGATCTCTCATTGAAAGAATCATAGAATGGATGGATGAATACTATTCCATCCGACTATCGGGAGAAGTGTATAGAGGTATGACTGAAAAAGCACTCAGAGGGGGATACCAAGCAAGCCCACCCCTTGGTTATAAGATTGAGCATCATGGCGCTATACCAGTTATTGTTCCTGACGAAGCGGAGATTGTAAAAACCATTTTTAATAAATATGTTTATGAAGGACTTACATTTTTCCAACTGGCAAAATATTTAAATACCTTAAACCTAAAAACAAAACAAGGTAAAAACTTTGAACGCAGATCCGTAGAATATATTATTCAAAATCCAATCTATAAGGGATATGTCAGGTGGAACCGGGTTCATAATGATACAAAAACAGTGAAAAAGGAATCTGAATGGATTATAGAAAAAGGAGAGCTGGAACCTATCATTTCTGAAGAGCTTTTTGAAAAAGCCCAGGAACGTTTCAGTAAAGAATACACTCCTTTAAGTAAGTCTCGTCCGGTTACGGAGTATAAACATTGGTTATCGGGATTAATTAAATGCGGTCATTGCGGCAGGACTATGACCTCTTCCACCACAACCCGCTCAAGATACAAGCAATTTATATGTAATGGTTATAGTAAAGGCAAATGCCCCATAAGCAACAGTGTATCCGAAAATATTCTTACCCCTTATATTATGAAAAATCTGAAAGAAATTATATCTACCGGGCAAATGGAATATGAAATAATCAAGCAGGAATATGAATCTGATTTCACATTATTAGAGCTGCAATTACATAAAATATCTTCTAAAGAAAAAAGAATTAAAACTGCTTATATCAATGGAATCGACACTTTGGAAGAATATAAACGAAACAAAGAAACGCTGCTAAAAGAAAAGGAAGAAATCCTGAAACAAATTAACCAAATAAAAAAGGATATCAATGAAGATCATACACCAGAAATGCTTCAAAGAATCAAGGAAGTTTATAATATTATAACTAATGATAAAATAGATAACATTACCAAAAACAAAGCCATGAAATCTATTTTAGAGAAAATAGTTTTCAATAAAAGAGAAGGTATCATTGACTTTTATTATTACTATAATTAAATGAGTACATTCTTATTTTATTTTTATCCCTATACATACCCTGTTGCTATAAGGTCATCCACCCAGGGCACTGAACGTTTTTCCCGTCACAATATTGGGTCAGGATAGGCTGTCTTACGTTGGGCCTGGAAAGATAGTTATTGAATATAGAATCCACTATTAAGCCTATATTATCATATATATTCCTGCCATTCATCCATTTATGGTCGAAGGCAGTTGAGGAGGTTATTGTAAAATTGTATCCTTTATTCCGATACCATTCTGTAAATACCCGGTTTAATGTAAATGACATAATTGCCAATACATTTGCATAAATCGTAGCTTCGGGCCAGGTAGCATAGATTTCACTGGAGGCTACGTTCTTAATGTAATCACGATATCTCACATAATGATTCTGAGCAGAAGTATCGGAGGGAGGACCGTCATGAACAATTATAAATTCAGGAACTACTACTTGGGGTAATACAATTTCACCGGTTTCAAACTCGGTTTTTATCTCATCTTCTGCTATTTTAGGGGGATATTCATAATAAAGAGTATGGGGTAATACAACAAATAATTCGCCCTGACTGACTTCAGTTGGTTCCATAGTTACCGGTTGTTCGGAATTAACTTCCGGTAATATTTGTACTGCATTCACTTCAACTGGTGCAAATCCAGAAGCTGATATTTTTACGTTATATTCGGAATAAGGCTGATCCATTGCCGGTTCCAGACTATATTCAATAGGAGGTGCAGGAAGTTCTATTTCACCTGTCCGCCCTATTTCATCAGTAGTTGTTCTTTCTATCACATTACTGGGATTCCCTGTAGATGCGATTTCTACAGTAGCATTAGGTATTGGCCTAAATCCAACATCGGTAGTACAATCTACTCGTAATCTTCCAAAAGACTGTGTTTCCATCTGAGCCGGATAAACTCTATAATTCATATCACTCATACAAATTCCTTCAAACGATTGATAATATCCCATCAATCGTTAAAAAATTATTTTATTCTAATATATGCCGCCTTTACCAGGAAAGTGATTATATTATTCCGTTTCATTTCTTCATTTCACTGTTTTTCCAAATTGATAAGGTTCCCGATTACTTAATGTGTCAAAATCATATCCTTTCTCACGAATGGATTTTATAACTTTCTCCAAAGAATTGGCAGTGACTCTATTCATGGAAGAATCATGCATAAGGATAATAGGATATTTATATTTTTCAACATCTTTCATTACATTTTTCCATACCTTGTATTCTGTCGGATTGCCCAAAGAATCTTCTGCACTTACATTCCAATCATAATAAGTAAAACCCCTTCTTTCCATTTCTGTAATCAACTGATCTTTTATACTTTTATTGTAACTATTTATGCTGCCCCATGGAAAACGGAATATCCTTGGTTGTACACCTGTAATATCATAAACCTGCTGATATACGGTATAAAAATCGTCTAAATAAGCTTCAACGGAAGCGTATATTTTTTTATAATTGTGAGAATAGGTATGTATTCCGATTTCATGGCCCTGCTCTACCATCATCTGTAGACACTCTTCCCCTTCTTCCGTCAGAGTAGAACCTAGTACAAAAAATGTAGCCTGTATCTCTTCTTCCTCTAAAATTTTTAGTATATCTTTTGTGATTCTGCTTGGTCCATCATCAAAGGATAGATATGCAATTTTTCTTTCCTTTAACTGAATAACCGGTTTTACGGTTTCAACATACATATCCGGAAACATATCCATATATGCAAAATGCTTTTCCTGTGATACTAATTTATCCTTATCCAATTTGTTATCGTCAAAGGTATTGTTATCGACGGCACCCTTTCCCATATCAACTTTTGTTTCTGAATCCTCTGACTCTGAAATTACTGTTTTGGAACTTCCTTCTTCTGAGTAATTTTCTTGATACAGGTCATTATGTAAGGCTGCTTCATTCTCTGATTTTGTAAGCAATTGAATGGAGTTATCGGAATACATATGCGAAGTTCCAGTATCCTGGCTTATGCTCAAATCTTTTTCTTTCCTTAGAAGCAATAATCTAATCAGCAAGATAGCCAGTATTAGCATTAATACACCAATGATTATTTTTTCTTTCTTATTTTTTTCCATTGCCTATCCTCTTCTAAACATTTTTGAAGCTAATAAGTAGATTGAAAGAAGGTGCACATAATTTTTCTTCATTTCTTCCATCAACCTTATATATTCAAAAGGATTGTTGCAAAACCAAATGTGTATTACCTTTTGCTGTAACATCAGCTTCAAGTATTCCACAAACTATTTTGCAGCAACCCTTTCCTATATTTCTATAATTTTATGCAATTAAAACCGAATCATTCCTGATTATAACTTAATTCTACGTCCTTTTTCTGCACTTTCCACAGCCGCCCTTATAATGCGTAATACATCTTTAACCTGTTCCGGCTTTACTGCCAGTTCCTCTTTTCCTGCTAATACACCATAAATATTATTATAGAATTCGTGGTAATTACCTATTTCTGTCTCTATTCTCTCCCGATAATTAACGCCATCTGCTTCCGTATTCAATATACCCCAATTTTCTTCCCTATCCTTTCCCCAATCATTTCCAACGGGTAATTCACCGGCTTTTAATTTTTCCTCCTGTACATCCATTCCGTATTTTACGTAAGAACCCTTCGTACCATGTACCGCAATATGGGGTCCTGCTTCCTTTACCATCTGGCTTGCAGATAAAACCGCCTTCATCTTATTATAATATAGATACACTTGAAAATTATCATCACCTAAAGTTTCCTCCCTTTGAGAGCGGATATCTGCATATACTTCCCCAGGCATTCCAAACAGGCACACAGCCTGATCAATAAGATGAACACCCAAATCATACATAACGCCTACACCCACTTCGCCGGTTTCTTTCCACTTTTTTGCACTGGCACCTTTTACGAACCTGTCAAAATGTGCTTCGTAATCTACAACCTCTCCTAGCCTTCCTTCTTCTATTAACCTTTTAGCAGTTACAAACCCTCCATCCCATCTTCTGTTTTGATAAACACTTAATAGGACTTCCTTTTCTTTGGCTATCTGAATCAATTCCTCTGCTTCCTGGGGATAAATGCATAGAGGCTTTTCAACAATTACATTCTTACCGGCTTCTAATGCCTGCTTTGCCATGGAATAATGAAATTTATTTGGGGTTGATATAACAATCAAGTCAATATCTTCTGTTAGTAATTCCTCAAATGTTCTTACCACGTTAACATAAGGATACAGTTCCTTTGATTTTGAGGACTTTCTTTCAAATACCTTTTCTATATTATAATGATTATTTGTATGAAGAAAAGCAGCCTGAAATATTTGACCTGACATGCCAAAACCTGCAATACCTACATTAATTTTTTTTACCATTGAATTTCTCCTTTTTATATGGCTATTTCTGCTTCTAACTATGAAATGATCCTGCTTTGATTTATTTATGTACTTCTCTATTGTATCATATAATATTTCAATTTTATTCATATATCCTTTATATAACTTTATTAAAGTATGTTATTGATTTTATTAGGGTATGTTGTTGGTACTCTTGAAATATTTTGTAAATTAAGCTATTATGAAAGGGGCTAAAATAATGTTGATTTTAGAAAAGTTGCCTCCTGAAGAAATGAATAAAAATTGTATATAAAAGATGCTGGAATCCTATTTACTATTTCGGCAAATGCATCAAAGGAGCATTTTATGAAGAAAGAACTAGGTTTTAAAGAATTAGAAAAGAATATAGAAACAACAATTTATGAAGGAATTTTAAAATTAGGATACAATTCTGAGGAAGCATTAAGTATTTATTATGATCTTGACCTGCTTAATTATCTATTACAAAAAGATTATTTAGACAATTCTCAATGCCTGGATTATTTGCAGGAATTTATTGCTTATGTTAATCCACGTTTATATAATATCAAAATCTCATTGGAGAAAGGCAGATTTAAATTCTCAGTACCTAAGGAAGGTATTGCTTATATATACAGTCATAATCAAAACAATACTTTTTTAAAAGAATTAATTCAAATGGTTAAGTCTCATAACTTTACACTGGATGATGTTCTTACTATATTTAGCCATTATTCCAACGAATTTACATGTGAAGAAATGAATAATTCTGAATTTCAATATGTGATTTATTTTAAAGACAGTAATATTGACAGATTCAAATATTGCTTCTCTTTTGATGAAATGGGTGGATATTACCACCGTCTGCTGGATTACAGTTTTAATAAAATTATGGAAGAATAAAATTATATCAAATTACAATGATAAATTTCTGTATATATTAATTGTCCTCCGATGGTTTCTGACTTCATAAGGCTCACTCTATTAACAGCCATCTCCATTGGAGGAATGGTTTTTTCAAATTCATTTATATCAAAAGTATTCTTAAACATAACTTTTCTTCCTAAGGTAAGATGTGGCTTATATTCTCTATCTTCAATAGTAAATCCACTATTTCTTAATTCTTTAACAATAGCTTTATTTAATTGAGATAATAGAGGGCTATTCTTTATTCCTGCCCAGAAAATATTCCCTTCTCTATGATTAAATTTTCCTAAGCCTTCAATAGACAAAGTAAAGGGCTTAACCTCTGGTTGTTCTATTGCTCTATTCATTGCATTTTGTATATCTTTTATAGCATTGCTTTCACCTATAAAGGCTATTGTAAGATGAAAATTATCCTTTTTAGTAAAATTTCCTTTTATAGAATTCTGCTTCATATATTGAGTTATCTTAAATAGATTGGATTTAATTTCAGGTGTAAAACTAATCGCAATAAATAGTCTCATGGTCTAATCTCCTCTGATTATTTTATTCTCTATTATGCGGTATGCTGATTATACTGCAAATATGTTTCTCTGTTAAGCATGGCACTCTATTAGGTATGGCTAAATCTAACTTGTTTAGCTAACTAGTCTTGCCTATCCATTACTTTTACTTATCTAACAAATTTGTCTATCTAACTAACTTTCCATTCTCTAAATTTTGTCTATCCACTAATCTTATCTATCTGATAAGTTTGTCTATCTAATAAGCTTATCTATTGATAGCTTATCTACTTGATAACCTTGTCTATCTGATAAGCTTATCTTTTGATATCTTGTCTACATGATAAGCTTGTCTACCTGATAGCTTGTCTACCTGATAGCTTGTCTATCTGATAAGCTTGTCTTTTGATATCTTGTCTACATGATAAGCTTGTCTTCCCGATAGCTTGTCTATCTGATAAGCTTATCTTTTGATATCTTGTCTACCTGATAGCTTGTCTATCTAATAAGCTTGTATATCTGATAATTACATCTATTTCTCCTCATAATACCATGGCAACTATGCCATTACAATATACATTAAGATTTGAAAAATAAATAATATTATTCTAATAAGCTTATACTAAGTTAAAAACTTTTCTTATGAAAAAATACAAAGAGTTTGTAATAAGTAACTATGATAAAAGGTGGAGATTATATAATGGACCTATTTGAATCCAAATCTATAAAACCAATGTTAATAAAAGTTACGGAAGAACCTTTTAATTCGCCAGACTACATTTATGAATTAAAATTAGACGGTATAAGATGTATTGCTTATCTCAACGAAACATCCACCGATTTAAGAAATAAAGAAAGTAATGCATTGCTTCCTTATTATCCTGAACTATCCAATATTCATGTTTTTACTAAAGGAAAATGTATTCTGGATGGTGAATTAGTGATACTTAAAAATGGCGTTCCTGACTTTTTTGAAATGCAAAGAAGAATGCATTTGGACGATAAATTTAAAATTGAGCTTGCTGCCAGACAATATCCTGCCAGTTATGTTGCTTATGATATCCTGTATCTTAATAATAAGAAGATAACTGATTTACCTCTGCTGCGGCGAAAAGAGATATTAGAAGAAGTGATAAATGAAGATGCAAAATTAGCTGTATCCAGATATGTATGTGAACATGGAATCGAATTATATAATTTTACAAAATGGCAAAACCTAGAGGGTGTAGTAGGCAAAGAGAAAGACAGTAAATATTACTTTGATACAGAGACAACGGACTGGATTAAATTTAAGAATTTGATCAATAGGAATTTTGTAGTCTGCGGATATATCCGAAAGGAAAATGGTATTACAAGTCTCATATTAGGCCAATATCGCGGTACGGAATTACTTTATAAAGGACAAGTAAGTTTGGGAGTCCCCTCAGACTTTACGTTAGAATACAATGTAAAGAAGATTGATTCTTCTCCATTCCGTTTAACTCCTTCCAGAGGTCGAGAAGCAGTGTGGCTAAAACCTGAATTAGTTTGTGTGATAGAATATATGCCTGATAAAAAAGGACCATCTGGACAGCCTGTATTAAAAGGGTTTAGGAAAGATAAAACTACCTTTGACTGTCAGGAAATTAATTAAAAATAAAAACGGCTTAATCCATTACGATTTAAACCGTTTTTATTCATTAAACTTATTTTACTTCAATTGTCCAGTTAAAAGTATCCTGAATTTTTCCTAACTGAAGTCCGGTAATGGTATCATAGAATTTTTGGCTGTATTCACCGATTTGGCCATTTCCAACTTCCATAATATGATCTTCCCATCTTAATTCTTTTACAGGTGAAATTACGGCTGCCGTACCTGTTCCGAATATTTCTTCCAATTTACCACTTTTATGAGCTTCATATATTTCATCAATGGAAATTCTTCTTTCTTCTACCGGTAAGCCCCATGCTTTGCAAAGATTAATAACAGAATTCCTGGTTACACCCGGCAAGATACTTCCATTTAACTGAGGTGTAACAACAGTTCCGTCAATTTTAAAGAAGATATTCATTGCACCTACTTCTTCAATGTATTTACGTTCTACACCATCCAGCCATAATACCTGGGAGTAACCCTCCTTGTGGGCTTTCACCTGAGATTTCAAGGAAGCCACATAGTTGCCGCCTGTTTTTGCTTCTCCGATACCGCCTCTTACAGCCCTTACATATTCATCTTCAATCCAAATCTTTACCGGATCCAACCCTTCTGGATAATAAGCTCCAACCGGTGATAAGATAACGATAAATAAATATGTATCAGAAGGTCTTACACCTAAGAAAGGATCTGTTGCAATAACAAATGGTCTTATGTACAAAGAGGTTCCGGGTTTGCTGGGAATCCATGCTTCATCCATTTTAACAATTGCTTTTAATGCGTCAAGAAAGTCTTCTTCCGGAATCTCTGGAATGCAAAGTCTTCGATTAGACTGATTTGCTCTTTCAATATTTTTGTCAGGACGGAATAATAACGTTCTTCCATCTTCTGCTTTGTAGGCCTTTAAGCCTTCAAACATTTCCTGTCCATAATGAAATACCATAGCAGATGGATCTAAACAAAGAGATTGATACGGAACGATTCTTGCATCATGCCATCCTTTTTCTGTCTCATAATTCATTAAAAACATATGGTCCGTAAATATGGTACCAAACTTTAATGGATTATCTGCTTTTGGAAGTTCCTTTGGTGTACTTGTTCTCTCAATTCTAATATCTAACATGGTTTTCATCCTTCTTTCTAAAGTACATAATCATTCACATTTTTTTATATAGTTACTATATTAATCTTCCTTTTCTTATTTTTCAAGTGTTTTGTTAGGGAAAGTATATAATAATTATAAACATTTATACTTTTACTGTTAATTATGGAAGATAAGATTCACTTCCTGGTAATTCAAAAATCGGTATCAGAGATACCACCATAATGGTAACACTAAATAATACATCTATCCCTTTTTCATTACCACTTTATCAATAATAAGTGGAGTTACGATAGATATGATAAGATAAATAGGTATACAAAGGAATAATGAAAAATAATTAAACTGATACTTGGTTAGCCACAGCTGATCCATTACATATTTTAGAGCACTGAGATTAACAATACTACTCACTATAACAAATGTTATTGAACTAACCAGGGTATAAAAGACTCCTTCCAATATCAGCATCGTTTTACGTTGCGAGCCTATCATCCCTATTTTATCTAATATAATAAGTTCATCTTTTCTACTTAATATACTGGTAATGAATACATTAATATAATTAATGATTCCAATAAGGCCCACTAAGATTGCACAAAATACCCCTGGAATTAGAAATGCATTTTTCGCCTCTTCATATTGTTTTTCAAACTCTAACTTAGATTTAAATCTCATAGATTCATTTTCATTCTTCACATATTCCATTAATTTTGAATGAATCTCTCTTAGCTTAGAATCTGGGACATTAAAGATATAACTCATTTTATGCGGTGTCGGAGCTATCTTTAAGTATTCTTCACTAGATAATGCCAATCTAGCAATAAATTCTAAAGTACCATTCAATTCTGCAAAATTGCTAATCTTCTTAACTTGTGCAACTACTGTATATGTTTTGACAAAGTGATTATCATAATACACATCAATATGATCTCCTACTTTAAACCTCATCGTACTCAAATCTGGCTTGTTATAGTCATCCACTTCTATTATTTCAATGATAGAAGTACCTGATTTTAGTACATCCTTGTTCAGTTCTCCATGGATCACTTCAAATTTAGAAAGCAGGAAGTCATCATAGCCATAAAGATCGATATCATAATCTATATTCCTATATTGTGTATGAAATATATCTTCTTTTACACGTTCAAAGCCATTCGAATCAACGATTCTACCATAAGATTTATCACAGTAAATTGTTCCTGCTTCCTTGATATCAATCGTATCTATATACTTTATAAACTCTTCATCTACTACACTGTTACCATCATATTCTGACTTAAAATAGTTAACGTGAGCAGCAATAAAATCAGAACTTACAAAACGACTCATATAGCTATCATAATCAAAACCACAAACAAAAGTAATCATCAAATTAAGAATTATAGGCATTAGTGACAAAGAAATAATAATTATCAGAAATTGTTTTGGATTTCTTAGGAGATTAAGCAGTGCTAGGTTATGAATATGGAGCTTTTTACTGATATCAAATCTTCTTCTTTTTTTTACTCCATTCATATTTATAGCTTCTGTTGATGACATTTTATTTGCACGTTTGGCAGGGGTCAGTAAACTAAGATATACTGTAATTACCGTAAATACACCTGCGAATATAAATATATATATATTCATGCTGATTTGAACATCAATTTCAGTTATTTTCATAAGAATCGGTAATAATATATTTCCTATCAAGTACCCAAAAAAGAATCCGATTGGTAAAGCTATCCCGGTAAGATACAAACCTTGTTTTATAATAAATGCTTTTATTTGCTTCGACGTAAATCCGATTGATTTCAATTGTCCATAAAATTTAATATGATTGAGAATTGATATGTTAAATACATTAAATATGAGCAAGTATCCTGATAACACAATAAACAAAATAAATAAGAATACAACAACAAATGTTCCATTTTCCAGAAACATATGTTTACTGTATACAGGGTTGATTGTATATTCTATCCTGTCATTTTCATTATTGTTATAACCGCTTTCTATCATTATATCTATAAATTTTTCTGCTAAGTTAATATTATGCTTTAGATTGACGAATAGAAAGTATATGGCTTTATTTTCATATATATTGGTAGTATTTATGAAATCATCTGATACAAACATTAATTGTATATCTTCAAATTTATTATACTCATAGACCCCGGACAAAATAAACTTTTTATCAAGTACATGCTCTTGAAATGCAATTTTTAAATCTATCTCTGTCCCAATAATAGGTTCGATACTTAATTGTTTTAACACGGTAGTACTTAACATGACCTCATTACTATTCTCTGGGTATTTTCCTTCCATACTACTCATTTTTAGATTTTTATATTCTTTAAAATGCTCGGGGGAAAAATAATAAGTAGTAGCAGTAAAGTTTTTATTTAATTTTTTATTTTCTATAACTCCCAAACTATAAATTAAATGACTGGATTGAATTTTCTTGTTCTGTTTTAATTTCTCCACTTGATTTAATGTAAGGTAATCGAAACTCCCACTATCACTGCAGCCAATCTCGTCAATCATTTGTGATTTGATCGAGTCATTTACAGATAAAACCACATTGAATACACAGGTAAATAGGATGCATGTCAGTACAATCCCTGATATTGCAAATAAATTCAGTAATCGATTATTCTTTAGATATCTCTGGGTAAGTTTTCTTAAAACACGTTTGGGATTCTTATCTATTCTCATAAAATTCTATCCCCTATTATTTTACCATCTTCTAATGTAATGACTCGATCTGCTTTGTTAGCTATATCTAAATCATGCGTTACCATAACGATGGTTTGGCCTAGCTGTTTTGCAACACTCTGTAATAAGGAAATTACCTCCTCCCCTGTCTTCTTATCTAAATTACCGGTCGGTTCATCCGCAAACAAAATGGTCGGTTTGGTGACCAACGCCCTGGCAATTGCTACTCTTTGTTGCTGTCCTCCCGAAAGTGTACCCGGGAATTCATTGACTTTATCTTCAATTGCCAATAGTTCAATCATTTGTTTTAAATACACTGCATCCGGTATTTTATTATCAAGGGAGAGGGGCAATATAATATTCTCCATCACGTTAAGTATTGGAAGTAAATTGAAATTTTGAAATATAAATCCTATATGTCTTCTACGAAACTTGGTTAAATCATCCTTACTTAATTTGTATATATTGATTCCGTTAATATTTACTTCTCCCTCGGTGGGTAATTCAACCCCTGCCAATAGATTAAGTAATGTACTTTTCCCACTACCGGATTTTCCTATAATACATACAAATTGTTTTTTCCCAACAGCAAAATCTACTTTATCAACTGCTTTTATAACATTTTGATCACCATTATAATATTTTTTTAAATTAGCTACATCTAACATCATTATTCTATATGTAATCTAAATAACATACTTTCCTTTCTTAAAATTTGAACTGCAATCATTATACACTACTGGGGATATTTACGAAAAGTAATTGAAGGACATATTATCTTTGAATGATTTCATGATGCTGATTCCATTAATAGTTATTACCCCTGAATTGATATCTCAAAATCACAAAAATAGATTAGTAAGCGTGGTTTTGTCAGATTCACTTGCTCCAACTATATTAGTCACTTTACCGTTTAATGCCCCAAAATTATTTAAGACACTCTTGTCTTTATATGCGAAATTAACATTACCAAAAGTTATATCTCCTTTAAAATCATTTTCTTGAATACCTATATGTATATTCGAATAACTTATAGCATGTTTTTTATCACATTTTTTACTATTATATCCATATTTTCTTCTTTCATCAACTAGTTTCATTCGACAAAATAAATTCTGGATTGTCATAGTAACTTCCGAAATTATTTAACCTATAACGTTATACTCTGTACAAACTATGATATAATAAAGCTGGTATTTATCTGTGGGGAAGGAGATTCTAAGAAAGATAATCATAAAAATTTAACATTTAGTAATCGTATTATTATTGAATAAATTCTAAATAAGGTACTATATTTTTCAGCAATTGCTCGCAAATTATATAAGCACGCCGCTGATGGAAGGGCATTACTTTATTGGTTACTTTATTGGCAGGCGGATGATTTAACGTATATCTTGAATTTATGGGAATTAGTGTTATATTTAAAGTGTTATATTAAAATAACTGCTATAAAAGTTCTGGAGGATAATCGAATTCAATAAATGAAATTTAAAACAAAAAAGATTAATTTATATTTAGATATATGAAGGAAGATATTTTTGTGTAATAGAAAGTGGAAAAAGGAAGGTAGAATAAATAATGATAATAACAGATTTTACACAGGAGCACATAGAAGAAGCACTTAAAATTGCAAAGGAAAACTATGAAGAAGAACGAAACTTTGTACCTATACTTCCCGCATTTGATGTTTTGCCTGACTTAGCCGAATTTGTGGAAAATGACTTAGGTGTTTCTGCATTTGAGGGTAATAAAATGGTTGGTTTCTTGTGTTGCTATAGACCTTGGGACAATGCTTTTACAACATATGCAAGAGGTACCTTTTCACCTATTCATGCTCATGGAGCTATTTATGAAAATAGAGGAAAAATCTATAAGCGCCTTTATCAGTCAGCTGCTAAAAAATGGGTAAATTCCGGTATCAGCAGTCATTCCATCGGTTTATATGCCCATGATACACAAGCAATAAATGCCTTTTTTACATATGGGTTTGGGTTACGTTGCGTTGATGCAATTCGTCCAATGGAAAAATTACAAGAAAAAATCAATTCTGACTTTGCATATTGCGAACTAAAAAAAGCGGATATTAAAGAAATCACAACACTTCACCGGGAACTGAGTGCACATATGGCCGAAAGTCCATGTTTTATGAAAACTATATCACAAGATTTGGAACTTACCCAGGAAGAAAATCAAAATTCACGAGTATTTATTGCGAAACATAATACTTCAATTATAGCCTTTTTAGAAGTAACAGATAATGCCGAAAATTTTGCAACTTCATATCCAGATATGCAGAATATTTGTGGTGCTTTCTGTTTACCTGAATATAGAGGCAGCGGTGCCATCCAGAGTCTATTGAATTTTATGATTGCGGCTTTGGGAAATGATGGTTATACCCGCCTGGGTGTAGACTTTGAAAGTTTTAATCCAACCGCCTATGGTTTTTGGCTGAAACATTTTACAGCATACACAAACGGCGTAGTACGCAGGATTGATGAAAAAGCAATTCCTGATATGTTTATATAGTTAAACAGGATCCAATATTTTAACAGGTTGGAAAGCTTAATAAATGTTCTTAACAGATTTATTCAACCACTATCGCTTTATACATATAACTCCTTACCGATTTATAATGAATTGATTTAAACAATTCATTTTACGATAAATCAGCAAGGAGTTATATCTTTTAGTAAATACCATTTACCAGTTGTGGTGTTTTTAAATACATAAATATATTTTATTTAAAGGGGAAGTGTTATTTATTTTGTGTTTTAATATAATAGTTTTCATTAAACAGTTTTTATTGCTCTAAGGGGTATTTATAAACTTCTCATTGTTAATTATTAGGATTTGTGTATTTTATACTTTATTAAAATTACAGGTTATT
Source organism: Anaerocolumna sp. (assembly GCF_032079385.1). Lineage (NCBI taxonomy): Bacteria > Bacillati > Bacillota > Clostridia > Lachnospirales > Lachnospiraceae > Anaerocolumna > Anaerocolumna sp. Next base: position 71,292 of record NZ_DAMAUC010000020.1, read on the forward strand.
AATAAAATGGAATTTTACGAGCAATATTTAGTTTCTAGCTCTTCCAGCATAGTTTTATAATATGCCTGGGTCCCTTTTTCATTCGCTTCTTGTTCAAAAGCTTCCGTTTTTTTATTTATTTCATCTAAGATTTCACCCGGCAAGTTTTTAGCGCCAAAGCTATATACAACTTCGTCTTCCTTCGCAATATGACGGGTTAAAAGATGGGTATAACCTACAGCATTGCTAATGACGTCCAGTTTGCTTTCTTCATCGCCATTTTTTACTCTTTCTAAAGCTGCCTCCAAATCGGACATATACAACCTGCCCAGATCATGTTCCACCAACATTCCATGGGTAATAAGATTATCCGCTATTTTTCCAAGATGAGTTTGCATCTCTTTAAATAAAAGCTTTTCTTCCTTGCCGTGGTGATGTTTGTCAATATAGCTGCGAACAAAATCAATCATTTTACCAAAATCCACATAATCAATTTCTTTGCCCTGAAATATAGTATAGCAGGCACTGCGGATTACTTTTAACATACGGGATGCGTATTTATGTTCTTCAACCATTAAATCAATACTGTTCATTGGTTATCCACCTTCTTTCTATTTTGCTATTCTGCTAGTCGTCTCATCAAGTTTCTCAAAAGTAATATTAGCTTGGGCTAATAATCCTTTAATATATTCTTCTCTCAAAATATAGTAATTATTAATTTCTCCGCCAACTTCTGACCAATACCTCTCATGTACGCATAGACTGCGTTTCCATACGATTTCATGATCTTCTTGTGAAACCAGAACATTAGCATGATCACAGGGCATTCCATCAAGAAGGGTATCATTTAAGCATTTATATGCTTCTGATACAGTAGCATCTTTATTTAGGCCGGATTCTTTTTCTCCCAGTGTTCTAAATATTTCTTTTAGTTCTTCCAAGTTCTTGGAACTATTCTCAGAATCTTCTTTTTTCTGAGAATCTTTTTTTAATAAGGTGGTAACTGCATAAGCCAGTCTATATTCCACTGTTGACACACATTCCTGAAGCCAGCCATGTATATTGGAAATGTCTATTTGTTCTTCCAATGGTCTTAAATCAATGGTTCCATATTGATTATCCAACTTACTACTTAAATCATTACTTACGTTTTTATTTTCAGCAAATAGAATGACTGCTTCCACCATGTTGTTTTGTAATTTTATTTTATTGTATAACCAATAATGAATTGGGCCAAGAAAAGCGCTCATGTTACCTCCTTATATGTGAACATAACCGGTAAATTATATCTTCACCGGCTATGATTGTTGTCGTAAACAATCCTGTTTATTTCAAAGTACTGCTTTATTATCTTGAAGTACTGTTTTATTATTTCGAAGTACTATTTCATTATTTCGAAATACTGTTTTATTATCTCAAAATAACATTTTATTATTTCGAAGTACTATTTTATTATCTCAAAATAACGTTTTACTATTTCGAAGTACTGTTTTATTATTTTAAATACTGTTTTATCATTTTAAAGTACTATTTTATCATTTCAATAATACTTGCTTTATCATTTCAATAATACTTGCTTTTTACTATTTCATAATCTCAAGGGATATTGTTTTTATATCCCTCGAGATATATTGTGTAATACCTAAGTTCTATATTTTAAAATTGTGCATCTTAGAATTTAGAATTATGCCATGAATAATTTTAAGTCATCTTCTACTGTTCCAATTCCGGCAATTCCGAAGTTCTCAACTAATACTTTAGCTACATTTGGAGAAAGGAAAGCTGGTAACGTTGGTCCTAAGTGGATATTCTTAACTCCTAAATATAATAGAGAAAGTAGGACGATAACTGCCTTTTGCTCATACCATGCAATGTTGTATGCAATTGGAAGATCATTTACATCTTCTAAGCCAAAAACTTCTTTTAATTTAAGAGCAATTAGTACTAGAGAGTAAGAGTCATTACATTGTCCTGCATCCAATACTCTTGGTATTCCGCCAATATCCCCTAAAGGAAGTTTATTGTATTTGTATTTTGCACATCCGGCGGTTAGGATTACGGTATCTTGTGGCAATGCTTTTGCAAAATCAGTGTAGTAATTTCTTGATTTCGCTCTTCCGTCACAGCCTGCCATAACAAAGAATTTCTTAATAGCTCCGGATTTTACAGCATCTACTACTGCGCCAGCTAATTCAAATACCTGATTATGTGCAAATCCACCAACGATTTCTCCGGTTTCAATTTCAGTTGGAGCAGCACATTTCTTAGCATGTTCGATGATTTCAGAGAAATCTTTCTTATCACCAGTACTTCCAGGAATATGTTTACATCCTACAAATCCAGCTGCACCAGTCGTATATAATCTATCTTTGTAGCTATCCTTTGGTGGAACAATACAGTTTGTAGTCATAAGGATTGGTCCGTTAAAGGAAGCAAATTCTTCGTTTTGTTTCCACCAGGCATTACCATAGTTACCTACGAAGTTGCTATATTTCTTAAATGCTGGGTAATAATGAGCCGGAAGCATTTCGGAGTGAGTATAAACATCTACCCCTGTGCCCTGTGTTTGTTCCAACAATTGCTCTAAATCTTTTAGATCATGGCCGGAGATTAAAATACCAGGGTTTTTGCCAACACCAATATTAACTTTAGTGATTTCCGGATTACCATAAGAAGTTGTATTTGCTTCATCTAGTAAAGCCATACCGTCCACACCGAATTTACCGGTTTCTAATGTCAAAGCTACTAATTCATCAGCGGTTAAGCTATCATCTAATGTTTTAGCTAAAGCACTTTGCATAAATGAACATACTTCTTCATTCTCAAATGATAATGCATTTGCATGTTTTACATAAGCAGCTAAACCTTTTAATCCATAGGTGATTAGCTCTCTTAAGCTTCTAACGTCTTCATTTTCAGTTCTTAAAACACCAACTGTTACAGATTTTGCATCGAATTCTTCCTCTGTAACAGCTTCCCAGATTGCTGCATCCGGTAAATCTGTTTTATTACTTAATTTTTGTAATAAATCTCTCTTTACATTAAGAGTCATTCTTACCCTGTCATAGAATACCTTGTCGTCAAAGTTGGCATTAGTAATCGTTGTAAACAAGTTTAAAGTTACAAGATAATTAACATCCGTTCCAATGGTCTGTCCTTCTGCTCTAAGTCGTGTAGTCACTTCAGAAAGTCCCTTTGTAACATAGATTAATAAATCCTGCATTCTTGCAAGGTCCGGTGACTTACCACAGACACCGAATTTTGTACATCCGGTACACCCTGCTGTTTCCTGACATTGATAACAAAACATTTTGTTTTCCATTTACTTACCCTCCAATTATATATTTATAATTTATTGATTTTTAACTTGGTTGCTTCATTCTTTAAAATGAAATCTTTTTTGTCTAAGTTGTTTTAACCGATGTCATTATATTATAATAATTGAATTAGAATTTCTGTAACATATGTTACGAATTAAAAAATATTTTATAATTCATATCCTCTCTTTGCCATGCCATGAAAATGGTGTGGTTTATTAATACCCTTTATGGAAAGTGAAGAACTTCCCCCTATAAGGAAAAAACTTTGACAAAATATTGACAAAGTAATTACAAGATGATACATTATACTAGACGGTCGTCTATTAAAAGAAGGAGAATAGAAATGAAAAAACTTTTATTAATTATCTTAAGTATGACATTACTATTTACTGGTTGTTCAAAAGGAAAGAATACACCAGAACCAGAACAAGGAACGGAGACACTATTTAAAGCAGGTACATATGAAGGCAGCGCGAAAGGCTTCGCAGACGAAATCAAGTTATCTGTAACAGTAGATGATAATTCAATTACTGAAATAAATATAATATCTTCAAATGAGACTGAAAGCATTGGTGAGGTAGCACTTAAAACATTAACTGAGGAGGTTATATCAAAACAGTCCTTGGAAATAGATGTTGTATCTGGTGCTACTTACACTACAAATGGATTTGTTGAAGCAATGAAAAATGCTCTGACTCCATCAACGAAAGATATCAACAAGCTATTTGTTGAAGTTGAAAAGGGAAAAAAACAGGTAGTGGAATTAAACTATGATGTAGTAGTGGTAGGGTCTGGGGTTGCTGGATTAACTACTGCAAATGTTGCATTACAAGGTGGCTCTAAAGTATTAGTGTTAGAAAAAATGAGTATTCCTGGTGGAGCTTCGGCTACTGCCGGAGGTGGAACATTAGTGACGGGTTCTGATTTACAAAAGTCATTGAATATCGAAGATAGTGCCGATTTATTATATGATGATTTGATGAAAAATGGACGTAACTCCAATGATTCTAATACACTTAGAATGTTTGTAAATAGTATACCAAATGCTGTTAACTGGGCAAATAGTCCGGATGGAGGAAATCTAAAATATTCTGATGAACTAAGTAAGGCTCCTGTATATAATGCTGAACGTATTGCTAGTCCAGAAGGTATGGGTAACGGTGTAATTAATGAATTAGTCAACAAATTAAAAGCAAATAATGCAGAGCTCAAATTGGATACAAAAGCTACTGAATTGATCGTCGAGAATGGTGCTGTCATTGGTGTTAAAGCAGAGGGTAAAACAGAAGATTATATAATTAAAGCTTCCTCTGTAGTTTTAGCTACTGGTGGATACGGAGCGAATTCAGATTTAATATCTGAAAATGTTAAAGTTTTACCATATGCAGGTGCTGCTGGATCAACTGGTGATGCATTAGAAATGACCAAGGCGGTAAACGCAGCAACTATAAATATGGATAAAATAAATATTCAACCACATAGTATTAAATTAGAAAATGGCCGCGGACAGCATACATTCCAGGCTTGTAATTTTGTATATGCAAATACAGGTGCTATACTAGTTTCTCAAGATGGAGTTAGATTCGTAAAGGAAAATGATGATGCATATTTAATTAATAAGAAAATGCTGCAAAACGAACATTCATATTTAATTATGGACGAAGAAACTTATAATAAATATATTGAAATAGCTGTAGATTCACATAATTTCACAAAAGAACAAGCACAAGAATGGGTAAACAACAATGCCTCAGTAGATCCTGTTTTTGTAAAAGATGAATCTTTAGAGGATTTAGCTACAACTTTAAATATGAATACGGATAGCTTAAAAGCTACGGTTGAAACCTATAATGGTTTTATTGATGCCGGAGAAGATACGGAATTTGGACGGAAAGTAAGTAGTAAATTATCAGAAAGTGGACCTTATTACGCTGTTGAGATGAGCTTGAGATATTACGCTACACTAGGTGGGTTACAAGTTAATGATAATATGCAAGTTATGAACGTAGATGGTGAGCCAATTAGTGGTTTATTTGCTGCAGGGGAGGTAATTGGAGGAGCATTAGGTGACATTTATGCACCAGGCGCCCTTTTTGGATTTTCCCTAACTACTGGTTATAATGCTGGTATAGAAGCTGTTAAGGAATAAAAATAGAAATAGAGTAGTTAGCTTATTGAGAAGATACAATTGTTCCAATATACTATTTGTTCTTCTCAATAAGGTTACACTTAATATAACTGAATCTATATAGTATTAGATATTTTGAATTATGTTTTTTACTATTTTAAGGTCTTCATTATTATGTTTAATGTAAGATGATATTAATGATCCATGAATGATTGAAAAATAAAAAATTCGGTATTGACTGGCCTCTTCTTTACTTAAACCGAATTCTATCAGCATTTGTTCATACTCATTTTGCCAAGTTTCATAAATTTTTTGAACTTCAAGATTTATTCGGCTATTAGATTGACTGGTCTCTATTCCAATTAGCGTTATTGTTAAAGACTCTAAATACTTCTTATCAACAATCATTTCCAGTCTATTAATCATATTAATAAATAACTCTGAGGCGGTTTGTGCATTTTTAAAAAAGTCTTCTTTTATGCTTTTCATCATATTGTTGTATGAATACCATAAAGTTTCTATTACTAATTGTTCTTTACCATCTGGAAAATAATAATAAAATGAGCCTTTTGGAATCTGTGCACTTTTTACAATTTCATTTATGCCTGTTCCAAAATAACCTTTTTGTGAAAATATTTCTGCTGCTTTTTCTATTATAATAATTTTATTTGAATTCATTATACACATCCCTGCCTTGTAAAGCTCTTTTGCTATGCCATTTTTTTATTTCTATTCTATTATACACTATTTTTTCAATTTAAGGAATCTTTAATCATTTAAAAAAGATATGAAAGTCTAATCCTTTCATATCTTTATAAAATATTATATGCATTTTTCAGCCTGCATTCCCAAACAATTCTTTTGACCTGACAGGTATGTATCAATCCATTCTACTATATTATGTCAAAGCGGATAAACTTGCCTACAGACAAGTTAACGCTTACGCTACGGCTCTAACCTCATTGCCACTACGTGGCGGCTTCATCAAGAGTTTGAACTCCTTGCTAAACCAGGCAGGTCCCTTTCCCTGATGAGGTTAAATCAGTATCTGGCACAACTAATAAATTGCTATTGGCCCATAAGGACCTTCGATAATTTCTATTTTTGTTTCAAATATGTCTGTCAAAACTTCTGAATCCATAATCTCTTCCACTGTCCCAAAAGCAGCAATTTGTCCATCTTTCATGGCACAAATTCTATCAGAATATTTGGCTGCAAAATTTATATCATGAAGAACCATCAGAATTGTTCTTCCAAATTCATTAGCAACATGTCTCAAATGCTCCATCATTTGCACAGAACGAGCAACATCAAGATTGTTCAGGGGCTCGTCCAAAAGTACATATTCCGTCTCTTGGCACAAAACCATTGCTACATATGCCCTTTGCCTTTGTCCACCAGAAAGCTCATCTAAATATCTATTTTCTAGATCAGTCAAGCCTAAAAAATCGATATATTTAGAAATGATGACCTCATCCTCTTTCGTTAATCTTCCCTTGGAATGGGGAAAACGTCCAAATCCAGCTAATTGTCTAACAGTAAGCCTGGTTACAAAATGGTTTTCTTGTCGTAAAATAGTTAAATTTTTTGCTAAATCTTCTGATTTACATTCAGAAATATCCATATTCGCCACCCTAATATGGCCTTCATCCATATTTAAAAGTCTTCCAATCATCAAAAGGGTGGTAGACTTTCCAGCACCATTTGGCCCAATTAAAGAAGTAAGACCAGCTTTGGGTATGTTAATATTCAAAGGTCCTATTTTTACCTCATCAGTATACACTTTTTTTGCATTATCAATTGTTATCATAATGTTCCCTTCCTTAAAAGTACAATTAAAAATGTTATTCCACCAAACATTTCAATAATAACTGAAACTACACCTTGTGCGTTGAATACATGATACATAAAAAAGTATGCACCCGTTATTATCAAAAATCCTATTGCAAGAGACATTGGAAAAACATATCTGTGATCATAAGTTGGCACCACTTGATAGCTCAAAGTCGCAACTAAAAATCCATAGAAAGTAAGTGGACCAACCAACGCCGTTGAAATTGACATCAGAATGGAAATTAATATAAGTGTATAAATTATGTTTGATTGATGATTTACTCCCAAAGAAGTACAGACATCTCTTCCAAGTGACAATACATTTAATTTCTTAGAATAAACAAGAATAAGTACTGCTGCAACTATTACAATTGGAATTGCAATAGGAAAATATTCAGAGGCCGCATTATTAACAGAGCCAAACAATTTTGCCTGTAAAATATCAAACTCAGACGGCGCAAGAAGTCTTCTCATAAAAGTTGACAAAGACCTCAGCCCTGTTCCAATAATCACTCCAACCAAAAGCATAAGTTGTAAATTTCCATACTTTCCAGAAAGCAGCCATCCATAAAGTATCAAACACATTAAGACCATAATAACAACTTGAAATACAAACGATCCAATACCTCTAAAACTTATGAATGCACTGGCACCAAAGAAGAACATTGTACTCGTATGAATTGTTGAGTAAAGTGCTTCAAAACCTAAAAGCGATGGAGTGATAACCCTATTATTCGTAATTGATTGGAAAGCCACAGTCGACAAACTCTGACAAATTACAGCAATAATCATTGTAACAAGGGCTACCATCCTTCTTCTAGCAACTGGGATAAAAGAGGGGGAATCTACTGGAACTGGATTGTTATAAACCAAGAGTCCGTAGGAAAAAAGGATGCCCAAAGCAATCAGTGCTATGAGCAAAATCCAATAGCGTTTTTCTTCTTTCTTAGAACGAAAAGCTCTAGCTGATCTATTTTCATTATGAAGACTAGATATAATTCCATCATTTACATTATTACTATATTCTAATCCCTTCATCTTTGTCTCCTTTGTCTTAATAAAATAACAATAAATACAACTGAACCTACTGTTCCAAGAATCAATGAGACAGGTACTTCAAAAGGCATAATAATTGTCCGGGAAATTATATCGCAAACAGTTATAGTACCCATTCCTAACACACATACCCAAGGCAAATTACTCCTTAGATCATCGCCCCTATACATTGAAACAATATTTGGTACAATTAAACCTAAAAAAGGTAAGTTTCCAATAACCGCTGCAACAATTCCAACCGCAAAAGAAATAAGACCAGTACCAAGAAGAACAATCTTATTATAACTTAATCCAAGACTTGTTGTGACATCTTCCCCTAGTCCAGCTAAAGTCAACTTATCCGCATAGACAAAAATAAGAAAAGTAACGATAACAATTAACCACAAATATTCGTATCTTCCGATTTGAACCGATGCAAAAGATCCTACAAACCAGGTTTCAATATTTTGTGTCATTTGAAAAACAAGTCCAATAAAAGTGGAAATTGCAGAAATAACTGCTCCAAGCATCATTCCTATAATCGGAACAATCAAAGACGAACGAAGTTTAACTCTTTTTAAAAACATAAAGAAAATCATCGTTCCTATAAAAGAAAAAACGATTGCCCCAGTCATTCTTTGAACTAAAGTTGGTGCAGGAAAAAACAAATAAACAAAGACAAGTCCCAAACCTGCCCACTCAATAGTTCCTGTTGTAGTAGACTCAACTAAACGATTCTGTGTAATCAATTGCATTACCAGGCCTGACATTGACATTGCAGCTCCAGTAAGCATTAGTGAAGCTGTTCTTGGAACACGAGTAATGAAAAACATATTTATTCCATCTTCCTGCCCTTTTATATCATAAACTCCAGTAAACAATGATATAATACCTAAAATAATAACAACAATAATTGCTAATATAAAGGGTTTTGTCCATATTTTATTATGATTATAACGTTGGGGCTGAGAAATCTCAGCCCCAACCAATTTTTGTATTGTATCTTTTGGCACTATACTATACTCCTTTATACTACTTACTATTTAGCTAAAGTATTTGCAAGATTTTCAAATAACTCTAGATAGGTTTGTATTGATTCATTAGTATAAGTATCATTTGGTGCATAAACGATCTGTCCTTTAGTAACAGCAGTTGTATTTTTAAGAGCAGGTGAATTATCAATAACATCCTGAGCAGGAACCGCATCCGTTGTAGAAGATACTGCAGCATCACGATCTAGTACGAAAATCCAATCCGGATTACTTTGTGCAATAGCTTCAACAGAAATATCATCACCTTGATGATCGGAAGAAGAACCATCAACTTCTAATGCCGGAGTCCATCCAAAAATTTCATACATTGGTCCCCAAACACGTCCAGAATGCGGTGCTGAAAAACCTATATCTCCACCGGAAACTACAACACTCATAACTGTATCCGTTCCATTATATGCAGACTTAGCATTTTCAATAGCTTGATCAAAATCAGCTACTAATTGTTCAGCCTCTTTATTTTTATCAAAAATTTTCCCTAAACTGATTGTAGAATTCTTAAGTCCATTTACTAAATTTTCTCCAGGTGCAGCCGCTTCCTCAGAAACATCAAAATTAAGATTAATAACAGCTGCATTTGGTACTAATGCTTTTATCTCTTCATAAAAGCTGGCAAATCTTTGACCAACAATTACAAGTTCAGGATCTACCGCTGCCAAAATTTCAAGATTTGGTTCACGATGATTTCCAATATCTTGAACTGAATCATCAGCTACATATGGTGAATCTGCAGGCATTACAGCCTTTGGAACAGCTGCTAATTCAATTCCCCAATCAGATAAAGTTTCAAAAGTTCTATTATCCAAAGCAACTACATTCTTTGGATTTACGGGAACAGTAACAGTTCCATAGATATCTGTGATTTCAACCGTTAAAGCTTTCTCACTTTCAGCAGTCTCTTCAGTTCCAGCAGTTTCTTCACTTTCAACCGCTTCAGTAGGATTTGCTGGCTTATTCATATCAGGGTCAACAGTATCATTACTTGGTTTTGAGCAAGCTGCCAGTACCAAAGCAAAAGTTGCTAAAATAACAGTTAATTTAAAAAATTTTGATTTTCTCATAAATCTCTCCTTATATGTAATCATGGTAGATAATAGATTATTGAATTGATGAAATTAATATCTATGTTATATTTTAATGCCTGATTTAATAGTAATTATCACTATTTCACTATAGTGCACAGAAACAATACAAACATTATGACAATGATTATCAATTTCAATATCTTTGTTTATTATATCAAAACAAAAAATATTGTCAACTGTTTTTTTCTTTGCTTTTCGATTTTTTCCTGCCTTTTCGATTTTATTGATTTGCATCTTATTATTTTTAAAAACCGTCAACCAAAGGAATTATCTCCTGATTGACGGCCATACAGCGTTCTTATGCTTCTTCAATTTGAATCAAACTAATACCCCCTTTTAGAAATTTTTACCTCTTCTGCTTCTTCCCTTTTACGCTCATCTATATGACTTTCCTTCATCCAATTCCCAAACTTATTAAAAAGATTACAAAGTTGTATGGAAGTATGACAAGAAATGTAGTAAAATTTTTAATATAACAATGAAAGCTGGTATGAAGCAAATTTATACAATAGGGGGAAATATTTAGGTGATACTAGAAGCAACGTTATACATTAAGAACGCAATTGAGGCTGTGGAATTTTATAAGAGACTTTCTGGAAAAGTACTTCTCCCTTTAGGTTCAGTTCCCTGGAGCTCTTGTTGTGCTGAAGTAATAGATAAATACGAACAGGCAAGCCACTTCCCTGATGAGGTTAAATAAATATATCACACGTAAACTCTTTCTCCATAGTTTAAAAGTTTATTGTTTGAAATGAGAATCCAAAAGAACAATTTCCTATTGATTACATAAAATTAGATATTATATTATTACGAATTAAGGAGGAAAGAACCAATATGAAGTACATAAAGTTAATAGAAACTTATACCCCTGCTAATGCACAAGAGGAACAAGATAAAAAAGTCATCTTAAACTATATAAAACATTTCGAAAATAATGTTTTACTCAGAGATAATGAAATAGCTCATATAACCAGCTCCGGATTTATTATGAATAAGAACTTGGATAAAGCATTGTTAGTACACCATAATATACGAAAAGTCTGGTCCTGGACAGGTGGACACGCCGATGGTGACGAAGATTTGCTACATGTTTCACTAAAAGAGGCTAAGGAAGAAACAGGCATCATTGATATACATCCATTAACAGATAATATAGCCTCCATTGACATCCTCCCCGTATTTGGTCACATTAAAAATTCTAAATATGTAAATGCCCACCTGCATCTATCTATTGCATATATCCTTATAGCAGACGAAAAAAGTGAAGTACGTATTTGTACCGAAGAAAACAGCGGCGTAGAATGGTTTCCAATTAATAAATTCACACAGAAATATTTTGATGAAGGTGATGTTTACTTATACAACAAACTAATTTCTTTCGCACATAAGTTTGCCAATAAAACTAACATTTAACCACATTAACTAATTCTATTTCTTAATATTTCGGAGATCAAACACCCTCTCATAACCCAATTACGAATATTTACACAACACCCTAGAAATACTATCCTCGAAAGGAGTGTTAAATATGAGTAAATTTAATGATACCAAAGGTGCTCCCACAAAAAGACCCGAAACAAACGATGAAACTCCAGATTCCGCAACCAAAAATGGTGATGTATATTCCCGAGAGCTGGAACAACCCAACCGTTCCAATGCAACACCAGACATTCCACAAGAAATACCAATACGCGAAATGAAGTAACATTATAAAAATTTGGGTTATTAACAATAGTACGCTTTGCCCAATATGGGGTATTCATACCATAGAGAGTAGGGGATATTGTATATTGCTTGTTCCATATAGAAATTCGATGGTTCTAATACGATAGGAATCGCTTAAAGCATATTTAAAAATTGAGAACTCCTCGGCTGTGCCTCGTCAAACATCTCAATTTTTTAATATTGGCGCGATTTCTATCGTATAAGAACCATTAGCGAATTTCTCAAAGTCACTAGCAATATACAATATCCCCCACTCTCTATGGTCAATTTAGTTTATGAAGGGCAAAGCTGTATATTGAAATAGGTAGATTTTTTATAAGATTTATAGTACTTTGTGATAGAAAAATATTTCTTAAATTCTCAGTCTAGTCCGTCATTACTATTGACATCAATGTATTGTGTGTTAAACAATGTCCAAGAATGGTAACCGTTATTCAGAAGAATTAAAACAACAGATAGTTGATCTTTATCAATCAGGTAGCTCAGTAAGCTATCTCAGTGGCGAGTATGGTGTAACGATTTATAAAGGATAAAAGAATTATCTTCAGTTAAGGTATCTGAGAAGGAAGAAATCCGTAAATTTTATACGGAAAGTAAATCCTGATATGGCACTCCAAAAATCTTAAAGAAACCGGTAAGAAGGTTCGTCTTAAAAGAGTTCAGCGTTACATGTCATCAATGGGGCTTCGCTCAATTGTAGTAAAAAAATTTCGACCACATTCTTCTAAATCGAGTATAGTAGAAAAAGATAACATCTTAAATAGAGATTTTCAAGCATCTAGTATTAACCAAAAGTGGTGTACGGACATTACTTATATTCATAAAAGACAGATGGACTTGCCTTGCTTCAGTAATGGATCTCTATAGTAAAAAGATTATTGGCTATGCATATGGAACTTCAATGACAGCTGAATTAGCTGCTAAAGCAGTAGAAAATGCCTGCATAAACGTGAAGATACAAAAGGTATTATTCTGCATAGCCATTTAGGAGTACTTGAAGCTGCTGCATAGGATGTTAAACTTTTTGTGTCTATGTTATTGACACAAGTCCACTGTTGGCATAACAGATTGAGTGTATTTTACTTGTAT
>NZ_DAMAUC010000021.1:0-78908 GCF_032079385.1 Anaerocolumna sp.
ATTTTTAAATATTGGCGCGATTCCTATCGTATAAGAACCATAACGAATTTCCCAAAGTCACAAGAACCACACAGCCGCCCCTACTCACGAAGGTCAAGGGAGGTTATGAGGGCAAAGCTGTTTTTTGAATTGAGCTATGTTTAGGGCAGTTTTGAAATATAGGAAATTTAGGGGAAGTATACTTCCCCTAATTAATCTTTAGAAGTAGTAAAACCAAATGATGGTTTACTATTTTTATCTTTTATATTTGTTAATGGGGTTATCACTCCAGATTTGTACTTCAATATATCTTTCTGGTCCGAATTTTCCGTCATTATTCCAATCTTGGGGGAGTCCATATTTTTTTATTATTCCAAGAATTTCGTCATACATATATATCTTTTTTCGATATTCTTTTGTATCATTTACTTTTGGGCTAAATGTTGGATGTGAGTCCCCGTATGTAAAGGATATTGTTCTTAAATCAAATTCTTCAATAGGTATTTTAATATATGCACTATTCTCATACCAGGTAGAAAGCCATGGGCTATGTTCTACAACCATATAATGCGGCGCATTTCTTGTGACTATTCCACCTTTTTGAATAAATAGCTTCCTTACAAGTTCTTCATAATATAATCTTGTTTCCATATATTCATCATGTCTTCCTGCACATTGAACACTGGGTTTTCTTTGTTTAAACTCATTAAGTATCTTTTTAGCCTCTTCTATGGGAATATCCGATAAATTCATAAATGGAAGTGGGCAAAGCGTACGTCAAACATCTACTAATGAATTCCATATATAAATATCAATTAAAAATGTTTATACTTTTTTAACATTCTCTTGAATTTAGTTATTTAAGGTGGTATACTACTAAAGTATAAAGAACAAATGTCTTTCACAGAAAGACAAACAAGAGGAGGTATTTTATGAAACGCAAAGTATTTGCTGTTGCACTTTGCTTAAGCTTAGTTGTAAGCATGTTTACTGCCTGTAGCAGTAAGCCAACCAGTACAGATGGAGGCAAAGTTATTAAAATTGGTGTGTTTGAGCCTCTTACAGGAGAAAATGGCGGAGGTGGTTTCCAGGAAGCTCTGGGAATGCACTATGCAAACAAAGTATATCCAACTGTGGAAATTGGTGGGGAAACTTATCGAATCGAATTAGTTGAAGTAGATAACAAAAGTGATAAAACAGAGGCCGTCAGTGCCGCACAGAATTTAATCAGTTCCGGTGTCAGCGTTGTACTTGGTTCTTACGGTTCCGGTGTATCTATTGCAGCCGGCGAGATTTTTGCAGAAGCTAAAGTTCCTGCTATTGGCGCTTCCTGTACAAATCCACAGGTTACACTTGGTAATGACTATTACTTCCGTGTATGTTTCTTAGACCCATTCCAGGGTACTGTTATGGCTAATTATGCATTTCAGGAAGGTGCAAAAACAGCAGCGGTTATTACACAGCTTGGCGATGATTATTCCTCCGGTCTTGGAAGCTATTTCGTAACAGCTTTTAAAGAACTAGCCGGTGACGGTGCCATTGTCAGCGAAGAACAATTCCAGACAAATCAGAACGACTTTAAAGCAATCTTAACCAATGTGAAAGCGGCAAACCCGGATGTAATATTTGCTCCTTCTTCCATTGCTACTGCTCCCCTTATTATCAAGCAGGCCCGCGAACTTGGAATTACAGCAACCATTATGGCTGGTGATACTTGGGAGAACTCATCTATTATTGAAAATGCAGGAGAATATGCAGAAGGTGTTGTCCTTTCCACTTTCTATGATGAAGCAGATCCGGCAACCGATGAAGCAAGTTCTTTTGTAAAAGGCTTTAAAGAATACTTAAAAGAGAAAAAACAATCAGAGATTATTCCCGCAGTGTCTGCACTTGGTTATGATGCTTACATAGTTGCTCTTGAAGCAATCAAACAAGCAGATTCCACCGATCCAGCTGCCATCCGTGACGCATTAGCAAAAGTAGAAAAAGATGCCGTTACCGGTCATATTTCCTTTGATAATAATGGTGATGCGAAAAAAGATATTGCTTTTATAAAAGCTGTTAAGGATGGCGGTTTTGAATTCTTAAAGACAATAACCGTTGCAAAATAGTCTCTATTTGTTATTAAAGTATATTTATGAGGCTGCCTGCTACTTGCGGCAGCCTTAGCTGTTTTAGAGGAAAAGATAAAATATTGGAGGACATCACATGACTTTATCCACATTATTTCAGCATATTTTAACAGGGATATCCCTTGGCGGTGCTTACGCTTTAATTGCCATCGGATATACAATGGTATATGGTATTCTCCGCCTGATAAACTTTGCTCATGGTGACATATTCATGATGGCAGGTTATTTCATGATATTTTCAATGGCAAGTCTACCATGGCAGATTGCAATCCCTATCGTATGTATTGTAACAATTATATTGGGTGTTGTAATAGAACGCGTGGCTTATAAGCCTCTGCGGACAGCCCCTCGTATGTCAATTATGATTTCAGCCATTGCTGTTTCCTATCTGTTACAAAATCTTGCTACCTATTTATTTACCGCACTTCCCAGGGCTTATCCGGAAATACCTTTCCTTAAGAGAATATTCCGATTCGGTACGGTTTCTGCCTCTTTGGTTACTTTTATAACACCGGTGCTTACCATTCTTCTGGTTATAGCTTTAATGTTTCTGATTAACCATACTAAGATTGGTATAGCCATTCGGGGAGTATCAAAAGATTTTGAAACTGCACAGTTAATGGGGATTCGTATTAACAAAGTAATCAGCGTTATCTTTATAATAGGTTCTTTCCTTGCCGCCATTGGTTCCATTTTATATTTTACAGATCGTATGTCAGTAACACCGTTTAGCGGAACTTTACCGGGATTAAAATGTTTTGTTGCAGCAGTTCTTGGGGGAATCGGCAGTATTCCCGGTGCAGTAGTAGGTGGCTTTGTAATCGGTATCAGCGAAACCCTTTTGGTTGCTCTTGGATATTCTACTTTTAGTGATGCTTTTACATTTGCATTATTAATCGTTATTCTGTTGTTCCGCCCCACAGGTTTGTTTGGTGAGAAAAATATTGACAAAGTTTAGGAAAGGAGGAGCTTGTATGAAAAATTCAAAAAAGATTACTTATTCTATAATTTTAGCAGCAGCCATTCTTGCCTTCCTATTCTTTTTAGAAGTCAATAAGACTAACTACGGCATGGCACATACTGTACTTACTAAGGGTGCTATTTTAGCAGTTGTTGCAGTTTCTATGAATTTAGTAACCGGATTTACCGGTTTATTTTCCTTAGGGCAGGCAGGATTTATGGCAATCGGTGCATATATTACAGCTATATTCTTAATTCCCACAGATACTATACAGGACGTATATTACATAAGCGGCGTATCACCGGTAATTATGAATTTCAAAAACTTTTTCGATTCTACTCCCGGCTGGATACAGATGCTTATTCCCTATATTGCATTAATTGCCGGTGGTTTGGCAGCTGCATTGTTTGCAGCCTTAATTGGTATTCCGGTCCTTAGATTAAAAAGCGATTACCTTGCCATAGCAACACTTGGTTTCTCTGAAATCATGCGTGCCATTATATCCAGTCCTCAATTAGATACCATTACAAATGGTTCTTATGGTTTGAAGAAAATACATGGATTTTCCTCCATTATACAGACCTTTGCCATTGCTGCCGTTTGTATCACTTTTATGATATTATTAATCCGCAGTACTTATGGAAGAGCATTTAAAGCCATTCGGGAAGACGAAACAGCCGCAGAAGCTATGGGTATTAATTTGTTCAAACATAAACAATTATCCTTTGTGGTGGGTTCTTTTTTCTCAGGTGTCAGCGGAGGAATGCTTGCCATGTTTATGCGTTCCATCGATTCCAAAACTTTCAGTGTTTCCTTAACCTATGACATTCTGCTAATTGTTGTTATTGGAGGAATCGGCAGTGTAACAGGCAGCGTAATATCAGCTCTTTTAGTAACCGTAAGTAAGGAATGGTGGTTACGTTTCTTTGATAACCCCCTTCATATCGGTAATTTTCAGGTTCCATTTTTCCGTACGGGATTCCGTATGGTAATCTTCTCTGTGATTCTGCTGGTTGTGGTACTTTTCTATCAGAGAGGGCTTATGGGTAAGAGTGAATTTTCCTGGGAGAAAATTGGAAAAGGTGCTTCAAGATTAAAAGGTTTTATTGTAAAAAAAACCTCTAAAGGAGGTTCTGGTCATGTCAAATAATATATTAAGATTAGAAGATATCACCATGCAGTTTGGCGGTGTTGTAGCTGTAGATAATTTGTCTCTGGAAGTAAACCAGAATGAAATTGTTTCTCTAATCGGTCCAAACGGTGCTGGAAAAACCACCGCATTTAATGTTGTAACCGGTGTTTATGCACCCACCAACGGAGCCATTTATTTTAAGGATAATATAATAACCAGTAATTATCCAAAAGGTTCTATGAAGAAACTGTATGCCGGACAAAATAATGGCAAATACACTTCCAGAGTAGAAAAGACACCGGATCAAATCACAAAACTTGGTGTAGCCCGTACTTTTCAAAATATCAGGCTCTTTAAAGAACTGACGGCTTTTGAAAATGTCCTTATTGCCAAACATATGCGTGCAAAAGCCAATTTCCTTTCAGCCACACTTTGTCTGAATCACAAAGAGGAAGATACTATGAGAGAGGAAACCTTAGAACTGCTTAACATCCTTGGCCTAACCGATGTAAAAGATGAAAAAGCAAGTTCCCTTCCTTATGGACAGCAAAGACATCTGGAAATTGCCCGTGCCCTTGCTACAAAACCGGAACTTCTATTACTGGATGAACCTGCTGCCGGAATGAATCCACAAGAAACTGCGGAATTAACGGCTTTCATACATGATATACGCTCCAAATTCAATTTAACTGTATTCATGATTGAACACCACATGGATCTGGTTATGGAGATTTCAGACCGTATCTATGTTTTAGACTTTGGCAAATTAATAGCTTCCGGAATTCCAGAGGAAGTTCAGAACAATCAGCGGGTCATTGACGCATATTTGGGGGTACAGGAAGATGGCGAAGAATAATTTATTAACAATTGAAAATCTATGTGTATCCTATGGTGGTATTAAAGCGGTGAAAGGTATTAGTCTTGTTGTACCGGAAGGTGATATTGTTACCTTAATCGGTGCAAACGGTGCCGGAAAAAGTACCATTCTTCGAACCATATCCGGTCTTGTAAAATCAGAAAGCGGTAAAATCACTTATAACGGAGAAGATATAACCGGTGCACAAACTACCACTCTTGTAGAAAAAGGTATCACTTTAGTACCGGAAGGACGTCGGGTATTCCCTAATCTTACCGTTTTAGAAAACCTAAAGATTGGCGCTTATTTACGTAAAGACAATCTGGAGGAGGATATTCATAGAGTTTATAAACTTTTTCCCAGACTGGAGGAACGTTCCTGGCAACTTGCAGGAACCCTTTCCGGTGGTGAACAGCAGATGTTAGCTGTAGGCCGTGCGCTGATGAGCAGACCAAAACTAATTATGATGGATGAACCTTCCCTGGGACTTGCACCCATAATTGTAAATGAAATCATGAACATTATTAAAACAATTAATAAGGAAGGTGTAACCATCCTTCTGGTAGAGCAAAATGCCAACCTTGCATTAAGAATTGCCCATCATGGTTATGTATGCGAAACCGGTAACATTACCATGGAAGGTACTGGTATGGAATTGTTAAATGATGAAACTGTTAAGGCTGCTTATCTTGGAAAAGCTAAGAAAAAATAAACCTTTTATTTGCTTTCCATTATTTTAACATTATAAGTATGTAGATAGGTATAACATTAATAGCTGTGAATATCATTATTAAAAAAGTTTCTAAAGAAAAAGAAACAGCCTGCAAGCATAATACTCCAGGCTGTTTCTTTATTAGTTTTAATAATAATTATTGAGTTTAATTACTGTAAAGTTATAATAGAATCAAACATATCCTTATTTGCATTAATTTCACTTGATGGGGCAACTATAACATAATTCTGGTTGTCATTTAATTTACCCATATATCCTGCGAAAGTTTCTATATCTGCAATACCTGATTCTTTGATTTCTGTTAATCCGTTTATCCTGTCCTGAGTGCTGATACCCTGTACATGATAAAGCAGTTGCATATAAGCATCGTCTAATTCGCCGACAATTGGACTTGCAGCTGCATATGTGGAAAGTTTATAACTTTCTAATGTTTCATCTGTCATGTATGGTGTTAAGGCTTTCAGGAATTCATCTGTTGCTCCTATAATCTTCATAGAATTCACATAATTATTATCTCTGAAGGTATAAGCAAGATAAGTATCATCCATTATAGCTGCAGAAGCACCATATGCGCCTCCCTTTAAACGGATTTCAGGAGTTAGTAATAAATTGTTTAACAGGTTCATAATTACATTTCCTTTACCGCTTTGAGGAACCTTACTCTCTGATAAAGAGGCATTCACACAAACGTATTGAACGGTTGAATTAATTACCAGTGCTTCTCTCTTAGCCGGCTTTGGTAAGGAATATACCGCTTTTTCATATTTAGTATCCGGCAGTTTACCAGTTAAATCTGTTATAGAGGATTTGAATAAGCTTTGTGCACTTTCATCTCCGGCAAATAATATGTCTAAATTGTTCTTGTTAAATGCTTTTGTACGAACTTCTGTAATTTTTTTCACTACTTCAGCAGGATTATTTGCTATTTGCTTTTCTATATCTAATATAAACTTATAATAATCCAGTCCGGTTAAATAATTAGCATATCTGTATAATTGACTTGTATATGCCATGCTTCTTAATGTGGCAATATTTAATGGCTCTGCAAATTGACTCTGATAATCAGCTTTTAAATTAGCTATGGTACGGGTACCATACATGGCAACATCTTCAACTTTAGAATTCAAAAGTACATCGGATACCAGAGCAAAGGTATCTGCATATTCATCTTTAAAGCCATAGTAATTTACTGAAAATACCGGATGTGCTGAAGAATCATCCTCATTACCCATAATTGCTGAAACAGAGGTTGAAATGGTATTGGTCTTAAGGGCCATTTCATTTAAAACCTGACTTTCCGTTTTATTGGATGTTGCCATTCCATTTCCTATCATATCGCTATAGAAGTTTAAATATAAAAGTTCTTCCGGTGTCAGATGGCTTAAATCAAACCTTAAGTCTATGGAACTAATCCTGTCAACATCTGCTTTTACAGTTAACAGATTTGCTCCATCCACTTTTGTTTCTTTAATTTCTCTGTCCTTTAATTCTACATTAATATCTTTTAAAGATACCGCTCTTAAGGATTTTATTACTTCCGCCGGAGTTTCCTTACTGTTCCACTCCTGAAATGCTGCTGTTTTTTTCACAAGTGCGTTAATATCTTTTTTTGCCATAGAAGCTTTTTTATCAGCAAGAACTTTGGCTACAGCTTTTTGATTTTTCTCAAGTAATCCTGCTTTTGGAGTTGATACAGTAAGAGCAGCTAATTTATTTTTAATGATTTGTTTCTCAATTAATTTTTCTAAAACTTTATCATCCAGCTTATTAATCAATTTTCTATAATAGCTGCTAACATCCACCAAAGGATTACCCATCAGGTTGTCGAACAAACTTGCTGTCATCATTTTGTTTAATGCACTGTTTTGATCACTTCCTAATGCTTCCTCAAACTCCATGGAGCGTACGGAGGATTTTATCAGTTCAGTATCTAATCCTTCTTTTACTGTATTTTTTAATTCTTTTAGTACCAATTGATAAAACTCATTACTCTTAGAAGGATCTGCGTTATTAGCCATAAAATGAATAGATGGCTGATATGTGGTGGAATCAAATGATACACTATAAGATTCACCTATTTTACTTTTCATCAGTGCCTGCTTAAAACTGGAATTATCCATGTTTAATAAGGCTATGGCCGTACTAAGTGCGACGTAATTATCCATTCCTAATTCTTTTATATCACTGGTTGCAAATACAAGATCAATAACCGATTTATTTTTTGTATCTGTTCCTGCTGCAACCGGTACTGTATAGGATTTTTTAGACAATTTTTTAAACGGTTTCTGAGTTCCTCTGTCTATGGTTACTTTTTTCTTACTGTATGAGGATAAATAATTCTCATCTACCATTTTCAAAAATGCTTCATAATTTACATCACCATATAGAACCATAAAACTGTTGGATGGATGATAATTCTTTTTATATGTATTAATTACTTCCTTATAAGTTAAAGTACGGATATCGCTTGGATTACCTCCGGAAATATTACCCTGATTGCTGTTAGGGAAAACAGCTTTTTTAGCATTACTCATAGATTGAGCCTCAATGCTGCTCATACTTCCCTGCATTTCACTATATACAATACCATTATAAGCTAAATCAGACTTTGCATCCTTTAATTCCGTACGCAAACCTTCTCTTTCAAATATTCTTGAATCTGATAATAACAATGGATTAAATACAGCATCTAAATAAATATCCGCTGATTTAAAAAGCTGCTTTTCATTGGCAGAACAGATTGGATACATAGTCATGTTCTGGAATGTAAATGCGTTGGCAAAAGAAACATATGTAGTATTCATTACATCAAAAATGATGTTACTGCTGGGATATTTTTTACTTCCCCCCAGAACAGAATGTTCAATAATATGATTAATACCCTTATCATTGTCAGCAGGAGTATTAAATTTAATTGAGAATCCGCGGTTTATATCGCTGTTCTTAATAACCAGTAATTTTGCTCCTGTCTTAACATGTTCAAATAACATTTCATTTGATTTAGTTGATGAATCATAAGCAGTTTGTTTTACTTTAAAGCCATGAATTACATCACCAGTCTTTGGTTCCCCAGTAGTTGCTGCAGATACCATTTGGGATGATCCTAAAACAGTTGTTAAAAATAAACACACTGCAGTAACTAGAAATAAAACTCTTTTCTTCATAATTGCCCTTCTTTCTTAATTTTTATTGCCCCTTTGCATGTAGTATAATTTAAATGTAAAGCTTAACATGCTATATTCTACCAAATTCTTCTGTATTAAACTTTAAGATTTTCTTAACTTTCCGTTAAAATCCCGTAATAAAAGAACCAAATTTTTAATTGCTTTTTAATGTAGTAAGCTTGTATTCCATTTCTACTTCTTGATTTATTTATTTTTAGTATCTATATCAATTAAGAAAACATCCTGTCTTCGAGTTAATATTTCCGTAAATGGATTTAGTTCTTTTCGAATAACCGCAATAACTTTTCTATCAAAACATCTGATTATTTCCTTTTGATACTGTAGGCAGTTAACTTCCAAATACCCAATTTCATCTATAACAATAAGATCAACCCCGCTATTATTATATGCCCTTAGTATATTAACTCCTAAATGCTCAAAAGTTTCGGGAATAGGACGAAATGAATTCGTTTCTATATCTCTTTTCGCTATCAATCCCTTTATATCCGGATTATTGATATCACGAAGTACTACATATTTGGGCATATAAGCATCATCTCGGACAGCATAGGTAATGATTCCACCAAGGTTGGTCTCTTCTTCCATCATATGATTGTCTTTATAAAAAAAATCCTCTTTCTGTGTTGATTTTTTCTCATAAATACTTTCTTCATTTAAAGGATTTTCAAGCTGAAGCTTCTCTATAGGAACCAAATCTTTTAAAATCTCTTTTAGAACTGTAGTTTTCCCGCTCTTTCTATTGCCTGTAATCAACAGATGCTTTTTCCCGCTTTCACAAAAAGATGTCATGATAAATTGCTTCAATTGTCTGATTTGATCGTCTAATGAATTGGTCATATTTATCTATTAACTCCTTTGCCTCTTCTGTTATATAAGAACCGCCGCCACGCTTGCCTCCTCCCTGGCTAAATAAGCAGACTGATCTCCAAAACTTTTTCGTTATATTATTAACAATATAACGTAAGTATATTTTATACTAACACCCCCAATTGTTCAACTATATATTACCAAAAAAAATGCAATTCATAATACACTTTTGTGTAATAGGAATTGCATGTCAAATCTATAAACCAATATAATACTGTGCAAAACAACTTTCTGTTTCCCACTTTATCCTTTTATACTTCCGGCAGTCACACCTCGAACAATGAATTTGGACAAACATATATATACAATTATAACCGGAAAAATCGCAATAGCTATAAGCATATATAACTGACCCATATCGAATTTTAAAAAGTCGGCACTTCGAAGCTGGGCAATTAATATGGGCAGGGTTTTCTTTGTATTGGTTTTAATAATCAGAGAAGGAACAAAATAATTGTTCCAGGTATTTACGAAAGCAAAGATCGCCTGTACTGCTATTGCAGGTTTTATAATCGGCAGCACAATATTATTAAATGTTCTAAATTCCCCAGAACCGTCAATTCGTGCAGCTTCTATAATCTCAATTGCAAGGTTGCTCTCCATATATTGCTTCATAAAAAAGAATACCACCGGTGCTGCTATGGACGGAGCAATTAAAGGTATAAAGCTGTCCAGCAATTTTAATTTTTGCATTAAATCAATAAATCCCAAAGTAGACACTTGTACAGGTACCATCATGATCATCAGTATAAATAGAAACAAAGCTCTTTTAAACTTAAATTCATAAGCATGTATTGCATATGCCGTAAGAGATGAAAAATATGTAGTAAGGATCGCGTTGCATCCGGATATAAATAAACTATTGGCAATACCATTGATAACTGGAAGATTCTCATTACTAAGTACATTCTTTAGATTTGTAATAAAAGATTTTCCTGGTAAGAAAGAAAAACCTTTTTGTATATCTGGATGAGAACGGGTTGCATTGATTAGTAATATGTAGAAAGGCAATAAACATAGAAATGTTAAAAGTAACAATACAATGTAGCTGATAATCCGCTCTGATTTAAGAATTAATTTTGCTTTTTTATCTTTTTTATCCATGTTATTTTCCCCCTTTCTTTTTCATAATACCTTTTGTCATAGTTGCAAATACCGCAATACTTAATATAGTTGTAATAATAAACAAAATAACAGATAAAGCACCGGCCATGCCATAATTCTTACTAAAGAGATGATTGTTTAAATACATAATCAATGTCATGCTGCTTCTATTAGGTGTTCCCTTTCCGTTTGTTAAAATCTGCGGAATATCAAACATCTGGATGCCGCCTATCAGGGAGGTGATAAATACATATACAAGGATGGGCCGAATGATAGGTATGGTTATCTTTGTGAATATTTTTAATGTATTTGCACCATCTATTGCTGCTGATTCAAAAAGTGCTGTGTCAACACCCATCATACCTGCCATTAGAATAATTGTTGTGTTACCAAACCACATTAGAAAGTTCATTCCTGAAATTAATCCTCTTGTTGCCCACACAGAGGTCATGAAGCGGAATTCTTCTTTTAGAATTCCAGTATTCATCAATATGTTATTAATAGGCCCCCGGTCTGAAAACAAAGCATAGAATAACATGGCAAAAGCTGCTGCCATTATTAAATTAGGCATATAAATGATTGTTTTGAAAAATCCGGTTGCTTTTAACCGCAAACGTAAATCCGTAAACCAAACCGCTAATAAAAGTGAAAAAAGAATCTGTGGAATAAAGCCCATAAGCCAGATAATAATTGTATTGCTAATATATTTTAACAAATCACCATTGAATATGGTCTTGAAGTTTTCAAATCCGACAAAACTTGGCCCAATGTGTTTAAGGCCTGACATATAGTTTTCAAAAAAGCTGTAATAAAACGTTGATATTAATGGAACAAATGAAAATATGAAATAAACCACAAAAAAGGGAATTAAAAAGATATAACCCCATTTGGCATAACTAACTCCTTTATGCTTTACTGCTTGATTTCCTTCTGCTTTCATGGATTTTCCTCCCTATAAAATACCCTTTTAGAATTTTAAAAATGAGGCTGCTGCAAAACCGTCCATATTTTGTAACCAATCTACTAGTCCCAACTTCTTCGACTGCTCACAAGTGTGTTTATTGTTTTACAACAACCTCCTTATTCATGACAATAGAAAGTTTAATCAGCTTCTATTGTAACCCAGTGTCTATTTGGTTAATTCCGGATATTTTTCTATAGCTGATGTGTAGAAATTCTCTAATGCCGTATCTTTATCTACTGAACCATCAAAGTAATCTTTAAAAGCTCCCTGGAAAGATTCATTTAAACCTTGGTCATACTGGGAAATGTTGCTCATATCAATCTTTGGAGCAGCTTCTGCAAATAATTTAATATGATTTTGTCCGCCTAAGAAAGCAGATTGGAAATCGCTGTTTGCAAGTTCATTCATAGCTTTCATATTATTAGTGTAATCCTGCGTATCTTCTGTTATCTTCTTCATCGTATCTGCATCACATGTTAATGTCTTCATTATCTCTTTAATTAATGGAAGGTTATCTGTCCCTGCTGCTGCACAGATCCAGGTACCACCCCAGTAATAGCTTTCAGGTCCCTGACAAACCGCGTAATCACCATAAATACCATTACCTACTTCTTCTTTTCCGCCTTCTGATACAGGTGTTGCCAATGCATTTCCTAATAAAGTAAAGTTAATGCCCCATGTAGAGTAAAAGAAGCCAAATACCTTTCCTTCCGGACCTTGATCTGCAGACCATTCAGGAGCCCATAGAGAGGTTTTATTGTTATAGGCTTTATCTGTATAAGCTTTTGTCTGATCTACCCATCTCATGATATTGTCATCAATTACTATCTTAGTACCATCCACCCAAGGCGTTGAAACATTATTGGAGAAAGTACGATAGGCATCATCATAACCGGATAACATCTTATATCCTTTTTCAGCTGCTTTTGCTGCAACTTCATCAAATTTGTTCCAGTCGCTTAAAGCTGCCTGTACTTCTACAGGATCATCTGTTCCAAGTACATCTTTAGCAATGGAACGTCTGTAAGCAAATAATCCTGGTGTAGCCTGCCATGTGGTACCTTTTTGAACACCATTGGAATCCGTAACGATATCTTTTGTATATTGATACTGCTCCGCCAGATCTTCATCGGTTAAGCCTACATCTGCTTTTACATCCAAAGCATAATCTGTATCAACATATTTCAAGGCATAATCAGCCTCTACCAAAAAGATATCAACTTTGTCATCATCTGCTGCTGATTCCTGGTTTAATAATGCCTGGTCTAATGCATTTTGATAAGCATTATTTTCATTTGGCGTAATAACGAAATTCACTTCAATACCTTCCGGCAGCTTTCCTGCTTTTTCAAAATAATCCGTATAACGGCTTTTGAATTCTTCATTCCAGCAATAGATGTTAAGTACTTTACCTTGAGAAACCGTATCACCGGAAGCATTCTCTTTCTCCTTATTATCTTCTGTTTTTGGAGCTTCCGTTACCTCCTTTGCTACTTCCTTGTCAGGATCTTTTGTTTCATCCTTACCTTTTCCTGCACATCCAACCAGCGTGGATATTGCCATACTGCCAATTAACAAAGCTGCTATAAATTTCTTTTTCATATAAAACACTCCCTCCTTAAATAATTTTTTTATGTTCTACTGGAATTTCCAGCATTGCATCATAATTAATTAACAGTTATCATTTTCACAGTTTTTCCTTCTAATAACTTACCTTGAATTAATACCTGTGTAGCTAAACTAGTCTTTGGATTTTCAATCCAATCAATTAGTTTACCTGCCGCTTCTCTGCCTATAGATTCTGAATCCTGTTTTATTGTAGTTAGTTTAGGTTTTAGCACCTGGGATAAAAGAATGCCGTCAAATCCTGCTACACTAATATCTTCCGGAATCCTTAAACCTTTTTCATCTATTACATTCATTCCTCCAATGAAGGAAAAATCATCAGGAAACATAATACAAGTAGGCGGGTCCCCACATTCCAATAACTCTCTTGTAAGCTTGCCTGTTGTTTTGGGATCATGGTAATAAGAGGCTCTTACATATTCCTCCGGAACTTTTATTCCAAGATTCATACAGGTTTTATAAAAACTGGCCAAACGTTTTCGAGTAACAGAAGTATCTTCACCGTGAATAAAGGCTATCTTTCTGTGGCCTCTCTGATATATGTAATTTACCAAGTCCTCCACCGCTTTTACATTATCTGAAAGAATTGCTGTCTTACCATTATAGACATGGTCAATGGTCACAACTGGCAGTTCACTGCTTACCAGCTCAACAACCATAGGATCTGTATAATCTACACTGGCAATCACTACACCATCGTAATTACGGTATCTGCAATGCTCCAGATAACTTACTTTCTGTTGTCCTATGTTTTGAGAAATAAAAGTTATATCATATCCTCTTTTTTCAGCCTCAGCCTTTAAGTTTTCTAAAACAGATGAGAAATACTCATGTGCCAACCCACTGTGCATTTTATCAATAAAAAGGATTCCAATATTGTTACTTCGCTTCGTCTTTAACATTCTTGCCGCCGAGTTTGGAAAATACCCCATCTCTTCTGCTGCTTTTCTAATATTTTCTTTTGTTTCTTTTCCGATGTCACTTTGATCATTCAATGCTTTGCTTACGGTTGCAACGGACACTTTACATTTAGCTGCTATATCTTTTAAAGAAGCCATTCTTCATCTTCTTCCTCTCTATTTATATAGTTTAGATTAAGTATTTGAGGCTTTACTTAATCGTTTTCGTATTTATTATAAAATAATATACAACAAATTGCAATACTTTTATTTATTTTTGTTTAATATGCATATTTACTATCTCTTTTTTTAGTAACATCTACTTAAATTACTAAATTTTGGATTATATATTGCTTTTTTTCTCATATAATAGTATTATATTCGTAACTTAATCGTTTTAGTACCCTATGGTAAATAACAGGAAGCGAGGAATACATATGAAGTATGGATATTTTGATGATAGGAGAAGAGAATATGTGATCCAAACACCGGATACTCCCCTGCCTTGGATTAATTATCTGGGCAGCAATCAATTTTTTAGTCTTCTATCTAATACAGGGGGCGGTTATTCTTTCTACCGTGATGCGAAACTCAGACGCATTACCAGATACCGTTATAACAACGTTCCAAATGATATTGGAAGCCGTTTTTTTTATATTAAGGATCAGGAGGATATATGGAGTCCTTGTTATAAACCAGTTAAATCAAAACTGGATTCTTACAGCTGCAGGCATGGTATGGGTTATAGTACTATTTCAGGAAGCCGTAATTCGATACGAGCTTCCATCACTTTTTTCGTTCCTTTGGAGGATAACTGTGAATTGCAGCATGTTACCTTAATAAATGAAGGCGATTGTAAAAAAAATCTTGATTTTTTTGGTGTAGTGGAATGGTGTCTTTGGAATACCGTTGATGATACCACGAATTATCAACGAAATCTAAGTATCGGGGAAGTGGAAGTGGAAAATTCTGTGATATACCATAAGACAGAATACAGGGAACGCCGCAACCATTATGCCTTTTACAGTGTTAATGGCGGTACCTGTGGCTTTGATACCGATCGTAAGACATTTCTTGGTGCAGATAATGACTGGTCCTTACCCGACGGTGTAAGACTCGGTAAATCAGCAGACAGCATAGCAAGCGGCTGGTATCCCATAGCTTCGCACCAGCTTTCCATTTCTTTGGAACCGGGAGAAACTAAGGAACTGGTATTTGTTTTAGGATATATAGAGAACGTGAAAAATGATAAATGGGAATCGCCTAATACAATCAATAAGGTGAAAGCAAAAGAGATGATTTCAAAATATGAAACTATTTCTTCTGTAAATGCAGCCTTTTCAGAATTAGCTCAATATTGGGAGGGGTTATTAAGTAATTATCAGATTCATTCTGCTCTTCCTCAAGTGGACCGAATGGTGAATATATGGAATCAATATCAGTGTATGGCAACCTTTAACATGAGCAGAAGTGCCAGTTATTATGAAACCGGAACAGGACGTGGTATGGGATTTCGAGACAGCTGTCAGGATTTACTTGGATTTGTTCATATGATTCCTGAACATGCCAGAGAACGGATTATTGATATTGCTTCTATTCAATTCGAGGATGGAAGTACTTATCACCAGTACCAGCCTTTAACGAAAAAGGGGAATGGGGATATCGGCGGCGGTTTTAATGATGATCCTTTATGGCTGATTGGCTGTACAACTGCATATATCCGTGAAACAGGGGATATGTCTATTTTAGATGAAATGGTACCTTTTAATAATGTGGAAGGTACAGAGAAACCATTACTGGAACATTTAAAAAGAAGTGTTTATTACACCATAAATCATAAAGGTCCTCACAACCTTCCTTTAATTGGACGTGCAGACTGGAATGACTGCTTAAATCTGAATTGTTTTTCAGAGGAACCGGGGGAAAGTTTTCAAACCTGCGAAAATATGGACAGTAAAAAAGCTGAAAGTGTATTTATTGGGGCTATGTTTGTTAAGTATGCCGGCGAATATGCGGAACTATGCAGCCGGTTAGGTGATGTAGAAGAAGCAGCTTATGTATACACAGAGATTCAAAAAATGACAGAAGCTATAGAAACCTCCGGCTGGGATGGTTCCTGGTTTCTACGTGCATATGACAGCTTTAGTGACCCGGTTGGAAGCCATATATGCGAAGAAGGTCAGATTTATATTGAACCTCAGGGTTTTTGTGTTATGGCAGGTATCGGGGTTCAGAACGGAAATGCTAAAAAAGCTCTTGACAGTGTTGAGAAGCGCCTTACAACAACCTACGGTATTCAGTTGCTAAATCCCTGCTATACAAAATACCATATTAACTTAGGAGAAATCTCCAGCTATCCTCCGGGATATAAAGAAAATGGCGGTATCTTTTGCCACAATAATCCCTGGATCAGTATTGCCCATACTGTAATTGGTCAGGGAAATGAAGCATTCGAAAGCTACAGGCGTATTTCACCAGCTTTTACAGAAGAAATCAGTGATATACATAAAACAGAGCCCTATGTGTACAGCCAGATGATTGCGGGAAAAGAAGCCCCGAATTATGGCGAAGCCAAAAACAGCTGGTTAACCGGAACTGCGTCCTGGTCCTTTGTCAATGTAAGCCAATATATCCTGGGAATACGTGCAGACTATGATGGGTTGAGAATAGAACCATGTCTGCCGGATGAATTAAATAAGATTACTATTATTCGTAAATTCAGAAATGCTCTGTTTAACATACATATCCATAATAATAAAACAGGTAAAGTACAGATTGTGGCCGACGGAGAAAAGATTACAGGTACTCTTGTACCATTAATAGAAAACAAAAAGATTTACAATGTGGAAGTGGAAGTATAACTAGAATACCTTTGACAATAAGCATATATAATCTTCAATTCCTCTTATATATTTTTTTGCAGTAGAAGTTATTACAATATAACTTCTACTGCAAGGAATAGCTGTATGAATTTTACATTGCAACTTCTACTATAGGAATGGCTGTATGAATTTTTACAGCGCAACTACTACTATAAGGAATGACTGTATGAATTTTACATTGCAACTTCTACCAGAAGAAATGACTATATGAATCCTTACATTACCACTTCTATCAGAAGAAATAACTGCACGAATCTTTACATTGCAAATTTACCGATAAAATCTTTTACACGGGTATTTTCTGTAGAAAATAGCTGTTCCGGTGTACCTTCTTCCTGAATTCTTCCATTTTCCATAAAAATAATGCGATCTGATAGCTCTTTAGCAAATTGCATTTCATGAGTAACTATAATCATAGTCATTTTTTCTTTCGCCAGTTCTTTAATAACCTTTAGCACTTCGCCTGTTAATTCCGGATCCAGGGCTGAAGTAGGTTCGTCAAAAAACAGTATTTTAGGCTGGAGGGCTAAAGCCCGCGCTATGGATACACGCTGCTGCTGCCCGCCGGATAATTGATAGGGGTATGCATCCCTTTTATCTTCTAAACCTAATTTCTTAAGCAATACCATAGCCCGTTCTTCTGCTGCCTTTTTACTGACTTTTTCTACCGTCATAGGGGCATCTGTAATATTTTTCAGTACTGTATAATGTGGGAACAGGTTAAAGTTTTGAAAGACCAGCCCATAGTATTTATGAAACCTTCTTAATTCTTTTTTTGATATATAGGTACTTTTACCCTCTGTATTATGGGCAGCATATTCACCCAGATAAATCAACTCTCCGCTGTCCATTTTTTCCAGCATAGCTGCACAACGAAGTACAGTAGATTTTCCAGAACCGGAAGGACCGATAATAGACAGTACTTCACCTTCATTTACAGCTAAAGATATATCTTTGATTACTTCCAAATCATCAAAGGATTTTTTCATATGATTAATCTCTAATATTTTCATATTCACACCCATTGCATATCCCAGGCGGGCCTGGAATACTGCCACAAATAAAAATAAGTGAAAGAATCAGTTGATGGCATTCTTTCATAATTTATATTCTTTCACTTTATATTGTGTCCTTTCCTGTAATAATAATGGAGACCATTTCTTGCATCTGTGAAGATGCCTTTCTTCACATTTTTATCTATAATAGTTTAATTTTCGCTCAATCTGCTCCATTCCCAGTGCGACAGCCAAATTAAATATGTAGTAATATAAACCTGCCACCATAAGAGGTATAATCGTGGTTTCGGAAGCCGCAATCTGTTTCGCTGTTGTAAACATCTCTACAATGGATAATACAAATGCCAAAGAAGTGTCTTTCACCAATGTAATAGTCTCATTGGTTATAGAAGGCATAACACGTTTAATGACCTGCGGCAGAATAATCTTAAAGAAAGTCTGTCCCTTTGTATATCCCAGTACCTTAGCAGCTTCATACTGTCCTTTTGGCATGGATTCTATTCCGGAACGGTATATTTCTGCAAAATAAGCTGCATAATTTAATACAAATGCCAAAATTACTGCTATAAAACGATAGGAACGGCCTAATTGAAGACCGAAAACATAGAACGGTCCAAAATATACTACAATAAGCTGCAACATTAAAGGTGTTCCACGCATAACAGAAATATAGAACTTCGTAATGGTACGAAGAATACTATTTTTAGACATTCTGCCAAATGATATAATTAACCCTAAAGGAAGAGAAAAAATTAAGGTTAGCACAAATATTTCAACCGTTGTAATAAATCCCTTCCCTAATTCAAAAAACATAACCGCTATATTCATATAATTCCTCCATTTATCCCGGTTATTAATAGTCTATTACCACGAATTCAATGAGATAACAGAGTAAATAGATAACACGCATACTATCAGACTTAATCCTTCTTGCCGAAACAAACGCTGTCCTCTAAATCCCATTTCTTTGCTATCTCCATAAATGTTCCGTCTTCCATCATATCCATTAAAGTTTTTTCTACTTTATCCCTAAGTTCTTCATTACCCAATAAAAATCCCACACCATACTGCTCGCCGGAAAGATATTCATCCAGAATAGTAAATTTA
Source organism: Anaerocolumna sp. (assembly GCF_032079385.1). Classification (NCBI taxonomy): domain Bacteria; kingdom Bacillati; phylum Bacillota; class Clostridia; order Lachnospirales; family Lachnospiraceae; genus Anaerocolumna; species Anaerocolumna sp. Next base: position 19,444 of record NZ_DAMAUC010000021.1, read on the forward strand.
TCCTGATTACGGGAAGACATTTGCGCTTTTGCAACACCGATATCCATTGCTATAGCATCTACTGTTCCCATTTCTAATTCCATGAACGCAGTATTATAATCACCAAACTCTAAAAGTTCAGACAATGAGCTTTTTAATTGCTCATTCTCATCGCTATTTAATGCAGACAAAGCAGAGGAATCTTTTTGAACTGCCACAAGTTTTCCCGCTAAATCTGCCTGATTTTTAATTCCGGAGGTACTTGCAGTTACAAATACCTGGCTATTGTTTACATAAGGAGAACTCCAGGTATATTGTTCTTCACGGTCATTGATGGTAAATCCATTCCAAATGCAATCAATAGCACCGGAGGATAGTTCCATATCCTTAGCATCCCAGTCTATTGGCTGCTTAACCAACTCCCAATTGTTGCGGCTGCTGACTTCTTGTGCTAAATCCAAATCGAATCCTACATATTCTCCCTTTTCATTTTTAAACCCATAGGGTTCAAATTCAGCATCAAAGCCCACTACAAATTTTTCTTTTCCAGATTCTTTATGTTTCCCGCCACATGCGGCAAAAGTACCGGCAAATAAAATTAATGTTACAAATAGTATTATGTATCTTTTCATACTTTCCTCCTCTACCTTATTAGCACTCTAACAGTTTATCAAGCTAAATTGCTCTTGATTGTATAATAACACAGATATTTTATCCCTGTCAATTATGTAATAAAAAAATTATTACAACGTTATCTAATGAACCACTTCTATAGCATTTTTCTCAAATATTTATTTATATGTAAGCTATAGGTTTTCCAAATTTCGTAATCCTTACTGCTAGATTATACTTTCTTCATACATAAAAATGCCTTTGTAGAATCATTATTTTCTACAAAGGCATATAGTTTTAAAAATATTAACGTCCAATTACTTTTTTACTATCGGTTCAATAAATTCTTCTCCGCCATTTCTTCAATTAAATTATCATTTCCATTAATTATAATCCTTTCATCCTCTGTTGTCATAACCAGAAATGGAGGCTTCTCAGGATTTAAATAAAGCTTACATCGCCCATATCCTGATACATTAAATGTCCCTTTTAGCAGGTGTTCCATACCGGTTCCAACTACTTTTACGGTTGACGGTAAATGTTCTACAACCTCTACGGATCTGATTTCTTCTGTAGGTAGGTCAAGTTCTTCTGCTATATGAGTTACAACAATGCGATTATCTAAAATTTTTGTTGTTAAGGGGGTAAACTCTTCTTTTATTACATATATTACAGATATTGGCAATGTCAGCATACATACTATTGCTATAAGCGTAACGATTTTACCGGTCTTATGTGCCAGATTCATTGTCGTTCCAATACCAACCCTGTCGTTGACCAATATCTTTTTATCATCAGGGTTATAATAAAATAATCCATATATCCAGTGATCATCTTCATCCAGATATATAGGCCGCTTACTTTCTTCTGATAATTTTTCCTGAACATATCGTGTGGTAAACTCCGCTTTCACCGCAATATATATAATAATCCCCGAATAAATCAGTGTTAAAATCATACCTGCAAAATATGATATCTTACTGGTTATAAACATCCAAAAAACAACGGTGAATATACCTGAAGCCCATGTCATTTCCAACCAAAACTTTCTCCAGCACTGTCTGCGGATTCGTGTAATCCTTACATTGATATTCCAATCTTCATCCACGATTTCTGCTTCCTGCTTATAGATAACCTTTTGGAATATGGCCCCTAAAAGTGTAATTATAGTAAATGTACCACACCCTAGTAATATCCCTAAGTATTCCGGCTGTCCAATGGACGTAAACGCTTCATATGCAAGGGGAAATAAACTAATTATAATTGGGGGAAGAAACCAATAATGATTCACCATTTTTTCTGATTTCATTAATTCAGTTGTTTCTTTTAATGCTCTTTTAGAAAATTCATTTATATTAGCATTTTCCGACGCTTCCTCTAATACTCCCTTTATATTATCTGTTTCGTCTTTCATGCTTTTCAATCTATGGTGATATCTTATATAAGGAATATAAGGTACCAAAATAACCAACAAAATCCATAGAATCATGATCCCATAATAAATTGAAAACCATTTAATAAAAATTGGTAAAATTGGTATTGGAGCAAGTATTATAGTTAATATGTTCAGTTCCTTTTTATAAGCTGCTAATAATTCATCCACCCTGGGATCGTTTATTTTAGAATAAGGCAGCGTTACTCCAAGTACTATGTTCTTTTTTGGTTTTACCTCATTTTTCAGCAAAAAATATATAATTGGTAATACAGGATACATAAATATAATTAAAATAATACGGATAGACATTTCTTACACCTCCGCTGCAGATACTTTATAAGATATGGTATATAATTGTAATGTATCACTTCCTTTAACGAATGTAAATATGCAGAATGCCATCCTTTAAAGATTTATCTGCTTCCCCTTTTCTGCATCCCATATTTATGTCACTTTTTGTATACAAAAAGCATATCTTAATATAAGAAAATAAAGAAGGAATAATTACTATGTATTACAAGAATTCATATGTTTATGGTTCTTCCTATAGAGGACAAAATACCCGACAAAGAGATTATGGCCCGGAACCATTCGCAATTGATATAGAAAAAGCCACAGAAACTAACAACAACTTCCGTACTGCTTTATGGACCGGTAAGCATTTACAAGTAACCTTAATGAGCCTTAACCCAGGGGAAGATATTGGACTTGAAATTCACCCCGATAATGATCAATTTATACGCATTGAAGAAGGCCAGGGTCTTGTTCAAATGGGTGACAGAAGGGATAGATTGGATTTTCAGGAACGGGTTCGCGAAGATTATGCATTCATTATACCGGCAGGTAAATGGCACAACCTGGTTAATACAGGGGATAAACCACTTAAATTATATTCTATTTATGCACCGCCCCAGCATCCACATGGTACCGTTCATAGAACGAAAGCGGATGCAGAAGCAGCTGAAAAACACAAACATTGACCTTATTAACTGTTCTATATTCACATGCATACTGTAATCAAATTAAGATATGTCCTAAATTAATATAATAAATGGGCTGCTGCAAAACTTTTATTCTTAGTTAAGCAACAGCCCTTGATTTATATATTATATCTCCTGCATTTCCTGATCACAGACTTCCCTTTTCTTGTATTCATACATTTTTTCATCTGCAAGTGTTAATGCTTTCTCGAAATTCATATTAGCATCCGGTCCAATTTCACATATTCCATAGCTGAATTTTAAAATGATTCCATCCAGCTTTTCTGATAATAATCTTTCTTCAATTGACTTCATTTTATTTTCTGCACCGGCTAAGTCCAATCCTTTCAGTAAAATAATGAATTCATCTCCGGCAAATCTTGCTACTATATCAGAAGCGCCAACTGAATTACTTAAAACCTCGGAAAAGTGCTTCAACACCATATCCCCAAAAAAATGACCGTATGTATCATTGAAACATTTGAAATTATCTACATCAATCATAATCAAAGTCATACTTTTTCTATTGTATTTCATCTTTGCTATTTCATTATCATATTCTTTTTTTAAGGTTCTCCTGTTCATGACTCCGGTAAGTTCGTCATAATTCGCAAGGTATTTTAATTTATTTTGTGCAAGAGCATTCTTAATTGCCAATTCCAATTCACACTTAATTTGATCCATTAAATCTAAATCTTTTTGAGTAAATATATGATTTGTTTTATTGGAATCCACATTGATTAATCCTATTAACTTATTATCAATGTAAATTGGTGCGGATATAGTACAGCTGATATCCAACGCATTTAATCTTTCAAATCCTTCGATAGTATCCTTACTGGCATGTTTTCTATCAAATTCTTCCGGGTTATTTATGATGGCTGTCTTTTCAAACCTGTTTATTCTATATAAATATGTCTCATCTCTTTTAAGAGAAATTCTTTTTAATTCTTTTTGGAATCCTTTCACTACCTTAAAATTAAAATCGCCATCTTCATTAATTAAAAGTACACTGCCATTGGTTGCATTTGGGATTAATTCGATAATAGTGTCTAAAACAATAGAATAAATCTCATTTTCATCATTTGTTTTTGATATTCTATCACTGGTTTCGTATAGCTTTCTTCTCATTTTTTCATATCTATTCAAAAGTTTCTTATGGTTTAAAAGCAGTATATATTCATATACGGAAATAACTGCAACAAGGAATAGTATAAAAAAACTTATTGAATCAAAGACACGCAAGATAACACCCCATTTACACGAAATAATAGCTGTTTAAAAACATTTTCCCATTCCGTATTTATTGTATCATATAGTACAATAAATTCATAATCAAAAGTTTAGGACTTTTTATTCCTTTATTTCACGTTCCCTGAATAAACTGGAAACCACTTCATCGTAATCCCTTAATCTTTCGGCTTTTTTTATTCTCTTTGCATATTTTTCGTTATCCGGAAACAGCGTAATCAAATATAACCACAATTCTTTCATTTTGAACAAAACATTCCTGTCTCCGAATAAAATTCTTTGATATTCTTCATATATTTTATCATGGAAGTCTTTTAATAATTTCTTATTCAATTTTTTATGTTCTGTTATCTCCATTAACAATCCCGGATTTGCAATAAGTCCTCTGCCTAACATTATCTTATCTACAACGGAGAATTCTTCTGTAAAAGTTCTATAATCTTTCTCTGTAAAAATATCACCATTATAACAAACAGGATTCTTACTTAAACTCAGGGCATCTTTAAAAACCTTCAGATTCGGATGATTTTTATAAAAATCCTTTTGAATTCTGGGATGTATGATAAGCTCCTCCAAAGGGTATTTATTAAATATTTCGATTAATTCATAAAACTCCTCCGGACTGTCTTTTCCTATCCTTGTTTTTATTGATATTTTGGTTATGGAAGCGGAAAAAATTTCGTCTAAGAATGCATCCAGTTCTTCTTTTTTAGCAAGAAATCCAGAGCCTCTGTTCTTTGAAACAACCGTTCCAGAAGGACATCCGAGGTTTAAATTTATTTCCTTATATCCCAACTCCTTTATTTTCTTTGAAGCAAGAATAAAATCTTTTCCTTGATTGGTTAATAACTGCGGTATTAAAACAAGACCTTGATTGTTTTCCGGTAAAATATCATTTAAATCTCTATTTTTAAACTCTCCCCTTGTACTGGGTACAATAAATGGGGCAAAGTATTTGTTTACATTAGGAAAAAAGGTACTATAACTGTTTCTATACATGTATCCGGTAATACCTTCCAATGGTGCAAAATAAAATTGCATGTAAAAACGGCTCCTTACTCTTCACTTTTTAATCTCATTAGCCTGCTTTTAATAAAAGGCTTTTAATATTCTTTTATTATGATTATTACTTTAATACATCCCACTCTGCTTCCTTAAATCCCACCAGAATTACATCATCCCTTATTATAATTGGTCTTTTAACAAGCATCCCATCCGATGCCAAAAGTTTAATCTGTTCCTCTTCTGACATTGAGGCCAGCTTATCTTTTAGATTCAGTTCTTTATATAAATTACCGCTTGTATTAAAGAATTTTTTAATTGGTAATCCGCTTTTTGATATCCATTCCGTTAATTCACTTTCCTGTGGGTTGTTTTCTTTTATTGCTCTTTCTTCAAACGGAATATTGTTATTCTGCAACCACTTTTTTGCTTTGATACAAGTACTGCATTTTGAATACCATATAAATTGTGCAATCATGATTTCCCTCCTATATCTCCTTCTTATCAATATCTAATATGGTTTGTAATAGTACATTAGCACCTTTAAGGCAATTTTCTAAAGGCGTAAATTCCTTTTCGCAATGACTGTGTCCATTCCGGCTTGGAACAAATATCATTGTGGTTGGTATCATATCAGCAATAAACTGTGCATCATGCCCTGGACCACTATACATTCTCATGGAAGAATAGCCGTAATTATCTGCATTCTTTTCCACAAAATCTACATATTCTTTGCAAAATGCAACTGTTTTACGGGACCATAATTCCTTGTAACTTACGCTGCATCTGTCAACTTCCCCAGGAACATTTTTGATGATTTTAACTGCCTGGTCTATAACTTTAGAATCTTGGTGTCTCACGTCCAAAGTGAATTTAACAAGATCAGGGATTACGGTATGAATATTAGGGGAAACATTCATTCTTCCAGTTGTATAGACTAGCTTACTATCCAATTTATCCAGTCCATCATGTAAATACCGTATTACATTAGAAGCCGCAAACAATGCATCTTTCCTATATTTCATAGGAGTTGTCCCTGCATGATCTGCCTGCCCCAAAATGGTAAATTCATAATTTACCATTCCTACAACTCCTTCGACAACGCCAATATTCTTATTCTCTGCTTCTAATACGGGTCCTTGTTCCACATGCAATTCAACCAATGCCCCATAATCCTCTGCGTTCAAACGATTTGTAATTTCACCCTTGTATCCGCTGGCTTCCAACGCTTCTCTAAAGGTTACTCCTTCTGTATCTTTTGATTCCAACATAAGTTCTTTATCAAATTTACCAGCTATAACACCAGAGGACATCATGGCGGGGTCAAATCTTGCCCCCTCCTCATTAGTCCAAACAACTACTGTAATTGGATGGCGGTGGGGAATATTCTCCGTTACAATTGTCTCCACTGCTTCCAGTGCAGTTAATACTCCTAATATACCATCATAATTTCCACCCTGTACCACCGAATCCATATGGGAGCCCATCATAATTGCAGGAATATCTTCCGTTCCTTTTAAAGTGGCGTAGATATTAGCCATATCATCGGTTTTAATTTCCATTCCAAGAGCTTTGCATCTTCTGCAAAATTCTTCTCTTGCCTCCAGTGCAGCCAGTGATAAGGATAATCTGGTAATCCCCCCATTACCCACTGCTCCAAAGGTTGCAAAAGTATCTATTTTATCTTTTAATCTACGTTCATCACAAGTTGTCATATTAACCTCAATTCCGGTGCTTTAACACCATTTAATAACGAAACCATTCTTTGTACGCAGGCACAACTGCGCCTCACAATTGTGCCCCACAAATCTCCAGTTGACAAATTATTTTTTCAACCTATATCTTCCTAGTACGTTAGCCTATTAATATAAGCTATATTGATCAATCAGTTTAACAATGGATTCAACCATGCGTGCTGTCATTCCCCATATTACATGCTTTTCATACCGGTAAAATAATATATCATAACTTCCTTGTGCCCATGGATATTTTTCACCTTCAGGAATCCATTCATAAGGAAAATCTTCAGACAGCTTGTTAATTAGTCTGCTTTCAAAATGAGCCGGTTGTTGATTACGGAAAAACTCCAAAGGTATCTTAATGATTTCCTCCACTTCATCTGTACTAAAGGTATTATTATACTCTTTAATAACTCCTAAAAAAGGATACACCATTAAGTTAAAAGGAGATACAAAAATATCGCCCGGGCCTATTATCTCAATCTGCTCCTTTTGAATAAGTAATTCTTCCACTGTTTCACGTACAGCGCATTCCTGTAAGGATTCATCCAGCTCCAGTTTACCACCCGGGAAACATATTTCACCGGGTTGATGGCGCAATTTATCCGATCTCTTCTCGAATAACATAAAAATTCCTTCCGGAGTCTTTATAAGGGGTGCCAGTACTGCATATTTTCTGAACTGTTCTTCACCAATAAGTTCCGGTTGCCGAATCGAAAATTCATATTTATTCTTCATTCTTTCTCCTATTGCCCTTTATAATCTTATTACTCTTTATAAGCTTATTGCTCTTTATAATCTTAAGCCTTTAATATCTTTAATTCTTGAAATAATAATATTACAGTCCAGAGATAAAATCCCCGGCAATTTATACATTATATCATTTAGAAATGCTTCCATTCCTTTACTATCCTCAGTCACCGCATGAACATGAAGCTTGTTTTTACCGGATACCTGATAAATTTGGGTTACTGTATCATTGGAATTCAGAATATCAACTACCTTTTTATAGCTGCTGGGCTCTATTTCAATCTCATAATAAGAGGATACTGTACTGCTGATTTTTTGGGGATTGATAATGGTTGTATATTCTTCAATGATACCCCTATTCTCTAATGAACAAATCCGTGATTTAACAGCAACTCGAGAAAGTCCTACTGCTTCACCAATATCTACGTAACTCATTCGGGCATTTTTTGTTAGTAACGTAATAATCGTTCTATCAATTTCATCCAATCCTTTTAGGTACATAAATCATCCCCCATAAATATATTATTTTTTTAATCATATCACCTATAATAAAAAAAGACAAGAATACTGATTTTTTGTCCTGTTTATATTGACAAAAATAAAGTGCAATGGTACCCTGAATGATGTTGTATTCATAAAATTTATTATACTATATAGTTAAGCTAAAAATACAAACATTATACATTCAGAGGACTTAAATAACTATGAAAAAAGTTAATGATTTAAGACATGATTCTATTCGTTCTTTAGTAATAAGACTGGCAATTCCTTCTATGATTGCACAACTGGTAAACGTTCTTTACAGTATTATTGACCGCATGTACATAGGAAATATTCCGGAAATTGGTGATGTAGCTTTGGCTGGAGCAGGGGTATGCGGTCCCATTGTCACTCTCCTTTCCTCTTTTGGTACTTTAGTTGGTCTGGGCGGTTCCATTTTAATGGCTATGCGTTTAGGTGAAAAGAAAAAGAAGGAGGCAGAACAAATACTATCCAACAGTTTCTTACTGCTTGTCCTATTTTCTCTTGCGTTAACCGTTTTTTTCTTATTAATAAAAGATTATCTGTTAATAAAATTTGGTGCCAGTGAAGTTACATTTACCTATGCCAACACCTATATGACCATTTACACACTTGGAACTTTCTTTGCTTTACTAAGTATTGGGTTGAACTATTTTATTACTTGCCAGGGATTTTCCCTAATTAGCATGTCTACTGTATTAATTGGAGCAGTTACCAATATTATATTGGACTTTGTATTTATCTTTATATTTCATACCGGTATTGCAGGAGCTGCCTGGGCAACTGTTATAGCGCAAATGCTTTCCTGTGCTTTTGCTGTATCCTTCCTATTCGGTAAAAGAGTTCCTATTCGCATTACTTTTGGAAATTATTCCATCTCTGTTATGAAGAAAATTTTATTCATCGGTTTATGTCCTTTTATTATTCTTTCAACAGATAGCCTGATTATTATTATATTGAATGCAGTACTGCAAAAATATGGCGGTCCTTCCCAAGGGGATCTGCTTATTTCCTGCGCTACCATTGTTCAAAGCTATATGATGCTTATCACAGGTCCATTGATTGGGATTACCGGCGGAACACAAACTATTATTAGTTATAACTATGGTGCAGCAAATTCTGCAAGGGTGAAACAGGCGGAACGTCTTATTTTGCTTCTAAGCCTTGTATTTACAAGCTGTATGTTCCTTGTGTCACGTATCTTCCCATTATACTTTGTTAAGATATTTACAAGAGGACAAGCTCATATAAATTTATCTATTTGGGGAATTAAAACTTTTACCCTTGGAATTATTCCATTAAGCCTGCAGTATGTATTTGTAGATGGATTAACTGCCCTGGGACGTACCAAAACAGCTTTGGCTCTATCCATTTTCAGAAAATCTTCTTATGTTGCTTTTACTGTTTTGCTTCCTACATTATTTACAGCAAAACATGCATTCTATGCGGAACCTTTGTCCGATATAATTTGCGCCTGCATTACAAGCACCGTATTTTTACTTGTCTTTTCAAAACATTTAAAGGCCAGGGAAATATCGGCAAGAGAAACCGTGAAAACTGATAAAAAAGCTATCTTAAATCCTTCTCTTCGATAAGGAAAAGCTATTTTACTATAAGCCTGTTGCTTTTAACAGGCTTATAGTTTTATTTTATTTCTCCTTTGTTTATATCTCATATTTTTTATAATATCGTATTGAACTACCGGTACATCTTTCATATTTTTGTTGAAGTTCTATCAGATCCACATAATAGTTACTTATAATTTTACTGATATAACAAACACCAGGTGATGTATACTTTACCCTATATCTTATCATCCAGTGCAGTATCTTCCGCAAGATTCGAAAAGTTCTCCATTTGTGTTCCATTTGTGCAATTATCTTTCGCTCATTCACTTTGTTATCCATTCCTTTCGCTTTACTTAGGGCACAAAGTAAATAAAATACTTAGAGCCATAGCATCTTATTACTAAGTTCCCCCGATGATAATTTTTTAATATCACAGAGAGGTAAGCGGACTGCATACATATAATATCGGCTTTCGTTCAGATAATTTTTGCATATTACTTCTTCACTTTCCATATATTAATATTTTAAGTCGGCAAATTACGGATGATCACTATGTTCTTTCCCTTTATTTTCAAGTTCTGATTTATGGTTCAACTTTTAACACCCCCTTTACTTGTTTGCTATTATATAATAGCACATTTCTACTATAAATGCTATTACAAATATCCACAGGCAGACATTTTTTATCTATACTTTACTATGAATAGGTGGTGAAATGATGAAAAATGAACTTTTAGCCAAGAGATTAAAAGAATTGAGAAAAGCAAATAATTATACTCAGGAATATGTTGCTTCTTATTTGAATATCGGACGTCAGGCATATTCTCATTATGAGACGGGCAGAAATACACCAAGTACGGATACCCTTTATAATATTGCAGCCTTTTATGGCATACCATATCAAAGTTTATTTGAATTAATAATGACCGGTGACCACCCTTTTTCCTATCAGATGTCCACTGACCATGCTTCTGTAGTAAATGAGGTGTCTGACTTTTTAGAATATATAAACGCCCCTGAAAATGAAAAGAAATTAAAGCTTCTTAGTGTAAAAGAAAAAGAATTGCTTTATTATTTTGATAAATTAAAAACAAAGGATCAGGAAGATATTCTTGATTTTATTAAAATTAAAGTGAAAAAGAAATAAATGTTCTGAACTCCTACAGCCCCATGTAATCAATCTGTTTACATGGGGCTGTTGTTATGTTTATATTGACAAAAGGTAAGTATAATGGTACCCTAGATGAAGTTACATAAGTAAAGTTTACCATTGCATTATGAAACTTATGAATATACATACTTTAAATAATCCAATTCATAAGTTTTGAAAAGATAAGAAATAAGGTTGAAAGAAAATAAGGATATGGAGAGGATGCCACAAAATGACTCTTTCAACTTGATTTTTATGTGGCTGTATCACATCTGGAAACAGAATATGATATCTGCTTGCAGATGTGGGATACAACGGGGTTAATTATGAAAACAACCAATGATTTAATATATGGAAATGAAACCAAAGCAATGCTTAGTTTCGCCATACCGATGATTATCGGAAACCTGTTCCAACAATTATATAACGTAGCAGATTCGATTATTGTGGGAAGATTTATCGGACCCAGTGCACTTGCTGCGGTAGGGAGTTCTTTTACAGTTATGGTGTTTTTAACGTCTATTATACTTGGTCTTTGTATGGGAAGCGGTGCTGTGTTTTCCTTTTTTTATGGTGCTAAAGAAACAGACAACCTAAAAAATAGTTTGTTTACTTCTTTTTGTTTTATAGGAATAATCTCATTGATTATTAACATATGTGCATTGATATTTATTGATGAGATTCTCTCTTTTATACATATACCTGCAGAAGTTTTAGTTGATACCAAAGCTTATATACAGATTATCTTTTATGGTATTACATTTACTTCTATTTATAATTATTTTGCAGCAGTGGTTCGAAGTATGGGTAATTCTATAATGCCTCTTATATTTCTTATTATTTCAACTGTAATTAATATTGTACTGGACATTATATTTGTAGTACCACTTGATATGGGGGTTAAAGGTGCTGCTTATGCAACTATTATTGCTCAATGTTTTTCTGGTGTGGGCATAGCTGTTTATTCCTTCGCAAAGGTTCCTCAGATACGTCTGAATAGAAAACATATATATTTAGATAAAAATATGATAAAAAAGATTGCAAATTACTCGGTACTCTCCAGTATTCAACAGTCCATTATGAATTTTGGTATTTTAATGATACAGGGATTAGTAAATAGCTTTGGAGTTTCGGTAATGGCTGCATTTGCAGCAGCAGTTAAGATCGATAATTTTGCATATATGCCTGTACAGGATTTTGGTAATGCATTTTCCACTTTCATTGCACAAAACAAAGGGGCAGAAAAGAATGAGCGTATTCGCAGGGGAATACGCTCGGCAGTTAAAATTATTACCATTTATTGTGTCATAATCTCCGTTCTGGTATTAGCATTTGCCAAACCTCTCCTGCATATTTTTATTGATGCAAAGGAAACAGAAATCTTACATATTGGAAGACAATATCTTTTCATTGTAGCAAGCTTTTATTGCTTAATTGGCTACTTGTTTATGTTCTATGGTTTATTCCGGGGAATAGGAAAAAGCGGAATTTCTATAGTACTTACTATTGTCAGCCTTGGAACCAGAGTAATATTAGCTTATGCCCTTTCCCCTGTATCTTCAATAGGAATTGCAGGTATATGGTGGGCAATCCCCATTGGCTGGGGACTTGCGGATATAATAGGTATTATTAAAGTCCGATCATTATTAAGGACTCAATAGAATTGCCCAAGCCCTTCCTTTATCTTTCACATTAAGGAAGGGTTTGAAAACTTCTCTCGTGCTATTAAAGCCGCACCAATAGCACCTGCATAACGGCCTTGATCCATTGGAATCACATCTTTCTTTAATTTCTGAGATAAAAGTTTAGCAAAATATATACAATGACTTATACCCCCTGTGATTATTACATTCTTAGAAAGCCTATGTCTCTGACACAAAGAGGCAACTTTATTTGCAACGGAATCTACTACGCCAGCAGCAATATCTTCTTTATCCCGTCCTTCTCCCATATAATTTATAATCTCAGACTCTGCAAATACGGTACATAAAGAACTAATTGGTATCACCTTGCCTTTTTGTGCCATATCAAATAACTCATCAATGGTAATTCCCAGGCGGTTTGCCATTATCTCCAAAAACTTACCTGTACCTGCAGAACATTTATCATTCATAAGAAAATCTGATACTACTCCCTGTTCCATGGTAATTACCTTGGTGTCCTGCCCTCCCACATCTATTACACTACAGTCCTGCCCAAAAAGGTATATACCGCCTTTTCCATGACAGGATATTTCTGTAACAATTGCATTTGCATAGGAAACAGAAATTCTCCCATAACCGGTAGCTACCACAGATACATTATTACTAAAAACATCAATTCCATCTTCCATTAATTTTTTTTGAATGACTTTTGCAGTTTCTTTGCTATTCCAACCCGTTGGTATGGAAAAGTTGGTGAAGTCATTCTGTAAAACTGCAATTTTTGATGCAGTGGATCCTATATCTATTCCAATATAATACATACTATCTCCCTTTGCATGCTGCGTCTGCTCAGCAAAACCTATGTCTGTTTATATCAAAGTTCTGCTCAATATGGACTATATCAAGTACTTCTATATGATGTAGTGCAATATAGTTTCGGATTCTTTCTTCGTCTTCTTTTAAAAAAATTAATGACATCCCGCAGCAAGTACTAACGCTGCGGGGTGCCGGTGAAATAACCGTCTTAATATTCTCTTCTTTTAATCCCTGATACAAAGCCATACCACTGGTATGATTATGAAATAATATGTAATGCTTTAATTCCATTTTATTAACCCAACATTTCGATAAATGCACCGATTCTTGTACTTAGTTGCTGTGTATCGCTGTCAGTATAGTCTGTTTCAATGCCAAGAACCGGGATTCCTGCTTCTTTTAATGCACGTTCAACTTTGTATCCTTCCGTATCGTAGAGATTACAGAACTTAAGATTAAGATCGATAACACCATCTGCATGATACTCTTTTGCAAGACGGAGGATATCGTCAATACGAGCATCATTTGGTGTAAAACAGGCACAATTAATCTTCATATAGCGCTCAGCCAGAGCTTCAACCTGTCCGTCGATGGTTTTAGCAGAATCATCCACCGGATTCTCAAAATAACGAATTCCAGTACACATTTCTTCACCAACAACAGCTGCGCCAGAAGTTTCAATAATATGATGAATCTTCCAGTTTGGAATAGCTAACGGTGTGCCGGTTAAAAGGATTCTCTTAGTTCCTTTCGGGAATACGCTGATGCCTTCTTTTACACGCTCTTCTAATTCATCACATAATTTATTGGTCATCTGAGTGAAACGTGCCGGATCATCATAAAAAGCGATTTGAGAAACCAGTAGAACGTCCTTTCCGCTGATTGGAACATTCTCATTTTTACGCAATTCATATAATCTTGCCAAAGCCTTTCTCTTTTCATTAATCAGCTGAATGCTTTCTTGAAGAGACTCCACTGTAATAGAATTGCCGGTAAACTCCTCAACCACCTTTACAAACTCTTTTATTTCTTCTGCCCAGGCCAGAATATCTTTACGGCGTTTCATCTGTGGTAAATCCATAACATGGAGAGGTACATCTTCACCTAAAATCTCATATGCCTTCTTTTTACCGTCACAGGTAGTTTCCCCAACAAACATATCCGCAATACGGAAGAATGGACATGTACGGTCTAATCTTGCTCCCACGGAAGCTTTTATTAATGGACATGTATTAACCGGCAAAACCTTTTCGCCGCCGGGTACCCAAAACTGAGAACCACCGCATAAACCTGTGGCAATGGCTCCTGCTGCAAATACAACTTCCTCCGGTACATAAAGGCAAAATGTACCCAAAACTTTTCCACCTTTTTTCTGATGTTCAATCAGTTCCGCAGGACGTACTCCATGAATCTCAGAAACTACAAAATTAAAATAGTCCATAGCCTCCGGACGGTTATCCTGTGATAAATACACATCTCCAAAAGCCTGTGGCAGCACCTGACATAATTGATCATGTGTTTCAACATCCATTCCTAAGTCCTTCCACATCTGTAAATAATCTCCCATTGAAAATACCTCCATTTTATTATTATAAAAACCGCATTAATAGCAGCTATTATCTATTAATCCTACAGTAAAACTCTATATGTAAATCTAATATTCCGTCCATATACCTTTATCTTACCCGCATTTATTTTTATAGTCTAATAAATAGTATCAATATTGAATCACTATTTATAGCTTTCATCTATGAACAGAATGAATCCCTTTTTATCAAAGCCTAATCTTTTCAATAATACTGTGTTTTTACAAGGAATTATTAAGAACAGCGTCTTATCATGCAATATTTTAAAAATCCCATAGACAGACTATGACATAATAGGCTGTGTATTTACATTTATCTGCCCAATATGACTGACTAAGTGAACCAAAATTTTTATACAGCATATTATATTGTGAATCATAAAATAACCAATTATATGACAATATTTTCATGAAAGAAGTGATGTTATGGCTACAATATCAGGTCGGGTTGTATTCGACCGAGACAGAAGTGCTACAATTAATGGCGGAGACACTGGACTGGCTAATGTACCGGTAGTATTGCAAAATACTGCAACAAACGCCAGACTTGTTGTTCTTACCGATGCCAATGGTAATTATTCCTTTATAAATGTCCCAAATGGTAATTATAGAATTGTAGAATCCTACGGAACAACCGGCGGTGTTTCCACACCGGGAGATTTTAACAATGCGACAGTTGGACCAGTTCCTACAGGGGAAGATCCACCCATAAGTTTTGCCACAAATCCGCCCACAGGGGCTACTAACTTAGATTCTCTTACTCCGGACACCCTTTTTGTAACTGTATCCGGAGAAAATATAACGGATCAGGACTTTTTAGATGGCCCAGTTATATATACTCCCATAGAAAGTATACTAGATCAATGTGCGTCCGTTTCCGATACGAATCTTATTAATGTTGCCGATAATGGAACTTTCGGTTCCTTCCCTCCCGGCACCCCTGCCAATACCGGTGCTCCGGTTGAGCCTTATCCAGGTGTAACACCCGACTTTACCTATGTGTTACCCGATCCAAGTACCTATACTCCTACTGATGGTGAATATACGGTGCAAAATATAATGAATGATGCATATAGCAATACAATAGGAGCCTGGTGGCGTATTGCAGATCACACCACAGGCAACGAAACAGGAAGAATGATGGTTGTAAACGGTTTTAATCCAGGTGCTGTTTTCTTCAGAGATATCGTTACGGTACAACCAAATACAAACTACTTGTTTAGTTCGTGGATTCTAAATCTATTTAAAGTAACTGGTTATCCCAATCCTGAACTTGGTGTACGAATATTAGATCAAAATGGTAATGTAATATACAGTGCTACATTAGGTAATCAAATTCCGGTTAATACAAACGCTCCGGAATGGAAAGAAATAGGAACTGTAATCAACTCACAAAACAACACAAATCTTACAGTAGAATTTTTAAGTGAAGGACCTGCTGTTATTGGAAATGATTATGCCATCGATGATATATCCTTAAGAGAGATCCAGGTGCCTGAATTTACACCTGTTAAAACGGTTAGTACACCTGTTGCTAATGTTGGTCAGGTAGTAACCTATAAAGTAACACTAAGCAATACCTGCACCAGCCCGCTGACAAATGTATTTTTCCAGGACTTTGTACCAAATGGTTTATCCTTTGTACCTGGAACCGTAACGGTTAATGGTGCAACGGATTCAGGGGCAGACCCTAATGCCGGATTTACTGTACCTGACATTCCGGGAGGTTCCACAACTACAATAACCTTTGACGCTAAAGTTGATACCATTCCGGTTCCTAATCCTGCTCTGAATACGGCAACGATAGATTATTCCTATACTCCTGTTGAAGGAGGAATTGCAAATAATTTCACCGTGAACTCCAATACCGTTCCACTGGTTGTGGTGTCTTCAGCAGATGTTGCCATAATGAAAACAGCTGTACCAAACCCTGTAAATCCGGGAGAAATGTTGGTTTACACCATTGATGCTATTAATTTTGGACCATCGGAAGCACAAGATGTTGTTTTAACAGATACTGTTCCCCCTGAACTTTTAGGTGTGGAATACTCTACAGATGGTGGTATAACCTGGAACCCTTGGACCGGCAGTTTAAATTTAGGAACACTGGCAAGTGGTGAATTAAGAACCATCTTAATCAGAGGAGTTGTGAATCCATCCGCAGAAGGGGCTTTAATTAATACCGCAAATATAACTTCCACTACACCGGATCCGAATCCGGACAATAACACATCTACAGCAATTACAGATGTTAGTGCACTGGCAGACGTCTCTGTTGTAAAAACTTCAAGCCCAAATCCTGTATCACCAGGACAAATGCTGGTTTATGAGGTCAAAGTATCAAACGCTGGGCCATCAGATGCACAAAATGTTGTTTTAACAGATGCTGTTCCACCTGAACTTTTAGGAGCAGAATACTCTGTGGACGGCGGAACAACATGGATTCCTTGGATTGGAGAATATATTATCGGCACATTACCAAGTGGAGCCTCCACAACTGTATTAATTAGAGGAACTGTGAATCCATCCGCTACAGGACCGATAACCAATACTGCAGATGTTACTTCCACTACACCGGATCCGAATCCAGACAACAACACATCCACAGTAATTACAAACGTTAGTCCATCAGCAGATGTTTCCATAATAAAAGACTCAATTCCAAATCCAGTGGCACCGGGGCAAATGATTGTTTATCCGATTCAGATTACAAATGCAGGGCCATCTGACGCACAAAATGTTCTTTTAATGGATGCTATACCACCTGAAATTATAGGAGCAGAGTTCTCTACAGACGGAGGTGTAACCTGGAATCCTTGGACCGGAAATTATGCAATTGGCACATTACCAAGTGGAGCTACCACAACTATTTTAATTAGAGGAACTGTTAATTCATCTGTTACAGGTCCGATAACCAATACTGCAAATGTTACTTCCACTACACCGGATCCAAATCCGGACAATAATAGTTCCACAATAACTACAGAAGTGAATGCACAAGCAGATGTTTCCATTATAAAAACCTCAACTCCAAATCCAGTGGCACCGGGAGATATGCTGTTCTATCAACTTCAAGTGTCAAATGCAGGTCCAGCCGATGCACAAAATGTTGTTATTACAGATGACGTTCCACCTGAACTTTCAGGAGCAGAGTTCTCTACAGACGGTGGGGTAACCTGGAATACCTGGAATGGAACTTTTGATATTGGCACATTACCAAGTGGAGATTCCAGAACTATTTTCATTAGAGGAACTGTAAATCAAAATACTACAGGAACTATAACAAATACTGCAAATGTTACTTCCTCAACACCGGATCCGAATCCAAACAACAACACCTCTACAACTGTTACGGATGTGGTACCCACTGAATCAGCTGATATTTCGGTTACAAAATCAGCAATTCCAAATCCGGTAGAGCCAGGCCAGACCTTAACGTATACAATCACCGTATCCAATGCAGGTCCATCCGATGCACAAAATGTTGTTTTGACAGACAATATTCCACCGGAGATCCTTAACCCCGAATACTCAACAGATGGTGGCTTAACCTGGAATACCTGGAATGGAGCTCTTGATATTGGCACATTACCAAATGGGGATTCCAGAACTATTTTAATCAGAGGAACGGCAGCATCTTTTGCAGGAGGACAAATATTTAATACTGCTGAGGTAACTTCCACTACACCGGATCCTGATCTATGTAACAACACATTTACAGCAATTACTACAGTAGAAGCAGCTGAATCAGCTGATGTTTCAGTTGTAAAATCGGCTAGTCCTAATCCGGTAGGACAGGGTCAGGTATTAACTTATAGAATTATCGTATCAAATGCAGGTCCATCCGATGCAGAAAACGTTGTCCTAACAGATGCTGTTCCATCCGGTATTACAGGAGCAGAATTCTCTACAGACGGAGGCATAACCTGGAATCCTTGGACCGGTAGTTATACGATAGGTACCTTACCAGCCGGATCTTCCAGAACTATTTTAATCAGAGGAACCGTAGCGTCATCATGTAAAGGCAGCATAACAAATACTGCAACTGTTACTTCCACTACACCGGATCCTAACCAAAACAACAATACCTCTACCGTAGTTACAAAAGTGAAACCGACGGAATCTGCTGATGTTTCAGTTACAAAATCGGTAATTCCTAGTCCGGTAATGCAAGGGCAGACCGTAATTTATTCAATTGTAGCATCCAATGCAGGTCCATCCGATGCACAAAATGTTGTTTTAACAGATGTTATTCCATCCAGTATTACAGGCGCAGAATTCTCTACAGACGGGGGAGCAATCTGGAATCCCTGGACCGGTAGTTATACCATAGGTACCTTGCCAAGCAGAACTTCAAAAGCTATTTTAATTAGAGGAACAGTATCCTCATCTGCTAAGGGCACTATATCTAATACTGCGAAAATTTCTTCCACTACACCGGATCCTGATTTATGCAACAACACATCAACAGTAGATGTAAGGGTTTGTAAATGTAAGAAGAAATGGTTCCATTGTAAAAAAAAGGATTATAATCATTGTAAAACATCATCAGCTTTTACAATCACAAAATCGCAACCAGAAGATTGGTAAGATATATATAACAAAACGAGTATTAAAGAATTACTATCATATTTATAAATAAATTGTCAACATGGGGCTGTGCACTAGATAAATAGTGCACAGCCCCTTTGTTCGACAGATAACTATTCTAATGAGAACAAATTGCTTCTTTCATCCTTTTCACATATTCACAGATAGGTTTTACACAGTCGTTTCCATATTCTCCTGCCATTTTAACAATTGCACTTCCTACAATAATACCATCTCCGTACAAAGCCAGCTCTTCTGCCTGTTCCGGTGTGGCTATGCCAAATCCTATGGTACATGGAATATTCTGTTCTGCTTTTACCAGTCTTATCATTTCACGGGCATTATCAGTAAGTTCATTTCTTACACCGGTAACTCCCATTGAGGAAACACAATACACAAAACCTCTGGCTTCTCTGGCAATCCTCCGGATGCGTTCCTGAGAAGTAGGTGCAATAAAGGAGATTAGTTCGACCCCATATTTATCACAATAAGGTTTTAATTCCCCCTTTTCCTCAAAAGGAAGATCAGGAACAATAATGGCCTCAATGCCGCAACTTTGACAATTTTTTAAGAACTTTTCCCTGCCATAAGCAAAAATTGGATTAATATAGGTCATAAAGGCCAGGGGAATGTCACATTGTTTTCTTATTTCTTCCACCATTTTAAAAATTTTATCTGTAGTGGTGCCTCCTGCAAGAGCTCTTTCATCTGCCTGCTGTATTACAATTCCTTCTGCCACAGGATCCGAAAAAGGAATCCCTATCTCAATCAGATCTGCACCTGCTTTCGCCATTTCTATAATCAGCTTTCCTGTAGTGTCCAGGGATGGGTCACCGGCTGTTATAAAAGGTATGAAGGCTTTTCCTTTGGCAAATACTTTTTCAATTCTATTCATGAATCTCTACCCCCTTAAAACGTGCTATGGCCGCTACATCTTTGTCTCCTCTGCCTGATAGATTAATTACCATAATTTTATCATTTCCCATGTCAGGAGCAATCTTTTTGGCATAAGCTACTGCGTGGGAACTTTCAATTGCAGGGATAATTCCTTCCATTTTTGATAAGTATTCAAAAGCTTCTATGGCTTCCTGGTCTGTAACCGCAACATAAGATGCTCTTCCTGTATCATGAAGATATGCATGTTCCGGCCCGATTCCCGGATAGTCAAGTCCTGCTGAAACAGAGTAAACAGGGGCAATCTGCCCATATTCATCCTGACAGAAATAAGATTTCATGCCGTGGAAGATTCCCAGGCTTCCATTGGTGATAGTAGCTGCATTTTTATCAGTGTTCACACCATGTCCTGCTGCCTCACAGCCAATTAGTGCGACTTCCCGGTCCTGTATAAATTCATAAAACAATCCCATGGCATTGCTTCCGCCCCCTACACAGGCAAGCAGCACATCTGGAAGCTTTCCTTCTAACTCCATAATCTGCTTTTTTACTTCTTTGCCTATTATACTTTGGAAGTCACGGACAATGGTCGGAAAGGGATGAGGCCCCATAACGGAACCAAGTACATAGTGGGTATCCTCCACACGGGCAGTCCATTCTTTCAAAGTTTCATTCACAGCATCTTTTAGAGTCTGCGTACCGCTGGTTACCGTGTGAACCTTTGCACCAAGGAGTTCCATTCGAAATACATTCAGTGCCTGTCGATCCGTATCTTCTTTCCCCATAAATATCTCACATTCCATTCCCATAAGTGCCGCTGCTGTAGCAGTTGCAACTCCATGCTGGCCGGCACCGGTCTCTGCAATTACCCTTGTTTTACCCATTTTTTTTGCAAGAAGCATCTGACCTAATACATTGTTGATTTTATGGGAACCGGTATGATTTAAATCTTCTCTCTTTAGATAAATCTTAGCTCCACCAAGATCTTGTGTCATTTTTTCCGCATAGTATAATAATGAAGGGCGCCCTGCATAGTTTTTGTAAAGCTCTGCTAATTCCCTGCAAAATTCTGCATCTTTTCTATAGTAATTGTACGCATCCTCTAATTCAATTACTGCATTCATCAGTGTCTCCGGAATATATTGTCCTCCATGTATTCCAAATCTTCCATCTGCCATAACTTTCACTCTCCTTTATGATTATTCCATTTCTTCCTTTAGAAAATTTTTCTTATTCTTCTGATTAAATCGTTTAATAAACTTCTTCCAAGCAAATTCTCATTGATACGCGATTCCACTCCTAATTACAATAAAGTAATCTGGCAATAGCTTCTTTCCTATATTCCTCTTATTTTTTCTATCACCTTTCTTATCTTATAGGGATCTTTTAAATGATTCGTCTCCACCCCGCTGCTTACATCAATACAATAAGGATTGCATTGTTTCACAGCCTGTAATATGTTGCCGGAATGGATTCCTCCTGCAAGGAAAAACGGCTTGCTTACCTGGGGAATGAGATCCCAGCTAAAAGCAGTTCCACTTCCTCCATATTGTCCTTCCAGGTAAGTATCTAATAAAACATAATCGCATGGTAACCCTGCCACTTTGATAATATCTTCCGTTTCTTTGACTCTGACTGCCTTTATAATGTCATTCTCCAGATATTGTCTTAGTTTTAAGATATCATTTTCTTTCTCGTCTCCATGAAGCTGAATAACATCAATCACCTGCTCTTTACATAAACGTATCATGTTCTCCGGTTCTTCATTTACGAAAACCCCTACTGCCTTAATCAAAGGATTCAAGTTTCCCTTTAATTCTACCGCCCTATCAAAGCTTACCCTTCTTCTGCTGTTTGCAAAAACGAAGCCAACATAGTCCGGAAAAACTTCATTGACTACTTTGATCTCATCTAACCTTGTAAGACCGCATATTTTAATCTTAGTCATCTCTCTTCCTCCAGGCTGCTGCTTTCTATAAATTACCCTTATTTTCTGCTCTCTCCTTAGCAGTAATAGGGTATGTTTTCCTTAAGACGGAGTTTTGCCTTGTAGATAAGCAAGCATCCCTTTCTTATCTCTGCTTCTCATTAATGTTTCACCAATTAAGGCTCCGTCTGCTCCGGCGGCTTTTAAAGCTGCAATATCTTCCGTATTTTTAATTCCACTCTCGGCAATAAAAATAATTTCAGGCGGAATTAGTTTCCTTAGTTTTATGCTGTGATTGAAATCCACCTGAAAAGTCTGCAGGTTCCGATTGTTCACTCCTATAATTCTTGCTCCGGCTTCTAATGCCATGGTAATTTCTTCTTCCCTATGTACCTCCACCAGGGCAGAAAGACCAAGTTCATCACAGATGCTTATATATTCCTTTAAAGTATCTTTATCCAGTAAAGCACAGATTAACAGCACTGCATCTGCCCCAATGTATTTTGCCTCATAGATTTGATATTCATCTACAGTAAAATCTTTTCGCAATACCGGAATTGATACTGAGCCACTAATCTCGGTTAAATACTGATTGCTTCCTTTAAAATATTCCGGCTCTGTCAGAACAGAAATGGCTGCTGCCCCTCCTTCTTCGTATTCTTTTGCTATTTTCATATATAGGAAGTCCTTTGCAATCTCACCTTTGGAAGGAGAGGCTTTTTTCACTTCACAAATTAATGAAAATCCTTGTTCTCCCAGATCATTTTTTCCTTTAAGAACTGCCCTGTTCTCTTTAAAAGCACGTTCCAATGCAAAATCTTCTCTATGATGAAACTTTTTGACCTGATTCCCATCATAAATGCAGACTTTCAGTTCATCCAAGGATATCTTCATCTTTAATCCATTAACCCGTTTCCTGCTTGATTCTGCAAGCATATCAAGAATCATATTGGCACCGCCCTTTCTCTGATTCAGTCTTCTTTTTTAGGATAGCCTGCTGCTCGGCACTTTTTAAACTATAGTCAAAGCGGATATTTGCAATCTATTTATGCTACATGCTCATAACCTCATTGGATAATTTCACAAACTGCTCCAGCTGCTTTAGCGCCTTTTGGCTGTCAATGATTTCTGCCGCCATCTTGACACATTCCCTAAGAGTCATATAATTGTAATTCAGATACAGACATACCGCTGAATTCAGCAATACAATATCCCTCTTCGGCCCTTTCTCACCATTTAAGATTCCTCTTGCAATTCGTGCATTTTCCAAGGGATCACCTCCCACAAGCTCTTCGGCCCTGCAATATTCAAATCCCAGCCGGCGGGGATCTAAAAAGAAACTATTCAGCCTTCCTTGATTTACTTCACATACGGTGGAAGATGAAGTCAATGTAATCTCATCCATTCCGTCATGCCCATGCACTACCATTGCTTTCTTTACACCAAGATTAGCTAATACCTGGGCAAGGGGTTCCACCAGATTTTCATCATATACTCCTAATAGCTGCAGACTGGCATTTGCAGGACTGGCAAGTGGACCAAGAATATTGAATATAGTTCTGATCCCCAGTTCTTTTCTTACCGGTGCGGCATGTTTCATAGAGGAATGATATCTGGGTGCAAACAAAAAACACAGTCCAATCTCTTTTAATATCTGTTGGCTCTTCTCAACAGGAATGTCGATGTTAACCCCCAATGCTTCTAACACATCTGCACTTCCGCATTTACTGGAGACACTCCGGTTTCCATGTTTTGCAATCGTTATCCCGGCAGCAGATACTACAAAGGAGGATACCGTTGAGATATTAAATGTAAATGTTTCGTCCCCTCCGGTGCCTACAATCTCAAGTACATCCTGATCTGTGCTTAGTTTCGTTCCATGCTTTCTCATACTAAGAGCACAAGCCGTAATCTCAGGAATGGTTTCTCCTTTCATTCTCATTGCAGTAACAAAAGCAGATATCTGTGAATTCGTTGCTTCTCCCCTCATAATTTCATCCATAACAGCTTCAGCCTCATTCAGCGCAAGATCTTCTCCCTTCACCAACTGACAGATTGCTTCCTGTATCATCCTGCCCCACCTCCCATCTCTAAGAAATTTTTCATGATTATTTCTCCCTGTGGTGTTAAGATGGATTCCGGATGAAATTGCAGACCATAGATTTCATAATCCCTATGCTTTACCGCCATAACTTCTCCTTCTTCATCCTCTCCGATTACCAGTAGTTCATCGGGTAAAGTATCTCTCTTTGCAATAAGAGAATGATACCTTGCTGCCTCTATCATTGGAGGTAAACCATGGAATATGCGGCTGCCGTTAGCAATATGAATGGTACTTTGTTTTCCGTGCATCAATACTTTTGCTGTACATATATTCCCGCCGAAAGTCTCACAAACAGCCTGATGCCCAAGGCATACTCCCAGAATCGGAACAGCCTCTCTCATCTCATAGATTACCTCTTTACAGATACCCGCCTCTTTGGGATACCCGGGACCGGGAGATATGATAATATGAGTTGGTTTTTGATTCTTAACCTCTTTAACAGTCATCTCATCATTGCGGATTACTGTGATATCATCTTGAAACTTTCCTGCAAGCTGTACTAAGTTATAAGTAAAACTATCGTAATTATCTATGATTAATATCATATCTCATCCACCTCCCTTGCCTTCAGTATTGCTTCCATAATTGCTTTTGCCTTATTCTCGCTTTCTTCATATTCTTTCTCCGGTATGCTGTCCGCCACAATTCCTGCTCCTGCCTGTACATAGACCCTGTTGTCTTTTTTTACCGCCATGCGTATGGCAATGCAGGTATCCATATTGCCAGAGAAATCAATATAGCCAATTGCACCTCCATAGATTCCCCTGGGTTCTTTTTCAAGTTCTCCTATAATTTCACATGCTCTTATCTTGGGTGCCCCGGATAAAGTGCCTGCCGGCAGAATTGCTTCAATAACATCACATGGATCTTTTCCGTCCTGTATTTTTCCTCCTACCACTGATGTAATGTGCATAATTTTTGAATATTTTTGTATCTTTTTATAATCGGCCACCTGTACGCTTGAGATTTTAGCAACTTTTCCTATGTCATTTCTTGCAAGGTCAACAAGCATATTGTGTTCTGAAAGTTCTTTTTCGTCTTGTAAAAGCTCCTGCTCTAATTCCCTATCTTCCTTTGAAGTTTCTCCCCTTGGTCTGGAACCTGCAATGGGAAATGTAAAAAGATTGCCGTCTTTTAGCTTTACCAAAGTCTCCGGTGAGGTGCTGATAATCTGAGTTTCATCTCTTTGGAGAAATACCATATAAGGAGAGGGATTGATGGTTCTAAGCACCCGATAGGCGTTGAACAGGCTGTCTTTATACTCTGTTTCAAATCTCCTTGAGATTACCCCTTGAAATATATCTCCCTTTCTTATGTACTCTTTGGTCTTTTCCACCATGGTACAATATTCTTCCCGGGTTACATTACAGGTAAAATGAGGACTGCTTTTGGCAGCTGACTTAGGAAGCGGGGTCAGATCATGAATCAGCCGCACAATCGCTTCAATCTCTCCAATTGCCTTTCCGTAATTCTCCATAACTTTATCCGTCCGCATATTGACCACAATATTAATTTTTTGTTTCAGGTGATCATAAGCAATTACTTTATCAAATAGCATAAGATCAAAATCATAACAGTCATTGCTTTTTAACCTTAATCTTTTTTCTGAATATCCAATCATCTCATAGGCGAAGTACCCTACAAATCCACCTGTAAACGGAGGCATTCCTTCTAATTGGGGTGCTTTATATTCTTTTAATAAGTCTCTGACCGCATCAAAAGGGTTATCATAATAAAGAGTTCTCTTTTCTCCATCCAGGATGGTAATCTCATTGTTTTTACATGTAACATGTACGGTAGGATTAAATCCAAGGAATGAGTATCTTCCCCATTTCTCACCGCCTTCAATACTCTCAAGAAGATAATATTTCTTACTGATCTGAGAGATTTTTCGAAGTAGTGTAATTGGAGTGATAATATCTGCGTAAATTTCTTTACAGATTGGAATAACACTGTACTCTTTTGCAAATGCTTCAATTTCATTACAATTTGGTTTTATCATAGTTCTCACCATTTTTTCATCTATAGATGGGATGAAAAACTCCTTTCTTTTTATTTGATTGAGCGGGACAATATTTTGTATTACTCCATTAGGCACTTTTTCGCCTTTATTGCATATGTTTTAGTCATTTATGCAATAAAAAAGCTCCTGCCCCTGTTCTACACAGGGACAAAAGCTTATTACTTCTGCGGTACCACCCAAATTGGCGTATTATACGCCCACTCCTTTTGCATACCATCATATGCACCCTACTGATAACGGACAGGGTTCCCGTCAGCGCCTACTTATACAGGATTCTTATTTACCAAGTATCCTGTTTCCTAGTTCTGTAAGCAGAATTCTTATAATAGGAATCTGAGAACTATCTTTTCGGGCTGCCCTCACAAGTCCATTCAGAAAAATCTATGCTACCGCTTTCTCACCAATCAGCGATTCTCTGGATACACCCAATTTTTCTTACTTCTCTTGCTCAACGGTTTTACTTTCTACCACTATATTCCAAAAAAATATTTTTGTCAATCATTTTTTTATTCTTTTAGAATTTTTATTTTTTATCCTTTTTAATTTCTTTTGCAATAGCGTATTTACACTGAGTTACTATTTTTTCATTCCGAATTTGCTGTTATACACCTTGTTTATTCTGTATCCATCACTAAGAAAAATATATTTACTTAAGAATTTCATATTTTTCCTTTAAAGTTAAAATACGCAAAACACTTTGATCAATTCGTTCCTCACTTAATGTTCCATTGTTTACTGCATCATATATACTTTCAAAAGCCTTTATAAAATCCCCCGGCATAAGTACAATGTCTGCTCCTGCTGAAATTGCCAAAACAGCGGCCTCACCTGAGGAATATTGATTTTCAATAGCTCCCATAGACATGGAATCCGTAATAACAACTCCGTCGTAATTAAGCTCTTTACGTAATCTTCCTTCTATCATTTCATAAGAAAGAGAGGAGGGAAGCTCGTCATCTGTAACATTTTCTGCTGTAATATGGGAAATCATGATCATGTCAGTCTGTGCATCAATACCTGCTTTAAATGGTATCAATTCACATTCCTTAAGCTCCTCCCAGTTCTTTTCGATTGATACAAAACCACTATGTGTATCATCTTTTGTATCACCATGACCGGGAAAATGTTTTATACTGCTCATTATACCAGCCTTATGCAGGCCTTCAATTTCAGCAGTAATCATCTCTGCAACTAAATTCGGATCATTTCCAAAAGACCTGTTACCTATTACAATATTATCAGGGTTTGTGTTCACATCGGCAACCGGAGCAAAATCCAAATTAAATCCATATTCTTTCAAATAAGAACCAATCACGGAACCAACTTCCCGCGCTTTTCCAGGATCTTTGGTTTTCCCTACTGCCTCCATACTTTCAAACTTTTGGACGTCAAATCCCGGGGTCTTTGCAACCCTTGAAACACTGCCACCTTCTTCATCAATTCCCACAAACAGGGGGATTTCACTATTTTGCTGCATCTCATTAATAAAATCTTTCAATTGAGACGGGGTCTGAATATTTTTTCCGAAAAGGGCAACTCCGCCAACAGGATACTTATCCAAAGTTTCAGCCATTTTGGTATTGAATTCCGTAGCTCCGTATTCCCGTGTATCATTGATTTGCGCAAAGGTTAACTCCGTACTAAGAGCCTCCGGTCTTATTACCAGTAGTTGTCCTATTTTTTCTTTCAATGTCATATTTTTTAACAATTGCTCCGCCTTCGATTGAAGTTCCTCATCTGAATTCGACGGAATTGGATCGGATTGCGCTGGTTCCGTTGATTCCGGCTGGGTTGGTTCTGGTTCCGTTGGTTCTGGCTGAGTTGGTTCTGGTTCAGCAGGACTACTTGGCTGTACTGAACTGTCAGGTTCCTGAGGTTGATTTGAAATAATATTACATGCTGAAAGCATACATAAAGCTGTAAACAAAACGACTGTTAAATAAATTTTTTTCATATTTCTACCTATCCACTCACACCTGGTATTGATAAATGCTGCTTACAAATAATATTCTTCTGTAAATCTAATATTCTGCTTGCAGATATATTACTGCTTAAAACGACACTCTGCTTTATAGATGTGATACCGCCACAAAAAATCAAGTTGAAAGAATCACGTTGTGGCATTCTTTCTATAAGTTATTTTCTTTCAACTTTCTCTTTTTTATCACCACTTCTTTCTTACTATCACTTTAACTCTTTATTATTATTTAAAATAAAAATACCGCCCTGCAAACTGACATTTTATAATTGCCTGTCAAAATATATAATTCCGATTAATTCAATCAAATTCCGAATCCCGATATAAATTAAACCAAAAATAATTACTCGTTGAAGTGTAAATGTGGTTTGATCATCCGCAATAAGCGGTATAATAACCAACAATATAATCAAAATGAAATTAGTAATATTCGCAATGTTATTTGCTTTTAATTGTATCAGTCTCCAACGCTCATCACCTTTATATTTTACCTGTTTCATGGCTTTCAAAACATAAAGACAAAGGGTTGCTCCCAATCCTAAAATAAGAAAAATCAAGATAATAGTTTGTTCGTTCATATTATTCGTCCTCTCTATGTTCAAAAACTTTATCAATCGAAACTCCAAAGGTTTCCGCAATCTTAAATGCCAATTCTAGTGATGGAGTATATTTGTATTTTTCTATTGATATAACCGCTTGTCGTGAAATTCCAACTTTCATTGCTAAATCAGCCTGTGTCCAGTCTCTTTCAGCACGCAAGACTTTAATTCTATTCCATATCAAGATCATTGCTCCTTTCCAAAATGTAATGTAGTAGTTACATTTGTATTGTAATCAGTTCATTACATTTTGTCAACAAGTAATCACAATGATTTACGACAAACTTTAGTAGTTATATTTCTTTCATTACATCATTCTGTTGATCTTCTTATTATCACATCTGAATAAGTCATAAATAGTCCTCCTTTAAATTTATTTTAAGTTTCTTTTAAAATATAAATTTTTTCACCTTGCTCTCTAATTAATTTTAACGCTCTCATTTTGATATTTCAATATTACTGCTGTCCTTTTGAGGCAAAGGGATAATATTTTATCAAATTTTTACCAGTTAATTCTGACGTATTGATCCTGCAAAACGAACTCTCAAAAAATCAGTACAAAACGGCAGCTAACCACGCCAACTGCGCTAAATTCTGCATTATTTGGTCGATTCCAGCAACTTTCTCTCTGAAAAATACGGTACGCATCACCCACTTTTTCATCATGTAAATTCCAGCATTATTTCCACACATTCCCTGATATATTATATAAACCTTAATTGGTTAGGGTATAGAAAAGTTACTATTGTGATAGTTTGTAAACAAATGATTCACTTTAACAAGGTTCCATGTTATAATAATTCTTAACAAATATTGGTGTGGTTTTATGTAGATATGAACTATTTATATTAGCAGCTGAAAGTGTGAATATGAATCATTTTCATATATATAATGGGGGTAAGAATGAAAATAAGAGAAGAATATACCTGTCCTTTGGAGTTAACCCACGATATTACTAAGGGCAAATGGAAACCAATTATTTTATGGCAATGGCAATTGGGGAAAGAGAAAAAGTCTTTATCCCAACTTGAACGGGATATTAAAGGTATCAGCCAGAAAATGCTGCTGGAACAGCTTAAAGAGCTTCTTGACTATAAAATGATTTCCAAAACCACTTTTGATGGATACCCTTTAAAAGTAGAATATTTCTTAACCGACCGGGGCAGAAAATTATTAGAAGCAGTTACAATTATGCAAAGTGTAGGTATTGAACTTATGAGAGAAAACGGTATGGAGGATGTGCTAAAAGCCAGCGGTTTCCTGATTAACCAATACCCACAAAATAGTGGGTAATTTACTCCAAGACTTTAATATATTACAATTGGAATATATAGAAACAAACCATTACCATTTAGGAGGAATGTAACATGTTAAGGAACCCGGAACAAACCATTGGAAACTTGATTGATAAGCAAAGCGTATCTTTTGTAAGTTCGGTAGATGAAGATGGCTTTCCCAATACCAAAGCTATGCTGCCTCCAAGAAAACGTGAAGGTATTAAGACTTTTTATTTCACCACCAACACATCTTCTATGCGTGTAGCTCAATACCGCAAAAATTCTAAGGCATGCATTTATTTTTGTGACAAACGTTTTTTTCGTGGAATTATGTTAAAAGGTACCATGGAAGTACTGGAAGACAGTAAAAGCAAAGAAATGATCTGGCAGGAGGGCGACACAATGTACTACCACAAGGGTGTTACTGACCCTGATTATTGTGTATTAAAATTCACTGCACAGTCCGGCAGATATTATGCAAATTTTAGTTCTGAAACTTTTATTATAGAATAACTTAGTTATTGAATAACTATTATTGAATAGCTTAATTATTGCATATTATACTTATGACCACCAGCTGGTGGTCATAGTTTTATGTCGTAGAAATAACATACCTGTTAAAAATTATATATACTTTACCAACACTGACCTCACAAGTAATTGTATTATTATAATACCAAATACAATTTTTTCTCTTTTCACTGCCCTTGCCGGTTTCTTATTTCTCTTTTCGCTGTCTTTAAATATTTTATTTATTACGGAAGTGGCTAATGGACAAAATATCAGATATAAGCAATAGCCAGCAATGCCCCCAATAGTATTGGAAATCAAATCTGTAGTATCAAAACTTCTGGACCCGCCGTATGAAAATATCTGCAAAAGTTCGATAGTTAAACTAAAGCACAAGGCATATTTAACACTTGTAAGAAATTTCTTCTCAAATATAAAGGGAACCATTATACCAAAAGGAATCATCATAACAATATTCAAAACAAATTCTCTCATTGCCCCACCATGTCCTTGGAGAAAGTCATTAAAAGGAACTAAATTTATATTTGCTGATGACATATTAAAATTAATAAGTGGAATTGGTATGATAAATGGCATCAAAGTAAAATATAGAACAAAACAAATATAAATATATAAGGTTGATTTTAAGAATAAATATCTTTTATTACTTTTCCACCTTGGTAAAAGGCAGCTGAAATATAATAGTGCCAAACAAATTAAATCGAATATATAATAATATTTATACATACAATACTCCTGGTTATTACTTTCTATTTTAGTATTCAATAGCTGTGGAAGCCGGAGAAATTGAAGATGAAATAGACATGGTGGATTTCTCCAAAATTTTATATTTAGAATGCAGTATAACACAGATTAGGTGCCAAATCAACTAAGCTACATATGTTTTAATAAGCCAATCAACATGTGTTTCAATAAGTCAAAAATTAATTACCAAATTCCTCAATTGCAGCAGACTCTTGGTTTTAATTATTTGAATTCCTATCTTATAACAAGTCATAAGAAGACCGCTTGCTTTCAATGATATGAAAACAAGCGGTCTTCTTACATTATTTACATCATTAACCAAACTCCAAATTCACATTATTGTACTTGCCAAAGAGAAGGAACATTGGAAGGCTCCCAGCCTGGCAGTGAAGTATGTGACTGAATACATCTATAATTTTTACCACCGTAGGAAACCATATCTCCTGCTTTATATGCAGTATTCGGAGCCCATGTTTGGTAATTGCCACCATTATCAATAACATAAGCAGCACTGGTAACAGCCGAAGCATTCATTCCGGGTGCCGTAGCATATGCTTTAATAGTAGTGGTTGAGGATACATTGATTGCTCCTGAGTAAACAGGTGAGCTGGCGTTCGGTGTGCTTCCGTCCGTTGTATACCTGATGGTTGCACCATTGGTAGCACAGGAAATAGATACACTCTGGGCTGAATTATATGTTCCACCTGCCGGGCTAAAGGTTGGTGCTGCTGCCGTCTGCTGTTGACCGCCGCCGCCTAGCGAGTTAAGATGTGGTTTTACAGTATTGGCAAAATTATAGCCATTGGAAGCATCCCAGTTAATTGACCAAGTCATAGCACCACGAATAGTGGGATAAGTATGAGGAGGCATAAATGTTCCTGCATTGGAGCCATCATACAGGCAATCTAGAGCTGCATTTACAACGGATGGCGATACATATCCACCACCGGCTCCGGATGGTGATGCAGGCAGACCAAGACCTACCTGATCCGGACGCAGTCCATTCTCAAGCTGAATAGTTGCAAGTGCAGTAAGAAAATCCTCCGTTCCCTGTGCGTATACCTTTCCATCATATCCAAGCATTGTACCGGAATTATAGTACTGCATATTAACAATGGTAAGTATATCTTTAATATTCAAAGCCAATTGGAAATAAGAACTGCTAGGTGACTGCATATGAATGGTTTCCGGAGCCATGGTAATGATCAGACCGGATCCCGCTTTTGACGATAGTAAGCGTAAAGCAGATGCCATATAGGTTGAGTTTACTCCATTCTCTAAGTCAATATCAACTCCATCAAAACCATACTTTGTCATCAGTGAATAGACGCTGTTGGCAAAATTGGTAGCAGAATTTGAATCCTCAACTCTGACAGTACCGTTTTGACCGCCAACAGAAATAATAACCTTCTGCCCACGCCCTTTTGCTGCAGCTATATCAGATATAAACTGAGATTCCGTATAGCCACCCAGTGCTGATGACAGCCCTGAATCTAAAGTAAAATCCACAGTACCCGGAGTACTTGTAGCATCAGCAAATGCAACCGCAATAATGTCATAGGCAGCAGGAACATCACTAATACGCAGACATTTTGCACCATTATTAAAGTTATGCCAATAACCGGTCAGAAGATGAGTGGGCAGTCCACTGGCTGCATTTGAAGTAACTGGAGCCCTTCCAATAGTTACCGCTATCATCACACACACTAAAAGAAACGCCCGTATTTTTTTACCTTTCACAATAAATACCTCCATATAATGACATAGATTTAAGTAACATGTAAAACTCTTTTCAATACTTTCTTCATACACTTAAACTCCTTAAATACTTGATTTAGGTTGATTAAGGTTGATTAAGGTAACATACCCTTAATTAATCCGTGTGCAACATAACATCAAGATTAAATCCAATGCCTTGAATTTCTGGTTTTATATGGACAATCTGCACTGCAAATATAGTTATAGCCTTATTTAGGTTCACCTCCTGTTCTAAAACTTTTAGGATTCTTAATTGATGTTAGTCAAATAAAATGTAAAAATTCTAGATTAAGTTCAGCACGTAAGATAAAAGAGTTGGTTCCCAGAAAGGATTTCACTATAATCATATTGTTCGGATTGCTAAAAAATATTGTACTAACTTGGTATTTATTGTGTGTCTTTGCTCATTTCTCTGCAAGAGCAGTAAACCTCTCAAAGGCCTAATACTTTATGAACTTCCTTTTGTACTTTTTTAATCCTTTCTTCCGTAAACTGTGGATAATCTTTAAACCATTTCATATTTAATGGTGACGGATGAGGTAGAATATAAGCAGGTTTTCCATTTATTTGTTTATCTTCAAAAGCTAAAGATGTAATTTTCTCTCCCGGAAAGAAAAATTCTGCTGCTATCCCACCAATTATAATGTAAATTTCATTGTCTATAAGTTCCATTTCCTTTAGAAGCCATTGTTTTGAACAAATCTTAGGTGGACGGCGGTCTCCTCCACCGGGAGCTTTTCCGGGATAGCAATGTGCCATTGACACAATATAAAAATTAGCCGGATTGTAAAAATCCTCATCGGATATTTGATACCATTCCCTGCGAAGTTTTCTTCCACTGGCATCATTAAAGGGCTTCCCTGTTTCATGTACACTTTTAGACGGAGCCTGGCTAATTTGCATGATTTTTGCATTGTGATTACCCAGCACAATAGGACGTGGTTCAAATCCCAATGAATCCTGACATAACCGGCACTGTAATATCTGATTTTGTAAATATACAAGCTCATCTTTCCTATTTTCTTGTTTCATATTTTCCATTTTATCTTGCCTCCTAAATAGCCGTACTCCGCTTTAAGCTTAAGAAATCACACATTTTTCATTCTCAGTGTTTATTCATTCCCACCAGTGTTTATTCTCTGTAATTCCGGCATCCCATACTTTAGCATTTCCCCTTACTATGATTTTAACCTCATTTATTTGGTCCATCTGCATCTGTACAGGTGCTATATTATCCTCGTATTCCTCGCTGGATTGAAATATCAAGTTTCCGTCTATTATGATAGAGACCTCACCTTTAAAATCGACTTTGTCAGGTATGCCATAATAGGCATAAAACGTTGCATTTTTTCTATTTCCTAATTGATAGGTATATTCTTTGCTTCTTCCATCTTCACTACTATACAAGTTCAATTCGGGCTCCACCTTATTACCTGATACAGTAAAACCCGGAATATTATTAACTGGCACTATACTATCATTTGCTTCTTCAAAGGCAGTCAATGTTTGAATTGCTCCTTCTCTTTTCTGTAATACAAAATGAATTGCTTCAGAGGAAACTATAATACCAATGATTAGTAAAAACATGGATAACATAGAAGCAATTAGCTTTTTAGCAGTAATTTTTGAAGAGAAGCCTATTTTATATCCAGCATATCCTATACTTGCACCTAATGCATTCGATATAATATCATCGATATCAAAGGTACCCAGAAAAGTTAATGATTGCACTGTTTCCAAAAAGAGAATTACCAGGATAAAACAGGCTATGAATTTTTTAAAATCCATACGAAACAGTATCGGTATCAGTATACCGAAAGGTATGAACGCCGCTATGTTCCCAAAGTCATATAACCATGAAAAAGTAAGCTGTGGAAATCTCAGGGGGACCATTTCCGGAATCAGCATAAATTTGTATCCATAGATACTGGTTGCATTATTTGCTCTGTTAAAGGCAAAGAACAAGAAATATAAAACTAACACCGTATATAAAAGAGTCCCTGCGAGAATAAACTTTCGCATTTTCGTTTTTGTCATTTTCAATTTTTCCCTCGTTTTTCGTCATGTTTTTATTATTTCTTAAAATTCTTAAAGTGTTTGAGTTTAAGAAATCATCCTATTTTACCATATAGTAAACAAATAAAAAATATAATAATATATAACATTTCTGATTTTCATTTTAAGACAGGGTTTTCTACCCATAACGACCATTAAATGAAATAGGAATGATATCCAGCTGTAATGCAGTAATTTCTTATTTTATACACTTAGGAAACCCCATTAGTTAATGTGGTCTAGCACAGCCACACATCCAGAAAAAGGCAGACAACCACAGCTGTCTGCCTTTCTAATATAAGTCACTCTAAATAGTCTGTACTAAGAAGCTTCCTGTTTCCCATGAAGTCTTGCATAAACTCTGCCAAGCCTGATCAGTTCCTCATGGGTACCCATTTCCGTAATTGTGTTGCCGTCCAGTACCACAATCAAGTCTGCAGAACGAATTGTAGAAAGCCGATGAGCAATTACAAGTGTGGTACGTTCCCTGGATATCTCGTCCAGGGCTTCCTGAATGTCTTTCTCCGTTTTAGTATCAAGAGCAGAGGTAGCTTCATCCAGAATCAGTATTGGGGAGTTCCTTAATATGGCCCGGGCAATAGATAGCCTCTGCTTCTGTCCACCGGAAAGACGCACTCCACGTTCGCCGATAACCGTATCGTAACCATCTTCCAACTCTTCTATGAATTCGTGGGCCTTTGCCGCCTTTGCCGCCCCTATCACAGCTGCCCTGTCCGCATCCTGCCAGCCATATACCAGATTATCATACACCGTTCCGTTAAAAAGAAAGGTATCCTGTAATACCATAGAAATATTATTACGAAGGCTTGCCAGGGTCACTTCCCGGATATCGATTCCATCAATAAGCACAGCTCCCTCCTGGGGATCATAGAAACGGTTAAGAAGACTGGCAAAGGTTGTCTTTCCAACTCCCGTAGTTCCTACCAGTGCCACCGTCTGCCCGGGAAGAATCTTCAAATTAATATCTTTCAATACCTGATTCTCTTCATTATACGCAAAGGACAGATTTCGAAACTCTATCTCTCCGCGTACTCGGGGAAGAGTTATGGCATTTCGTTTCTCTGTTACATCGGATGTCTCATCCAGAACCTCAAATACACGCCTGCATCCGGCGGAAGCTTCACCAGCCATTTCCACAAGTCGTGAAAAGGTCTTCACCGGAGTATAAAACATTCCCAGATACATCACAAAACCAACGATGTCCGCAATCGTTACCTCTCCTACTGCAACCAGCTTTCCTCCATAAATAATAACCACTACCGTTCCCAGTGCTGTAATAAAGGCCAGAAGCGGATAGGTTGTTTCAAAAAAGAAGCTGGCACGCAGATATGCTTTTGTATGTCTCAGTGACAGTCGGGCAATCCGTTCCCTTTCATAATCCTGCCGGTTAAATATTTGAATTTCCTTGATGCCTGACAGATTATCCTGCACCGTTCCGGATAGCTCACCCCGTACCTTGGAATTCTCTTTCCAGACAGGTGCAATTTTTTTGCTCTGCCATAATGTAATGGCGACCAGAAAAGGAATCATAATAATACTAACCAATGCCAGCTTTACATTAATAGTAAAGAGAAGGATACCCACACCGGCAAAGGTCAGAATATTTACCACAAAATCCGGCAGTACATGGGCTATCAGTACTTCTGCTTCCATAGCATCATTCACCACTCGTCCCGTTAAATCACCGGTCCGGCTTTTGTTAAAATACCGAAGACTCATATGCTGCATCTTTCCATAGAGCAAGGTCCTTAAGTCTGCCACATAATGCAATGCACCGTAATGATTCAGATAACCGGAGGCTGAACTCCCCAATGCCTGCAGGGCTGTTGCTCCCAGCAACAGGAGTCCGATATGTAATGCTTCTCCGGCAACATTATCCTTACCTGATATTACAAGATCGGTCAATTCTCTGAGAGCCCAGGGTGTATACAAGCCTGCAAGAGTAGACACAACGATTGCCAAAAAACCCAGAATGAGAAGCATGTGATACCGTCTCGCACCTTTTAAAACCCGCAGTATTGTCTTCATATGGCAATCACCTCTCTGTCTTTTACTGCCCCGGTCTGAATTATGTCGTAGGTGATACATACCGGATGACCTCCACGGGGATCCCTGACAATTTCTGCATCAATAGAAAATGTTCTTTGAAGTACGGCAGGTGTCATTACCTGCTCAGGAGTCCCGCATTTAATGATCTGTCCATCCCGGATTGCTATCATATAATCCGAGAAGCGGGCTGCCAGATTCAGATCGTGAAGTACCATAGCAATGGTACACCCCTGCTCCCTGTTTAAATCCTGCAGAAGTTCCAACACCTCAAGCTGATGGGCAAGATCCAGATAAGTTGTTGGCTCATCCAGCAGGATTAGATCGGTTTGCTGGGCAAGTGCCATCGCAATCCATACCCTTTGACGCTGGCCACCGGACAAAGTATCAACCTCCCGGTACTTAAATTCTGTGAGTTTGGTGACGGTAAGAGCCCACTCAACAATTCTCTTATCCTCCGGTGTCATCTTTCCAAACCCCCGCTGATGAGGAAATCGTCCATATGCGATAAGTTCACTTACTGTAAGGCCGCTGGGAGCCGTAGGTGTCTGTGGAAGAATTGCCATTTTCTTAGCAATTCCTTTCGTAGACATGGTACGGATATCCTCACCGCTTAAGAATACTGCACCATTCTTTGGCTTTAAGATCCGTCCCACCGCTTTAAGTACGGTAGATTTTCCGCATCCGTTGGGACCAATGACCGAGGTGATTTTTCCGTGGGGAATCTTCATATTTAATTCTTTGACAATCAATGCCTCTTCATAGGCAATGTCCAGATTTTTGGTTGTTATACTATTCATAGGGAACCTCCTAATTCGACTTAGCCAACAAATACAGAAAATACGGTGTGCTAAGAACAGTGATTATTATTCCGGTAGGAATATCCGTCCCAAAACTGATAGTTCGGGTTATTGTGTCTGCCAGCAGTACAATAATTGCTCCTGCAAGACAGGAGGCCGGCAGCAAAAGCTTATGATCAGGCCCTACCAGCCTTTTTGCCATATGGGGTGATATCATACCCACAAAGAAAAAATTACCGCCAAGGGATACGCTTCCTGCGGACAAAGCAACTGCTGCGATGGAGAGCCCCAGAAATTCCGGCTTTACCGCAACACCAAGCCCCGTTGCTGTCTGATTGCCAAGATTTAACGCATTCAGTATCCTTGATTTATAAAATACATAACCACAGATAAGCAGTGTCCATGGAATAAGAATAGCAAGGTAATTCCAGCTGTCTCCCCACAGACTTCCTGCAAACCAGCGCTGCATAAAGTCCATCTGATATTCGTCAAGTTTCAGTGTCAAAAGTGTGGTTACCGCACCATACCCACTGCCCAGGGCAACACCGGTCAGAATCAGTCCGGTAGGTGAAATATCCTTCCCGCGACGGTAGGATAACAGGAAAATCAGCCCTGCTGCAGTCATTCCTCCCAGAAATGCCAGTAATGGCAGAGCAATGGCGGAGGAGCTGCCTTTAGCTGCAAAAACTACAACATACAACAGTACAAACAATCCTGAACCAGAACTAATACCAAGGGTACCGGGACTTGCCATGTCATTACGTAAAAGGCTCTGCATGATGCAGCCAGAGGCCCCCATTCCAATTCCCACCAGTACAGCAAGGATAATACGGGGCAAACGAAATTCAAACACAATCAGGTTTTGTTTCTCCGTCCCCTTCCCTATAACCACTCTCAATACCTCCATAGGTGAGAGATTCATTTTTCCTGTATTAATGCTGATAACCGCTATAACAATTACCACAAAGAGCATTAAAACAAGCACTGTTATACCACGTCTTACAGTAAAACGCTGTTTCTTCATCATTCAAACTCCCTCCTTTGCTTCCTTGCCAGATAGAGGAAGTATGGCACACCCACTACCGCAAATATTACACTGATGGGTGTTTCAAAGGGCTTGTTGATTAGCCGTCCTATCAAATCCGCCGCTACAGTAAGCAATGCTCCATAAAGTCCAGAGGCAGGAATGATATATCGATAATCCACTCCCACCAGATACCGGACAATATGTGGGGTAATAAGGCCAATGAAACCCACCGGTCCGATAACTATGACCGATAACCCGGTAAGCAGCAATACAATCAGAGTGGAAACACCCTTCACCATTCCGGTTTTTAGTCCCAACCCTGTCGCCACTTCTTCTCCCAAGCTCATTAAGGTTATAGACGGAGACAGTGCTACCGCAGCCAGAACTCCTGCTACAAAGAAAGGAGCAACCACAGCGAGCTCACTCCACTTAACTCCTGCTGTTCCACCAGCCGTCCAATATGCCAGTGCCTGACCCAGATTATACCGAATAGCTATATATTGACTGAAAGCACCAAACAGCATTGAAATTGATATACCGGACAGAACCAGTCTCTGTGGTGTCATTCCACGTTTTCCTAAGGATGCAATAAAATAAGTCATGCCCGTTGTGATAGCCGCTCCCAAACAGGCAAACAGCATCATCTGACCGTAAGTCCGGCTGGGCAGATATGCCATACACAAAGCTATGGCAAAGGTTGCTCCTGAACTGATACCCATAAGACCTGAATCTGCCAGGGGATTACGTGTGGTCCCCTGCATGATTGCCCCACAGATGGCAAGGCTGCAGCCTACAATAATGTCTGCCACTGTGCGGGGGAAGCGCAGGGTTTGTATAATCTGATGTTCTGTCAATGAAGGATTGAAGTTAAAAACCGCTTCCCATGCTGTCATAAGTCTCATGTCAGCAGCGCCAAAAGAAATAGACGCTGCCGATACAAGCACTAGCAAACAGCTCCCCACCACCAGATAGAAAGTAAAGCGCGTTGTACTGCTTCGCTGTTGTTTAGAGAGTTTGCTTCCCATTAATTATTTTCCTTTCATTAATTCTGTGTTAATCCGATAAGTCCATCTAATATGTAGTCAAGCTGAGCTGTCAAACATAAAATATCGGAATAATAAAACATTCCGCTCATTTTTCCCGGTACAGTAACCACCTTACCCTCCTGTACAGCAGGAATGGTTTCCCAAATCTGTGTGGTTTCGTATTCTGAAGGTACATCCTCCACAGAATCATAAGGGCGGAACCAGATCATATAATCTCCAAAATACTCCGCAGCCACCTCATAACTTAAACCGCCACGTCCTTCTCCGGTTTCTTTAATGAGCTTTTCCAGTTTATCAGGCTTTTTTAATCCCAGGTAGTCATAGATAAGGTTTCCTCCACGAGAACCCGTTTCATAATAAACTCCATAGGAACCGGAACCCCAATCCTCGTTAATACTGAAAGTTTTATCCTTATATGCATCATTTTGCAATTTTTCTTTGGCCTCTGCCAGCTTTGTTTCAAAATTCTGAACCACTGCTTCTGCCTGTGCAGTATGCCCAGTGGCCTCTCCAATTATCTTAACTCTCTCAAGTATAGTAATATCACCTTCCGGTATTACCAGCACCGGAGCAATTTTATTAAATTTACTGAAATCATCTTCACTATAGGTAATGATGAGATCAGGGTCGACCTTCATAACATCCTCTGGTTCCCAATTCTCAATCTTGGCCGTGGAGGTAAGTTTATCATAAAAAGGCATCGCCTCCTGTTCCCAGCCAAAATAACCTGCTACATTAAGTTCCAAAGCAAATACATCTCCAAGATACCAATTTACAACCACTCTTTGAGGATCTGCCGGTACCTCAATATCTCCCATCACAGTATTGACAATACGAGTTCCGGCAGGTTCCTGTAAAGTATCTTCCGGTACATCCGTAATCTGAGGGGTATCGCCGGAAGATTTGTCCCCTGAATTATTCTTATTACTACAGCCGGCAGCTGTAAAAAGCAGAATAGTACATAAAACAGCCATAGCTATGTTCTTGCTAAATATTTTCATTTTTTCCTCCATTCCTGCGCATACTGACTGCGCTTACAAGGCTTCCCCAGGACAGCCTTTTTCTCCATACTATATAATCAAAGCGGATATTCACAATTCGCTTACGCTGCTTGTTCATAACCTCATTGCCACTACGTGGCCTTTCAGCAGGAGCTTGACACCTGCTGAAACAGGCAAGTCCGCTTCCCTGATGAAGTTAAATTAAATCCCGTGTGCGCGCTGCGGTATTTAGTTAGCCTTGACTAACTGCAAAGAAATCTTAGCATAAGGTCTTTTCACTGTCAATAGGAGTATGCTAAGGCTTTGGAACCTAATATATGATGCAATCAGTGCAAAAGCACTGATTTATCAGGCAATAGCAATGATATTTTGTACTAATGCAGACTCGAGATTGGATTATCCTTATCACATATTGGATTATAATAATTTCTATAGATTAAATGGGAAATATGTTATAATAAAAACATAATGAGCAAAGCGGAAACACATTACTTGCATGAGAGCTTATTTGCAGCTTTTAAGTGGAATATCAAGATTGTGAATATATTTTCTTAATGGTGAAGCGAATACATCGTGAGAATTGCGACCGTATTTGTGAATTCCAATTGCAATATAAAGGTTAGGGACAAGTTTATTGTCCCTGATATAATAATAGAGATTTGAGCAGAGATAAGGAGGTAATCTATATGGCATATACACAAGAATATGAATTGGGATGGGGAGCATGGGCTGAAAGCTTTGGATTTCATGTTCAGCACTACAATCATTATTCTCATTATACACTTCCCCCTGACTGGAAGAATGGCTGGATCAGCGAAGTACATCCTGCACCAGGTCTATTTGCCGCCAGTGCTTGGTTTAAACCTGAAAAGACACTGAATTACACTATGCACATTAACCGCCCCTGCTTATGGATTTTCTGTATTGACTGTGGTGATATTACTATTGTTCAAAAAGGAAAGTCAGCTTATAAGCTGACTCCCTTTAACCGTATACTTATTAATCCAGGCACCCCGCTGCGTATTACAATTCCCGCCGATTCCCATGCCTGTTTTACAAGTGTGCTGATATTTGATCATTTTATTGAAACTTTTCTAACTGCTAATAATATTTCCTATCCTATTCGGATAGAGGATGCTAAACTATGGAAACCGCAGCATGTAGACCATCCTAATATCATGCTGATTCTGGAG
This sequence comes from Anaerocolumna sp., assembly GCF_032079385.1. Classification (NCBI taxonomy): domain Bacteria; kingdom Bacillati; phylum Bacillota; class Clostridia; order Lachnospirales; family Lachnospiraceae; genus Anaerocolumna; species Anaerocolumna sp. The sequence goes on from NZ_DAMAUC010000021.1 coordinate 62,090, forward strand.
CAGATTCGTTGGGGAATACGGGGCAACAGAATGCCTGCACCTGCCTATCTGTGTAAAGCCATTGAACTTCTTTGCATGGTCGCACATAATGCGGAACGGGAAAAACATCTTCGCAGCCGCCGCCAGTATGTCACCTGGAACGATGAAATGAAGCTTTACCGTGTCAGTGAACGAATTAAAATGGATCCCCTAAATCCTCCCGCCATAGAGGAAATGTGTCGATTAGCAGAAATGAGTGAAAGCAAATTAAGAATCTCCTTCAAGAGTCTATACGGTCTAACACTCTTTAATTACATGCGGGAAGCTGTAATGAAACGTGCCATGCAAATGCTTGCTGATGATGAGCTAAACATTAAAAATATTGCCGCACTGTGCGGTTATGAAAATCCGGCTAAGTTCACCGCTGTATTCAAGCATATTCATGGAATTACTCCCAGTGAATTCCGTAAGTCATTCGATCTATGAGAGCAGTTCCTTTTAAATGTTTAATACTTTATAGACTTTAGTCTTATCACTTACAGATAAGGAAAGTCCTGCCTTAATTAGTTAATATTTTGCCTCCCGGGAGGCTTTTAAACGCTATAACGATTAGAGACCGAATCGTCTGTAGAACAAAATGTCTGGTTTCTTCGTCGATTTCCCAAATGGCATCCAGTGCTGCATGGGATTTTTCCCACCAATCTTCTGTTAAATCGGAAAAACTTTTTGCTCCGGTTGCCTTGATTACGCTGTACAGGGTATCGACAAATAATTCACGTCCTTCATCATCCAGAGAATTCAGCCATATTTGAATTGTTCTGTTTGTATATGCAGCAACATTATTTATATCTTCCCGATACTGGAAATCACCATCTTTTATCATCCATGAAAATGGGTCATGCTGCATGATGCCTATCCTGCTGCTTCTCACTACCTCATATTTCTCATGATGCTCCAACAGCATGCCAATCAGTGCAGATTGAGGTAAGGATTGGTGGATACGCTCCTTTATATTCCGGTACTCAGCACTATCAAATATTTCTTCCCGAAACCCCGGTCCGTCATGGCTAAAAACATCGATAATCCTGTCCCTAATATCTGCTTCACACTTCATAGCTGCATAAACAGCAAGATTGCCGCCTTTGGAATGGCCCCCAACTTTTAAACTACCAGATATCCGCCTTCCTATGCTATTAAGGTAGAGAACACTTTCCTCTTGAGAAGGAACAATACTGGAAAAAGCCATGTTGAAATCCTCCTTCCAGCCTATAAGGGTAGCATCCGTTCCACGGAATGCTATATAAGCTGTGCCATCACTTAAATAAAAAGTTACGGCTGAAAACTGCTTTTCCTTGGCATAGTCCAATTTATTGACATAGTAATTTATTTTCATATTGCAAAATCTTGGGCTGTTAATAAGGGCCAGGAGTAATTTTCGATTCCTGGGACTATCCCTTGTGTTCCGATACAAGGCCTCCCAATTTTCCATTTCCTTTATATTCCCCAGTAAAACAGCTTCTTCGCTGGAAGCTAAATCAAAAACAAAACCATCGAAATTAAGGTAGGCAAGCTGAGATAACACCAAACTGTCAATAATATGAAAAGGTTTGTTTGAAAAAGATGCTTGTTCCTCTTCAGCATAATCTATAATATTTTTCACACTATTTCCTCCTTAGGATTAAATGATATTTCTCTATTTTATATGCTGCTTCACAACTCCTGTTTTTTAAGTATTTCCCTTATTTTGACCATTAATCTGCTGTTTGGTGCATACCGGACAAGGTATTTATCCCAATTAAGGCATATCCATCTCCGTGATTTTCGCAATTTCTATCCGATTCCGGCCTTTCCCTTTTGCTTTATACAAAGCATCGTCACTTAATTTATACAGTGTGTCTATAGAAGTGCTTTCATCTGGAATAACTGTGACGATTCCTATGCTTATGGTGTATTTTATACTAAGATTCATATCAATGCTGACGGAAGTATTCTCAGTAACCCTTCTTAATCTCTCTGCAACTTCCAAAGCTGTTTTTTCATTTGCTCCCGGAAGCAATACAGTAAACTCTTCACCTCCAAATCTGCCAAACAGGTCATAATCTCGTAATTGCATCTTTATAATCAAGGCAAAATCCTTAAGTATCATATCTCCCACAAAATGGCCATAGTCATCATTTATCTTTTTAAAATTATCCAAATCAATAAGGAAGAATGAGATAGGTTCTTTTCTTCTTGAGAATAAAGAAATATTTTCTTTTGCACGCATTAAAAAAGCTCTGCGGTTGAATATTTCAGTCAGTTCATCATGTGTTGCCACCTTAATTAATTCAGAATCTGACTTTTCCTTTGACATAAGGATAAACCCAATGTTTCCCATTAACATAATCAGATACAAACAAATAAAAAATAAAACATTGTATATGTTGTTGGACATCAAATACATTGATTTCCCTAATCTTATTCCTAAACATGCTCTTAATATAAGTAACACGATTTCAACCATATAAACAAGAGCAACTGTCTTCTGTAAAACAGAAGAATCCTTATCCGTTATTAGTACGTAGATGGGAAAGTACCAAAATACAGCCATACCGATAGACATGATTGAAACCCGCACCCCATCAACATTATGCAGCAATAAAGCCAGGTGGAATATAACAATAAAAAAGGCAGCCGCAGAAAAATAAACCCTTTTTATAAATTTGTTACAGCGATCTTTTATATTCAGAAAAGCAATAATTTGCAGTGCTTGAGCAATAATTAGAAATGAATTACCAACGGATATGGAAACGGAGGTATCAATAGTACCTCGTAACCAAAGCAGAGTCCACCCAAGGGTCTCAAAGAGCCTTGCAAAGAAAAAGCTATATAGATAAGTATCCTTTTTGTGTCGGATCATATAGGCAATACCTAAAATTCCGGAAAAAAGATGTCCTAAAACAATTGTGAATATAAGGGTTTCTATGTTAAGATTTAAACTCATTGATTGCTCCCTGCCTTCATTTTAAATTCCATGCTGAATTTATAAAAATGTTCCGAAACATATGTAATAATGCCCTAATTATACTACAGTTTAGCAGCAGCCGCAATGTAATGGTACATGCTTACACATACGGAAGGATAAATCAAAGTCATTCGTCGGGGGTTATCCATATTGATACAATAAGGCAGCTGTCAGGCATCCTTATAATTGCCTGGCAGCTGCCCCTGTTGTCTAAAAGACAAACAACGAAATTCTAATGTCTAGTCCAAATAAGTTGCAGGTTTGCTCCTATAATCATCACTCCAACCGTTTACCGAAAAATTAAAATGTGTCTGCATTACAACAGTTCTCGGATATGCGTCACCATAGTCAACATAAATCAAATTATTTCCATCCATTTTTACAAATTGAGCAAAAGAATGACTGACATGATTATAGGGAAATGATGCACCAACATATAGTTGTTTCATTGTGGCTGTATCAATAATGAAGGAAATATTCGACTGATGATTTCAGAGGCCTGCACCGGTATTACCGGTGTCAGATAGGAATCCTATTCCTCTGTTCTTTATATATTAAATTCTAAATACTTTCTTACTCATTCCCTATATTATAATTAACCCACTCCTCCATCCACCATTTCCTATCCTTTGCGTAATCCTGTCCGTCCCGTTCATCATATTGAACACTGGTAAAGCAGCCCCACCAGAAGATCCCTGAACCATATACCTTTGCACCTTCGGATACCGCCTGCCTTAAACCTATTACAGCATTTTTTATATTCTCTATTCCCGGAAGATGATATACTATTATTCCACTATCCGGATCCGGCCATCCTGGGGATGATTCGTAGCCTTTTGTATCATATACCGGCATAGTAGGACTAAGCTGACAGTCTTTATTATTGCTTGCTTCAATGGCTTTGCTATATCGTAAAACATTATATCTCCAGAACTCTATAAATTCTTCATCTGTATCCACCTCTCCTGCACCCGGACCATTAGAATCATATAGCATAGGATTTATCATATCTACAATATTCGCTATTTCAATAATCGCTTCCTGTGGTATATACATTTCCAAGGCCGTTGTAGCTATGGATAAATGCTTATCCTCTCCAATTGCCCTGCGGATTTTTTGAAGTAAGTCGATCAGATCTTTATTGTATTCCTTTCTAAAAGGTTCCATATCAACCTGTATTCCGTCGAACTTGAATTCAGTAATCAATCTGGCACACTCATCCGCTATACTCTGTCTGACTTCTTCTGACTTTATAACATGATCCCATAGTGAACCATTAATAGTAGCTATAATCTTCTGATTTGGTTTGAACTTTTTTGAGCCTTCAATCCATTGGTGCGTCAATGCAATATCAGCTTCTGTTTGCGGCATCTTTCCATTCGCATCAAAAAATCCCACATCACAAAACTGGTATTCTATAGCGAAGTCTTCCAACTGCTGCACAAAATCCCTTATTGATTTATCAGTAAATGCTCTTTTTTCATTCATTTCAGCTATGTGCATATAAACAAAATTATGTTTATTAATAGGTTCTACATCAGCAATTCCACTCATAGGAGGATATTCAGTTAAATCAGCCCATGTACTATCGTAATTTTTTAACCACTGATCCCCTGCTTCATTAAAAGGTGTTATTCTAACCCAATCAATCAACATCTTATCAGTATCAAAATTAGGAACTCCTGCCCAATTGTCAGGGAACCAAACTCCCAGCCAAAATCTTCCGGCTGCATAAGGAATATTGTCCCTGCTTGTATATACCTTCACATCATCAATATAAAAATCTACCCTTAAGTCCGCCGGATCGGTATGCCAGTCAAAACGGTAAGTATGCCATTCTCCATCCGTTATTCCATGTTCTGTTCCGAAGAGGGCCGGTGTATCCACTACAGAAGTTTTATTGTAATCTTCAACTACCCAGGTTGTAGTCATAACTTTATTAACTGCTTTGTCACCCTTTTGTTCTCCAGGCATTTCAATATCTATTTCATGATTTTTCTCACCGTCATTGAAATAGGTCCAGAATGCCGAACACGCTCCAAGTTGGGGAAGCACCTTAGCTCTGACTTCATATCTGCCTGAGCCATAGAAGTCCTTAGTAGTAATTACACCGCCTGTTCTCTTTCCATTACTTCTTTGTGATAGAGTGCCGGAGGGTTCCCTGGTAATTCCCCTAATCTCTCCCTCATATAAGTCGCCACGTCCGGTAATTTCTACAATTCCATTATTAACAGTGACATTTTCAGGTATAACACCACCGTTTACATCTGCCCCACCCCATTGAGCTTTTCCGATCAGCCATTTTGCAGGGTCTAATCCATTGGTAAAATCATCATAAAACACACCGTAGTCCGCCGGTTTTACAGCCGTAATAACACCTGGACCTGATATCTCACCACCGCCTCTTTTAAGTTCAATATCGTCGAGGTATGCAGCACCCTCTCCGGGATTTTTATAAATAAAAACTTGCACCATTACTGTTCCTTCCGGTATTGTAAATTTTAGTGACTTCTGTTCATACTCTGTAGTCGTAAATTCAATACCAAATTTTTTAAAAGGTTTTGGATTCGTACCATCAAAGCAGTCCACACCAAGTATGGCGGCTTCTCCTGCTACATCCACCTTTCCAAACCCAATTATTTCAAAAGTCTTGCCTGAGTCTATTTCTTCAATAATCTGGCCCATCCCCCCATCATCAAGAAGTTTAATTGCTTTGGACCCTTTAGCCACTGTATCTGTTACTACAAATGTATTTCCCCAGTCCTCCCAATGATCCTTGTCTTGTTCAAAACTACCGTTTTTTAGAAATATTTCTTCAGGTGCAGCCACACCGTTTTGTACAAGGCTTATATTATCAAAATATGCATAAGTTTCTTTCCCCTTAGCAGAAGGATTCTTGTAAACATACACTTGCACTGCTGTTGTTCCCGATACAGTCTTAAAGGTTCGAGTCTTTTCTATGTACTTTGTAGTGGTAAATTCAACTCCGAATTTACCTCCGGGAAGCTTCTTTCCTTCGCTATTAAGACAATCCACACCTAGATAACCAATCTCTCCATTTTTGCTTACTTTCCCCCAACCAGATAGAGTAAACTCGACACCTTCAAGTATGTTATTTATAATTTGTCCCCTACCCCCTTCGCCTTTACCGATTCTAATTGAATTAGAACCGTCTATTCCGGTTGATACATTCACTTTTGTTTGCCCTATACCATCACTATCCCCATCAAGATCTCTATCCCAACCGGTGATGAAGGCAGAAGCACCCCCATCCTTATTATCGAAGGGTCCTTCAAAATCTCCGTTTACTACAAGGTTAGATGCTTTGGCTATGACAGGTGTTAATCCAGAAGTTACTAACATAATGGCTGCTAATATTATTGCTAGTATAGCTTTGTAAGTCTTTTCTTTCATACTTTTCATTCTCCGCTCTCCTTATCTAATATTTTTAGGATTTGTTAAATGCATGACCCCATTGATATTATTACTTTTCTCTTTCAATAAAATAATTTTCTCTACATTTTTTCATCCTTTTCTTGAATTACTTTTATCATAATCCATTCGAAAGTTTTAAATATGACTAAGTATAGATGGGGTAACCATGTAATGCCAATAAGAAACACGGGTTGGACTTCCCTCGTCTTCTCCTGCAAAGGTAAGTAATTCTTCCTCTAATTCGTCAATCCTTTCAATATCATGATTCAGATATTGTTCAATCCTCAATTTAGCAGTAGAAACACGTTGTATCAATCCGCCAATACGCAAGTCTATATTATCAAGACCAAACACTTTATTCTCCCTTAACCATTGCACATGAAAAACTGCCAGAAATTCCTTAATATCTTCTATTAGCTTAGGAAGTAATTTTGATGCATAAACTTCTAATGTTTCTCTATCTCCTTTTTTATAAGCTTCCCTTAGTTCAATTCCTGCCACACACTTTAGTTCTAATATTTTTGCCATTTGATATTGGGTTTCAAAAATATAGTTAAAGCTTTCATTTCTTTTTCTCATACCATTGAAACTCTCCATACAGTAATGAAAATGCTTTCTATAAGCATCTCCATCAATATGCTTATCAAAAAGCCCAAGTAAGATGTCCTGATAAAAAATATATTTAGGGGGATTTAGAACTACTCTGCCAGAGCCTTCATTATCCGGTGTCAGCATTAAAAGATCCAGATTCATAAAATCCTCATATTCCATACCCACACAAGTTTTAAATCTTTCCTTCATATGAAGATTATCGCTTTTATCCCTATAACAATGTTCCGCCCACATAGCCAAAGCAGGTAAGATAGAGAAGAAAGAACACTCAGACCCATTATCTCCCCATAAAGTAATCAGCACTTCTTTAATTCCCTTTTCCTTACAGCTTTCATGGGCACATCGTCCAACTTTTTCACTAAAATGACTATTGGGAGAATATCCACTCCATCTCCATGCGCCTCCAGCAAATATAATATTAGGACTAAATTCCAGATGTTTCTCTATCATAGCATCATAGGTTTTCTTATCTTCCGAATAATAATCCCAATACACAAAAGATAGATTATCAGGAATTTTCTTAACCATATCCTGTTCAAAAACACTGTCCGCCGCATAATATTCGCCTTTGTTCAACAGTCTGAATATCATGTCGCTCCACATCATCGGTTCCAGACCATATTTTTTAGTAATTTCCACTACCTTATTCATATGCTTTATCATAAGATCCATACGGTCTACATATCCATGATTGTCTAAATATTTTCCCAGGCCAACCATATCCGCTTCATCCATACCAATATTAATTCGTTTTGACACAAAGCATTCTGACATGGTCTTAATTATTTCTTCAATATATTCATAAGTCTTTTCACTATCAATGAGAAAAATATCTCCAACATCCCTTAATTCCTCCATGGCCCCCCACTTTAAAACCTGATCCATATGTGCCAGGGTTTGGATTGCCGGAATTACCTCTATTCCAAAGATAGAAGCATAATGATCCATTTCTTTTAACTCTTTCCCTGAATATCTTCCTCTAAGATAACCTGTATAAGGATATTTAGCCAGTTCAAAGGTATCCTCCATGTAAAGCTGAATTGTGGAATATCCCATTAATGCAAGATGTTTTACCAAACTGCCAAAAGCTTCCCTTTTGGGAACCGCATTTCGTGAGCAGTCAATCATGACACCAAGATTTTCATAAATAGGTACTTCTAGCAGTCCAGGATCTTTGTTGTTTTTTAAGCTCTCCACTAAAAGTCCCACTGCCCGGATGAACTGATGCTCTCTTCCATATTCTAAAATAAAACCTGCCTGTTCTTCTTTTATTCTTATATCCTTATTACCTTTTAAGACAGTAACCAAAATCCCTTTCGTATCTAGTTCAATCCCAAGAAGTTCTTTTATTTCCTCAATTGCATCCATTTGCTTTTTGCTTATACCTTTAAAATGAATTTTCATCTAAACACTCCTGCCTCTCCTAAATTTTCTAAAAGATACTTTATTCATCCATTTTTCTAATTTCTTCTACCATTAGACTGCAACATAACCGAAATATACTAAAGGGGTAACAACCTGTATTATAAGAAATTAATCTATAATAATAATCTTAATATCACCCTCCAGATTCTCTTTATCAACCCACAATTTCTCTATATTCATAACATTATCAAATATAGTCACTCCAGACTTACCATTTACTAAAAAGTTACGTTTTCCCACGCCTCTATTCTCATAGGTAATATGTAAAGGCTTTCCCTGATATAGCATATCCACCTCATAATTTTTAAAAGGAATCCAATTGGCAGGCTGAATAAAAAATCCCTGATACTCAGGCTGAAAACCAAATACGAATCTAAGAATTATCTTAAATACAACATTAGAACTTCCTGTCTGCCAGTCCTGCATAGATTCTCCATCGATATTTAGTTTTACATTATCTCCGTATGAATTAGGCATAACATAAGGAGAACAAGATACCTTCTCATGGGTAAATGGAAGTATTTTCATCAGCTGCTCCCATGCTTCTTTTGCCTCTCCCATCATAAACAATGCCATAATTCCAAATGCACTTGCATGGATGTATGCTGCTCCATTCTCAGCCGTTCCCGGTGGTAATTTGTAAATACGTCCAAACCCAAGAGCTTTTTCTTGGGTTTCCCTAAGTGCTCTTCCTTGGGACTCCTCCGGTGTTCCCGGTAAGAAATAAGGCTCAAAGGTTTTAAGACCAAATCGCGAATCTAAGGCGGCAAAAGCATTTAGTATAGTTTCTTTCATCGTTCTATTCTTCTCATACATGCCACTGATAACCCAAAAAGCATTGGAGGTTAAACCATGTCTGGAAGCATTATCCGGATCGCAAAAGCTACCGACATAATAGGATTTTTTATCCCCCCATCCGTGAACAATACGAAGCTCGCCTTCCTTATTTTTTATAACTGCGTGCTCTTTAAGACCTTTTTCTATAGTTTCCATTACCTTTTCATATTCTTCTATAAGGGTTTTCTCATAAGACAGCAAATTTAAAAGTTCAATCATATCTTGTAGATTTTGATAAAATTGCAAAGTCACCATTACAGAAACACCGTTTCCGAATTCTTCCTGGCCGTCCATACTTACCCCTAATCCATCCAGAGCATCATTCCAATCCCCAAAGAGGGCTTTTATACATCCCGTTATCTTATCCTGGTTATGTATCAAATATCCCATAATACGCAGCATATGAGACAGAACACTATCATGAATCTCACTTTTCTTAACAATCCTTCTCTTATCATCCACGATTTCATAATATCCACAGTTTTCTTCTAATATGCTAAAATCACCTGTGAACTTTATGTAATTAATAATCGTATTAATCACCCAAACACCCTGATCGATAAATTGTCTTAAATCCATTACCGGCATTGCATGTTCATTAATGGGTAAAGAATACTGTCTGGGACACCGGCCGCTGGGATCAATAAAACTTAAAGCTTCTAATATCTTATTCTTAGCCTGTTCCGGCTTAAAGAAAAGCATTCCTTCTAATGCTTGAAATACATCTCGAATTCCAACTAAGGAACCTTCCGATAACTGTACATAGCCTTTTATCAAAGAGCAGAACTCTACCTGTTTCTTTAAATAGTCGAAAAAATATGTAAAAACTGATTCATTATAATCTTCCCTAATCCCTTTTCCAAAGGAAACATCTAAAAGGTTCTTATCAGCTTCTTCTTTCTCCTTATTTCCATTTACCATGGCATCTATATATTCTGGTTGTAATTTTCTGATTAAACCTTTATAATCCTCAGCATTATGGGAATGAACAAGGTAACTAAGCTCTAAGTCCACACGAATTGACGAAAGAGGAGCTGCCTTAAAATGTAACATCTCACCTGCTATAGCTATATCATTAAAGGCCGTAATATGCTTTTCATTCTGAAAATTACCTTGCTTTAAGGGCTTAGAAGAATGTAAACTGCTATAGGAGCCTCCCACATATTCATATCTTGATGTGGTGGCTTCTTCTTTTAGAAGACGATTCCCTCCTTCTAAGGTAATAGCTTGATTAACCACTCCATAATTGGTAACAGATAAGGTTCTGGATAAATCTTCATTGATACTAAATACAAATCTACCTAATAAATCCTTATCTTCTTTTATGTATTCTCCTTTTCGAAACCATCTATTTTCTGATGTTTCATAGACACTATTACATAGAAAAGGATTTAAATAGGCAGATAGATATAATTCCTTATCCTCTTTACTAAGATTCTCAGTTAATAGAGAAAAATACATATGATTTGTTTCATCTACAAATACTCGAAGGGCAAATCGCATATTATCTGCCTCTGTTATATAGTAGGCGCAGGTCTTATTAAACACCGTATATCTATCAATACCATGAAATTTGCTTTCATCCAGCATAGGAACTGCCAAAAGAGAAAGCACATCATAATCATCTTTTTCTTTTATCCCTGCAAAAAAACCAATTCCCGGCTCCTGCCCTTCCTTGGCTCTTAAAAAAGGAGAAAAAAGTCCTTCATTGGCATGCATATAGCCAGAAGCATAAGCCCAAAAATTAAACCCATTCTCTCCATAGGGAAATCGATTATCTCCATCCATACGTGGAATACACAAAATACTTCCATCATTTAGAAAGTATGTATTTCCCGGAAGTTCATTTTTTACATGCTCTTTTTTTGTATGCTCATTTTTTATATGCTCTTTTTTTGTATGCTCCCTTATGTGTTCTTTTCCGTGTGTAATAATCTGTCTATATTCCTTTGAATAACTTTCAATTTGATTCCAATAGTCCGTCACAGCTTCCGTCCTTTCTTCTTATACTTATCTCAATTAAACCTCAAAATCCTTGTAATGCTTTTGAATTTACATATTTTTTAATTAGGTTTTGAGATTAGTATTTCCCTTATCCATTGTTGGGAAATGATTAAGATTATTCGTTTTCCCATATATCCATCTTATTTAGGGCTACTCTAAATTTAAAAACTGCTCCATTTCATTTGCTATTTTAGAAACCTCCAGGCTGCTTTCCATCTCTGCATAAATTCGCAACACAGGCTCTGTTCCTGAAAAACGTGCAATAATCCAGCCATCGTTTTCAAAATAGATTTTCATTCCATCCTCATAACTTATCTTCTTAATTGGCTGTTTATAGTTAGGAAGCTTCTTTTCCACAAATAAAAGATGATACAATTCTTCTTTTTTCATCTGGGAAAAGGCATAATTTCTTTCTTCCATATACATTTTTCCATACTTATTATGGATTTCCTCCAATAACTCAGATAGCTTTTTATTTGTAACACAGATTAACTCTACTATTAAACTGGCAGAATAAATACCGTCTTTTCCACGAATACGCCCATTAATGGTAAGGCCTCCACTACTTTCGCCTCCTATAATGGCTCCATGTTCCTCCATTCCCTGGCTAATATGTTTAAAACCAACCGGAACTTCATAGCATTCTTCCCCATAATCTTTGGCAATTCGATCTAACAGATGTGTAGTAGCGATATTTCGCACCACACCACCTTTTATACCTTTATATTCTAAAAGATAATAATACAAAAGAACTAAAATATCATTGGGATGTATAAAATTACCCTTCTCATCAATGATACCCAGTCTGTCTGCATCTCCATCCGTTGCGATTCCTAAATCATATTTTCTGTCTACTACCATATCTCTTAGCTTATTTAAAGTTTCGGCAGAAGGGGAAGGAAGTCTTCCTCCAAATAAAGGATCGTGTCTGTCATTTATAACATCTATGGAACATCTTGCAGAAATTAAAACAGTTTGAAGGCAGGTTTTTGCCACACCGTACATAGGATCCAGTAAAACTTTTAAACGTTTTTCCTTGATCTTGCCTACATCAATATCTTGCAGAATATTATCAATATAATCATTAAAGGGATCTATTTCTTTGATTTTTCCAAGGTTGATTCCTTCTTCAAATTCCATCTCTTTAATATCCTTTAAAGTCAATCCATTCACTATGTTCTCAATTTCCTTTGTTGTCTCTAAGGAAGCATCCCTGCCCCCTCCTGCAAACAGCTTAATTCCATTGTAGTCATAAGAATTATGACTTGCTGTTACAGCAATTCCGTATTTTAGTTTCAAATCATCCACTGTATACATAATCAATGGAGTAGGTGCGATATCCCGAATGAGATAGACCGTAATTTCATTGGCCGCCATAACTTCACAAAACCACATGGCGGCTCTCTTTGATAAAAACCTTCTGTCATATCCCACTATAAATCCTGCTTCGTCTTTCTCTTCTTCATCTTTATTCTTTATATATAATGCAATCCCCTGAGCCAATAAAGTAACATTATCCTTGGTGAATTCCTCACCAATAATGGCTCTCCAACCACCTGTTCCAAATTTTATCATTCCGTTTCCCTTCCTTTTGTCCTATACGAATTCCTACCCCCATCCCCATCATCAATTAGGGGATGTTGCAAAATAAACAAATATGCAATATCCCCCTATATTTGCAGCAGCTAAAATTTAACTGCTATTTCATTGTATTATTGTGCAATAGACTGGTATCTTTCATAAGCCTGGTTCTTTAAAGTAGTCATTTCATCAATTCCTAATTCTTTTACTCTTTGTACAAAACTATCGAACTCGTCAATTGGTCTGGTTCCAATAAAGAACTTTATTAATTCTTCTTCCACATATGTATTAATCGCACTCATTTTAACAGAATAGATTTCTTCCTCTGCTTCTGTTAATGTTAAGCCAGGGTTAAATGGGTAGAAATAATCATTTTCAACATAATCAAATAACTGTTTTCTTACATCATCATTGATGCAGGAAGCTGCTTCATATTCTGGCATTTGTCTCATACCTATTATAGCTTGAAGACCATTTAATCTACTATAAAGTATGGTTCCACCTTCACTATTCAGGATGGATTCCATGTATTTTGGTTCTCCGTCAACCATTTCATAGCTTTCACCTTCAATACCAAAATTAAATAATAAGGAACCTTCCTCACTGTATACATAATCAAACATTTTAATAATATCAACTACATTTTTTGCTGAACTTGAAATTCCCCAACCATAGTTTACTGTTACTGCCTGTTGACTAAAGGTTCTTGGTTCCTGCCCTGCAGTTAATACTGGTGGCTGAATTACTTGCCAATTCGTATCAGAGTCATTGGCTAATACTTCATTGTTATAGTTTTGAGCTGCAACATAACCGGTCCAATAGCAAGTTGCTCCTGCTTTATTATTTAAAATATGATAATTGTTTGTATCTTCCCGGGTAATAAATTCATTATCAATTAACCCTTCTTGATACCATTTTGTCATAGTTGCTAAGTATTCTTTTGTTTCAGGTAAAATTGGAGCAAATACAACCTCTCCATCCTTTGCCATCCAGTAATCGTTATTAGGGTTTAATTCAATTCCCCAAGCATCCGCAAAGCTCATATAATAGTTTTCCCAAGCACGGTCTAAGATTAGTGGTGTAACATCACCAGCTCCATTGCCATTCAAATCATTTGTTTTAAATGCTTTTAGTACATTATACCAATCATCAATAGTAACTGGAGCCTCTAAACCTAAATCATCTAGCCAGTCCTGACGAATATTATAGCCCATTGCAGTGCGAACTGCAGATAGCATAGGAATAACATAAATCTTTCCATCACTTGCAGCCACTTGAGCCATAGCTTCTTTATTGTCTAATAAATATTTTTTTAGATTCGGAGCATGTTCCTCAATTAAATCATTTAGAGGAATAAAAGCACCTGACATACCAAAGGTATTAATATCTCTTACAGAACCTGACATAACATCCGGATACTTACCACCAGATATAATGACACTAAATTTTTCCTTTGATTCACTATGAACAACAGATTCAATATTTAACTTGAGGTTCAGTCTTTCTGCCAAAGTTTTAAAAGTTAAAGTGTTCTCATTCATAAGTGCTTCTGGTAACCGGCTGGGCACAAACATGGATATTTCTACCGGTTCCGTACTATTCCCTCCATCTTGACCGGTCTGTACGGAATCATTTTTCTTTCCTCCATTACCGGTACCTCCCTTGCCGCATCCTGCAAGCATACTAATACATAATACCAATACCAAAAACATACTGATCCATCTTTTTTTAGATTGTAACATTTTCATAATCCTCCTCTAAGATTCTATTTTAATACTTTTATGATTCAATGAAGATGTGTACCTATTATTCTTTTACACTGCCGACCAACGCTCCATTTACAAAATATTTCTGTAAGAAAGGATAGATTAATATAATTGGCACTGTTGTAATTACAATAGCCGCAAATTTAATGGTAGTAGGTATACTTGCTTCTCCTCTGGTCAGAGCTTTTGCAATATCCTGACCTAATTGGCTGGATATAATGATTCTCTGCAATAATACCTGAACAGGAAATTTTTTATTACTGCTAAGGAGCAACATCTCCCAAAAGTAAGAATTCCAACGACCTACTGCATAATAAAGAGCTACCGCTGCCATAATCGGTTTTGAAAGAGGAATGATGATTCTCATAAGAATCTGAGCATCATTTGCCCCTTCAAGCTTTGCTGATTCTTCCAATGAAGCTGGCAAGCTTTGAAAATGAGTTCTAAAAATGATAACATAAAAAGCGCTGATTGCAGGGTATAGAAGAATTCCAAGCCGGGAATCCAATAAGTTAAGTCCTCTCATAACTAAATAGAAAGGAATCATACCTCCCCCGAACCACATGGTAAAAACAACAAACAAACTCATGGCTTTTCTTGGTGCCCATCTCTCTTTTGACAGAGGATAAGCTGCTAAAATAGTCAAAGTCAAACTTAGCAAAGTACCAAAAAGGGTGTAAAATATTGTGTTTAAATAAGATAACCAAATCCCTTTGTATTCCATTACCACCCGATAGGCTTTTGTAGTAAACTCCTTCGGAAACAGTACTACCTCGTTTTTCATTACACTGGTAGCTGAACTAAAGGATGCCGATATTAAATAAATGAAGGGATATAAGGTTACAACACAAACAAATATAATTATTATGTAACAAATACTTACAAATACAATTTCACTAAATCCCATTTTTTGTTTCATGAAAAATCCCCCATTCTGCTGCTCCTGCGAACTTGGGCGTCAGCACAAATTTGCTCTCCTGATATCTTCTTACCATAAAGTTGTACCATCTAACTTTCTGGTAATTTTATTTGCCAGATACACTAATACAAATCCTACGGTATTCTGAAAAATGGACATTGCCTGTGCATAGCTATAACGTCTGTTTGCAAGTCCTTCCCGATATACATAAGTATTAAACACATCTGCTGTTTCATAAATAGCAGGATTATATAAAAGGATAATACGTTCATGACCCACATTAAGAATGGAACCTAAATTAATCAGTAACATAATTACAATGGTAGGAGCTAACCCTGGCAAAGTTATATAAAGCATTTTTTGAAACTTTCCTGCACCATCTACAGTGGCTGCTTCGTATTGCTCTGTAGAGATTCCTGCAAGTGCAGCCATATATATAATCGCTCCGAATCCTGTTCCCTGCCATATTCCTGTAGTAATAAATATAGTTCTAAAATATTTCGGAATCTGTAAAAAATTAATGCTTTCATGTCCTAACTTATTTAATACCATATTAATTAAACCTGAATTTGAAACAAATTGAATTACCATGGACATTACCACTACTGAGGAAATAAAGTAAGGCAAATAGCTGATTGTCTGGGTTATCTTCTTAAACTTCTTCCTTCTGATTTCATTAAATGCAATTGCAAGTATAATAGGTAATGGAAATCCAAATATCAATCCAAATATATTAAGTAAAAGTGTGTTACTAAATAATCTTGGAAAATATGGATCTGTAAACAGGATTTTAAAATTGGTTAATCCAACCCATGCACTTTTAAAGATTCCCTTTACGATATCGTATTTTTGAAAGGCGATTACCATCCCGCCCATTGGCAAATAAGCAAATAACAAGTACCATATAAATACCGGCAAGAACATAAGATATAACCATTTATTCGTAATTATTTCTAAACTTTTTTTCTTCTTAACTCTATTCTTTGTTTTTTTCTTTTCTAACATTTTGCCTCCTCTGTCCGTATTTCCTGTAACGTTACGGTTATAGCATAAAGGCATCCCTATTAGATTACAATCACAAATATTCCATATTAGAGTATAAATTCTTCTACTTGGCATTTACACTGGGAAAAGCCAATAGTATTATTTCCGCATTCTATTACCATTTCTTCTTTTCTGATATTTTCACTTAAATAATTGGGAAATAAAAATTTGTTGCAGTAGGACGCTTTGCATGGAGGGGTGTAGAGAACTCAG